>JAJFJB010000328.1 GCA_021774435.1 Alphaproteobacteria bacterium
AGAACGCGCTTCAAAGCTTCGAAATGCAGCGGTGCACTATCCGTGTTCGAATGTGCAAACTGTTGTTTGGTGCGTTCAACGACCTCATCCGGCAACCGCCGAAGCGGCAACCCGGTCGAGCGGGCGATCACCTGTGCCTGACAAGCCCGTTCCAGGTAATACAGCGCGTCATAGGTTCGCGCGATCGTCGAGCCGGTTACCGTTACGCCATGCGCGCCCATGAACACGATGCTCTTGTTTCCCAGGGACGCGGCGATCCTGTCCCCCTCATCCGTGTCTAGGGCGATACCGCTGTAATCGTCATCATAGGCAATATCGTCGATGAAACGGAGCGCCCCCTGCTCTATCGGCTCCAAACGACCGTCCTCGACCATTGTGAGCGCGGTTGCGTAGGGCATGTGGGTATGCATGACACAAACGGCGTGCGGGCAAGCCTTGTGAACTCGGCTGTGGATGTAGAAGGCGGTTGGCTCAACCTCACGGTCGCCTTCAATGATCGTACCGTCGTAGTCTGCCAACATTATGTTGGATGCGGTAATTTCGGACCAATGATAGCCGTGCGCATTAATCAGGAATTGATCGTCTCCGACGGCGAGGCTGAAATGGTTGCATATCCCGACATTGAAATTATGACGGACAGCCCAACGGAAAGAGGCCGCGAGATCGATTCGCGCCTGTTGCAGTTCTTCATCGCTCAGTGTAGCCATAGCCGCGCCTTTCAAGGGAATGTTTCCGTCATGCTATAATACGTCGGCACGATGGCGGGCAACCCCGGCGCGCAATACAAGTATTTATCGTTACCGGAGTTTAAGAAGAATGATCCCACGCTACAGCCGCCCGGATATGAAGGCGATCTGGGAACCCGAAACGCGGTTTCAAATCTGGCTGGAGATCGAAGCCCATGCGTGTGACGCGATGGTCCCATTGGGCGTTGTCCCGAAGGGGGCTGCCAAGGCGATCTGGGAGCGTGGAAAATTCGAAATCGACCGGATCGACGAGATCGAGCGCGAAACCAAGCATGATGTCATCGCTTTTCTGACCAACGTGGCGGAACATGTCGGCGACGAAGCGCGTTTTTTGCATCAGGGCATGACCTCTTCGGACGTGCTCGATACGTGCCTTGCCGTTCAATTGAGCCGTGCGGCCGATATTCTGCTCGCCGACCTCGATGCCCTACTGGATGCGCTAAAGACCCGCGCCGAAGAACATAAATACACGGTCTGTATAGGCCGCAGCCATGCAATTCATGCCGAGCCAACTACATTCGGTTTAAAGCTTGCGGGGCATCACGTCGCCTTCCAGCGTGCTCACGCCCGTCTTGTAGCGGCGCGCGCGGAGATCGCCACATGCGCAATTTCAGGCGCCGTCGGCACGTTCGCCAACATCGACCCTAGCGTCGAAGCGCATGTCGCTGCGAAAATGGGCCTTACCGTGGAGCCGATATCCACCCAGGTCATTCCTCGCGACCGGCACGCCATGTTTTTCGCTGTCTTAGGTGTCATTGCATCTTCGTTGGAAAATCTGGCCGTCGAAATTCGTCATTTGCAGCGCACCGAGCTACGCGAAGCGGAGGAGTATTTCTCGCCCGGGCAAAAAGGCTCGTCGGCGATGCCGCATAAGCGCAACCCGGTTTTAACCGAGAATTTGACAGGCCTCGCTCGCATTGTCCGCAGTGCCGTGACGCCTGCCTTGGAAAATGTAGCACTGTGGCATGAGCGCGATATCTCGCATTCGTCCGTCGAGCGTATGATTGGTCCGGATGCCACGGTAACACTCGATTTTGCACTCGGCCGCGCGACGGGACTGATGGAAAAACTCGTGGTCTATCCCGCTCAAATGCAGCGCAATCTCGACCAGCTCGGGGGGTTGCATAACTCGCAGCGTGTTCTTCTCGCGCTGACACAGGCCGGGATGAGCCGCGAAGACGCGTATCAGGCAGTGCAAAGAAATGCGATGGAATCCTGGCAAGACGGTAAGAATTTTGCCGATCTCTTGAAGGCAGATACGTTAATCGGCGATTATCTTTCCGCCGATACACTGGACGATCTCTTCGACCTCGAGTACCACACGAAGCATGTCGATACGATCTTCAAACGCGTGTTCGACGCTATATAGTATTGCGATCGGTTTCGCGCTGTTGTGCGTGGCGCTTCCCGCGTGGGCGCAACTCGACGCAATCACGCGTGAGGCACAGCGTGATCCATTCATTCTTGTCCGGCTCGCGGCACTGTCCCTTGAGACGCCAGAGGAGCAAGGAGAAGCCCTCGCGGGCCTCGTTGCCGCAGAGCTTTCGCGCGGACAGCTCAAGGACGCTCTCGAGGAACTCGACCGGATCACCAATGGATTCTGGCGTGCAACCGCACTGCTTGAACTAAGCAATTACAACGCTGCCAAGAACCGAAAAAAAACGGCCCTCAAAGCACTCGCCGATGCAACCGCAGCGCTGGGCAAGGATACGAAACGCGCGGAGTCGATGGCTCTCCTCGGGGAAATCGCGAAAGCCAATTCTTTGCTCGGTAATACAAAAGGCGCGATCGCGACAGCGAAGCGAATCCCCGACCGGATGCTCCGCATCGAGTCACTACTTGCCACTGGATTGGCTGGAACCGTGGATGAAAAGGGTAAGCCGGTACGAAATGTTCGGATTAATAAGAGCGCTCGCCTTTCCTTGGCCGAAGCCTACCGGCAAACAAAAACAATCAAGGATAACGATTCAGAGGTCGCACGCCTTCTTCTCTATATAGGCGAAGCGCAAACACGGGTCGGCGATCACAAAAATGCTGCTACAACATTGGGGCAGGCTCGCAAGCTTATCGAAAGTAAAAAGTTTTCTGGACGCGATGAAGCCTTGGCGGAGTTGGCCGCAGCGGAGACCCAGGCAGGCGATCAAAGCCGTGCGATGTTGCTCGTTCGGTCGATAAAGGACCCGGAGCGGCGCGTCCGGTCGTTAGGTTCGGTTGCGCGGGCAATCGCCGAAAAAGGTAATATGGATGCTGCGGTCACCTTGTTTACCCTGGCAATCGAGTCTGCCAAGGACATTGGAGAAGACGACCTCCGGTACGAACTCTTGACCCATTTGGTTATCGAACAAAGCCGCGTGGGACGGCTTGCCGATGCCTTTAAAACCGCCGGTATGATCCGAGAACGAAAACCGCAGGCGGATGCCCTGTTCGAAATGGGCAAAATTCTTTTGGAGAAACGACGTTACAAGGAAGCATTAGCCCTAACGGACTATATTCCCTACCTGGGAATGCGCGCTCAAATCATGGCGGATGTGGCCTCATGGAAGGGCAAAAAGGGCGAGACGACGGAAGCGAGTGCGTTACTGGCAAAATCGCTCGAAAAAATGGCGGCGAAACCTGATCCGGTGCTGGTCGAAGTCGCCCTTGAGAAGGTACTCGATACACAAATTGCGGTTGGGGATCCCAAAACGACAGAGGCGTTGTTTACACGTGCAAATGCTCTCATCAAAACCTTGCCGGGGCCCCTGAACCGCGTGCGATTGCTCACCCTGTTGGCGCGCGCTCATGCGCGCAGCGACGACCCTGAACGCGCCCTCGCCGTGATTAAGGCGGCGCAGCTCGTTACATTGAATCTCCAGCAAGACCGGGATTATCCGCGCTCGGCGGCGCGAATTGTCGAAGCGCTCATTGCCACTAACGATATCTTAGGGAGCTTTAATTCGGCTGCCCGAATTCCAGAAATTGAAGCATCAGATACACAGCGAGCGAGTCAGACGCCGCGTAACAGCGCCTTGAAGAAGGTTGCCCAAGCTGCGGCGAGAAACGGGAAACATCAACTCGCGATCCGCGCCGCCCGTAAGATACGCGACCCGGCCTCCCGTGCCGCTGCCCTGGCCGCGGTCGCGCGTGGCATGGCCGAGGCAAAATAGACAATGAGTAGGGATTTTCCGTCCCCCGAAGAAATGAAGGAGCGCCTGCATGTCGGCCTGGATAGAAATGATTCCACTCGAGGACGCCGAGGGCGAACTTAAACGCGTCTACGATATGGTCGTGACGCCGAGCGGAACCGTCGACAACGTTATGCGGGCGCATTCGCTTCGGCCGCACACGATGGAAGGGCATGTCGTCCTGTACAAAAGCGTGCTGCACAATCCGGACAATGTACTGCCCTTCTGGTTCCTGGAAGTCATTGCTTCCTACACCAGTATCGTCAACAATTGCGAATATAGCCTGACGCATCACTTCATGAACGCGCGGCGGTTGATCGCCGATGAAACCCGATCGGACGTCATTTTTAAAGCACTTAAGTCCGGCACACCGGAAACGATATTCGACGGCAAGGAATTGGCGCTATTACGCTATGCCGCGAAACTCACCGCCGAGGTCGGCAAGATGGTGAAATCCGATATCGACCTCTTGCGCCAGTCGGGTTGCGACGATGGCGAAATTCTTGAGATCAATCAGGTTTGCGCGTATTTCAATTATTCCAATCGCTTGCTGAACGGTCTTGGTGTGACGACCGAAGGTGATGTGATCGGTTACTATCAGGACGACACTTAATCAAAGGGGCGCCTAGTGGCCTACGCCAAAGCGAAGGAAATTGCGGTAGACGCGATTCCGGTTATTGATGTCGCGCCGCTTTATGATGGCGAGAAAGGCGAACGTCTTGTCGGCGACCAACTTCTCGAAACAGTACAGCGGATCGGCTTTTTCTACATCGAGAACCATCGGGTCAACCAGGACCTGATCGAACGTGTACTTCAAGTCGGCGCGCAGTTTTTTCATACGCCGAAGGTAGAAAAGGAGACTGTCAGAGTCGCCGATTACCACCGGGGATTCTTGCCGATCGGCGAAGCGACAATGTCCGGCGCGCAAAACCCTGACTACAAGGAAAGCTATATCTGGGGGTGGGAGGTCGAAAGCGCCGACCCCGATATTGAACATAGCAATCGCATCCTGGCACCGAACCGGTGGCCGCCTTTTCTACCCGAACTCAAAGTCGTTCTGGACGACTATATTCAGACCATTAATGCCCTTGGCATCCGGCTTCTTCGTTCTTTTGCCGCTGGTCTCGACTTGCCGCACGATCATTTTGTCCGGCATTTCGATAAACCGCTGACACGGGCCGCGATCGTCTACTATCCTCCGCAGCCAGCGGAAATGGGAGAAAGCCAGTTCGGTGTGGCACCGCATACCGATTATGGCTGCATTACGATTCTGCATCAGGACATGATCGGTGGATTGCAGGTCAAGGACCGCAATGGCGATTGGCTTACCGCGCATCCGATCCCGGAAACATTCGTCGTCAATATCGGCGACTTGCTGCACCGGTGGAGTAACAATCGGTTCATTTCCAATCCGCATCGCGTGATCAACGCATCCGGCACGGAGCGATTTTCCATTCCCGTTTTCATTGATCCGAATTGGGACATGGTCATTGATCCGGTTCCGGAACCCGGCACCAAAGTGCGCCACTCGTCGATCGGTTGTGCGGAATATATTTACGGTATCTATCAAAAATCTTTTGCGTACAGAGACGATAATGCCGGTTGAGCCGCGTAAGAGAGGACAAAAGAGCCCACTTCTCAAGCCTGAATGGACCTACGTAGCGCCCGTCAGCCTCGACGATTTCCGCCAGGCGGATTGGGCTCTCTTGGACAAACAGCGCCAGCCCTATGGGCAGGCAGAGCGCGCCAAGCAGGCGCTCGACATGCTTACCGCTCAGGCCAAGGCACCGACCTTCGGGTACCAGATAAATAACTATGAGCATTGTTTGCAAGCCGCAACGCTTGCGATGCAGGACGGGGCCGCGGAAGAGGACATCGTCGTCGCGCTCTTCCATGATTTGGGGTTTGTGACGAATAACGAGAACCACGGTGAATTCTCCGCAAGTTTTCTCAAGCCCTATATTTCCGACCGTAATGTCTGGATGCTGGAACGGCACATGTATTTCCAGGCCGTGCATTGTGCGAGCCATCCCGATGTGGACCCAAATGTCCGCGAACGATGGCGCGGCCACCCCTATTTCGAATACTCAACCAATTGGGTTGCACGTTACGATGTGCCTTCGATAAATCCATCGATTGAAAATCTTCCACTGGATACTTTCGTTCCGATGGTGGAGCGGTTATTTTCCACGCCCCGCCGCACAATCCCTGTGCCGGATTAACGAGTAAGCAAACCTCATGTCACATACGGGTATCGGCGCGCGCGATGACGCCGAGGGTACGCGCCTGGGCGTCACGGTCATGCTGGTGACGACCACATCCTTCGCAGTTATGGACGCGCTCACCAAGCATGTGGCAACGCTTTATCCCGCACCGCAGATCCTCTGGATCCGGTACATGATATTTTCGCTTTATGGGCTATGCGTCACACTGCGCCGCCGCGGCAAAAAAGCACTCCATTCGCAAGCACCTTGGCTGCAAATCACACGCGGCTTGCTGCTGACCGTCGAAATCCTGATGTTCATCGTTGCCTTTCGGCACCTGCCTCTTGCCGACATACAGGCGATCTCCGGGGCCGGCCCGTTGGTGACAACCGCATTATCCGTTCCCATTCTCAAAGAAGTCGTCGGTATCCGGCGTTGGACGGCCATTGGCATCGGCATGATCGGGCTCCTAATCATCATCCGGCCCGGGTTTGCCCATTTTGATCCATTATTGTTGCTGCCGCTTGGTGGCGTCATACTTTACGCGCTGTACCAGGTTCTGACCCGAATCGTTGCACACCACGACCATCCCGATACCACGGTGCTCTATACAGGGCTGGTTGGCTTGGTCTCGATGACGATGGTCGGTCCATTCTTCTGGCAAACACCTGACGCAACGGGTGTCGCTTTAATGCTGACGATTGGCGTCATTGGATTGGCCGGCCATACACTTCTTATCAAGGCGCTCGCTTTGGCGCCAGCCAGCGTGTTACAGCCGCTAAATTACACAATGATGGTTTGGGCGGTTCTTTTCGGCTACCTCTTCTACGACGACTTGCCGGATATTCCGACAGTCGTTGGCGCGTTGATCATTGTCGCGGGCGGTTTGTATACGTTCCACAGAGAGCGGATCCGAAGCGGTGCGGCTGGCTGACGCATAGGCAGGTACGGATAATATCTTGCGTTTAGGGGATGCGGCGTCCAAACAGCCCATCCTTCACTCTCCCGACAACGGAATTGACTGACGTGATCAAGGCAACGCTGGAAGTATTTACGGATAATTTGGGCAGCGGTGATGGTGCCGGTGCCTTCACCCCAGGGCGCATCAAGACTGAACTGCTTTCTGGCCTTACCGTTGCTCTGGCGCTTGTGCCGGAAGCCGTTGCCTTCGCAATTGTCGCCGGGGTGCATCCCTTGGTCGGCCTCTATGCCGCCTTCATGGTCGGTCTCATTACGGCGGTGCTCGGTGGGCGGCCCGGCATGATTTCCGGCGCCACGGGCGCTCTCGCGGTCGTTATGGTGGCTTTGGTTGCCGAGCACGGCGTTGAATACCTGTTTGCCACCGTTGTTCTGATGGGAATTCTTCAAATCCTGGCGGGCATCTTTCATCTTGGCAAATTTATCCGGCTCGTCCCACATCCCGTCATGCTGGGTTTCGTGAACGGCCTTGCGATCGTGATCTTTTTGGCTCAGCTCACCCAGTTCCAGGTAGAAGCACCCGATGGCGTCCGTGATTGGATGACGGGCGTGCCGCTCGCCACGATGCTGGGTCTTGTGGCCCTGACCATGGCGATAATTTGGGTCATGCCCAAGATTACCACGGTTGTCCCCGCGCCTCTTGTCGGCATCGGTGTCGTTGCCGGGCTTGTTATCGCGTTCGGAATCGACGTTCCTCGCGTCGGCGATCTTGCTTCCATTCAGGGCGGCTTGCCGGAATTTCATTTGCCTGTCGTGCCCCTCACGTTGGAAACGCTGAGGATAATCTTCCCTTACGCGCTGATCTTGGCGGCAATTGGCCTGATCGAAAGCCTCTTGACCCTGAATCTCGTCAGCGAGATCACGCATAAGACCGGCGGCGCGTCTAAAGAATGCATCGCACAAGGGCTATCCAATACCGTAACGGGCATTTTCGGCGGTATGGGCGGCTGCGCGATGATCGGTCAGTCCATGATCAACATGAAATCAGGCGGCCGCACGCGGTTGTCAGGCATTTCCGCTGCCTTGTTCCTGCTGGCTTTCATTATGTTTGCCTCGGGTGCGATTGAGCAAATTCCCCTGGCCGCCCTCGTCGGGGTCATGTTCATGGTGGTTCTGGGAACCTTTGCCTGGCGCAGTCTGGTAATTCTGCGGCGTATTCCGATGACGGACACGCTCGTGATGATCCTGGTGACCGCCGTGACCGTCATGACCGATTTGGCTATTGCCGTCGTCGTCGGTGTGATTGTTTCAGCTCTTGCCTATGCTTGGAGTAACGCCACACGCATTCACGCTCGCGTGGAAACCACGGATGACGGCGCAAAAGTCTATCAGATTGAAGGACCGCTATTCTTCGGTTCGACCGAGGGTTTTGCCGCATTTTTTGATCCGCAAAACGATCCCGATACGGTTATCGTCGACTTTATGGAAAGTCGCGTCGTGGATCAATCCGCATTGCAGGCCATCGAAGCGCTGGCCATGAAATACGAGGCTGAGGGAAAGGCGCTGCAACTGCGCCATCTTTCACACGACTGTCATAAACTTCTGAACCGGGCGGGTCAGTTGATGGTCGACTCAGACGACGATCCGCATTACGGCATCGCCGTCGATTATGAGGTCAAAACCGGCATTCTCGGCGGCGGGCATTAATGAGATAGGATTTGGCTGAGGAATAGCTTCGTCCGTTCGTTCTTGGGACTTGCGAAAAAGGACGACGGCGGCCCCTCCTCCACGATACGGCCTTCATCCATGAAGATCATGGTATCGGCGACCGTCCGGGCGAAACCCATTTCGTGCGTCACGCACATCATGGTCATGCCCGTTTCGGCAAGATCGATCATGACGTCCAGGACTTCCTTGATCATCTCAGGGTCAAGCGATGATGTCGGCTCGTCGAATAGGAGGACTTCCGGTTTCATGCAAAGCGAACGGGCGATCGCCGCGCGTTGTTGCTGTCCGCCGGAAAGCTGACTTGGATACTTATCCGCCTGGTCCGGAATCCGGACCCGTTCGAGATACTCCATCGCCTGAGCTTGTGCTTCGGTCCGACTTGTATTGCGAACCTTGATAGGTCCCAAGGTGCAATTGTCCAAAATACTAAGATGGGGAAACAAATTGAATTGTTGGAATACCATACCGATCTCGGTTCGGATCGCACCGAGATTTTTAGTCTCGTCGTCGAGTTCGGTACCTTTGAAGGTGATACTGCCGGACTGATGTTCCTCCAGCCGGTTTATGCAGCGGATCAGTGTGGATTTACCGGAGCCTGATGGACCGCAAACGACAACCCGCTCGCCCTGCCGAACAGACAGGTTGATATCTTTCAGAACATGAAAGTCGTCATACCACTTGTTAACGCCAGACATGACGATCATGGCTTCGCTATCGCTCATACCTTGCCTTTCATCATCGCCGGTGCACGCCGATCCGGCGTTCCAGGCGACCGAACAACAATGCACAGGAATAGCACACGACGAAATACATCGCGCCGGTCACGATCCAGACCTCGAAGAAGCGTTGCTCGGAGATTGCAATTTCCATTGCCAGAAAGGACAGTTCCTGGATGGAGATTAGGGCCACCAGCGAAGAATCCTTGATCAGTGTGATAAACTGGCCGGCGAGCGGCGGAACGACCCGCGCAACAGCCTGCGGCAGGACGACGTACCGCATCGACTGAATTCGCGAAAGGCCGATGGTCTGACCGGCTTCTATTTGCCCCTTAGGCACCGCCATGACGCCGGCGCGAACAATTTCCGCGATATAGGCTGCGGACATCATGGAAAGGCTGACGACGCCCGAGGCGAAATTGCTCATCAGGTTCGCCGGACCAAATAGGAGCTCTGCAATGACAAGAGTTCCCGGCGACATATTTCGGATCGCCTCATCGATACCAAGCAAGGGCATCACCTGGCTGGCAATGAAGAAGTAGAACAGGAACAGAAACGGCACGGGCGGAATGTTCCGGATGAACTCGACATAAGCCCAGCTTACGAGGCGCGGAAAGAGCCGTTTGCTAGTTCGGGCGACACCCAGCACGACGCCAATGATCGAGGCGACGAGCATCGTCCAGATCGTAATTCGGATCGTTGTGGCGAGCCCCTTCATCAACAGATTTGGGATCAGGCGGCCGGTCTCTTCGTCCCAGCGGAACAGATAGCTGGGGATTGCTGACCAGTCCCATTTATAGATCAGAACGTTCTCGACCCGGTATCCGACATAACCGATGGCCGCCGCAACGCAGGCGAAGATCGCGAAATCGATCCAGGTGAGCTTTTGTCCGCGGATGGTCATCGCCGAGCCCGCACACGGCGCTCCATCCACCCGACGAGGGTCGACAGGCTGATCGTCAGCACGAGGTACATCGGCCCCACGACAAACCACACTTCGAAGCTCATGAACGTATCGCCGATGAGATTACGGGCCTCCGTCGTCAGTTCGAAGACGGCGATGAAGCTCAGGATCGCGGAATGTTTGATGAGGTTGACCATGATGCCGGTCAATGGCGGCAGCATCAGCGGAATGGCCTGCGGCAGGATAACGTAGATATAGGTCTTCGTGCGGCTCAATCCGATCGTCGAGCCGGCTTCCCACTGACCGCGCGGTACGGAATTGATCCCCGCCCGCATGATCTCCGAAGCAAAGGTACCTTCGAAAAAGGCGAGGCACAGAATACCGGTCCAGATCGGATTATTGATGCCAAGGATCGGTTGAAGTACGAAATAGAAGATCGATACTTGCACCAATAGCGGCGTATTACGGATTACTTCCAGATAGACCGTGGAGACGACGCGTCCCGCGAAGGAATTGGAAAGCCGCAGTACGGCGGTAATCAGCCCGATGATCAACGCCAGAATCATGCCCCAGGCGGCGATCTCGATTGTCACCATCAGGCCATAGATCAAGGGCCCCCAAAGCAACTCGCCGTCGATAATCTCGTAGAAATATTGCGGCAGCCGGTGCCACTGCCAACGGTAGTCCATGTTGCTGGCACCGCGCCAGGTCAGCCAGACGACAATGCCCGTCAGTAGGACGAACTGAGCGACATCGAACGGCTTCGACTTCCACCATCGCACCCGGCCTTTAGCGGGCGGCCGGGTCACGACGTCTGTCTCCGGGATGGTCATCTAGGCATAAATATCAGCGAGTGCCGCAGCACTGTTGTGCCGCGGACTTGTCGCCAATTCTTGTTATTTAAGCCGCGATTTCCAGTCGCGTCCCTTGAACCACTTGTCGTGGGTTTCTTCCAACCAGCCATTCATCTCGTGATACTGGATCCAGTTGTTGAAGAAGTTCAACGCGTCGTGGTCGCCTTTACGGACGGCGAATGCCGACGCGGACGGGTCGAACGGTCCCCGGCCAAATGGGTGGTAGAGGGTTTCCGCGTTGTCGATGACATAATGCGTCGGCTTCGGCTCCGATGTCAGGAAGGCGTGAGCATTACCATTCAGCACGTCCTGCAGCGCCTGGGCATCGTCATCAAACTGGCGGACGCGCGCTTTTGGAAAATTGCGCCGTGCCGTTTCACCGGGGGCGGTGCCGCGCTTGATCGTCAGCGTGACCTTACGATTGTTCCAGTCCGCTGCGGTCTTCAAACCATCGCGCTCGGCGAGCTTCTTGTTGGCCGCCATGCCGACGGTGAGAAAGGCATAGGGCCGCGAGAAGTTCACGGTCAGGTTCCGCTTCGGCTTGATCACCATGCCGGTGATGATGACGTCGAATTTTTTTGCCAGAAGCGCTGGAATGATGCCGTCGAACGCCGTCGGCACCAGCTCGACTTTGACGCCCATATCCTCGGCCAGTTTATTGATGACGTCGACTTCGAATCCAATCATCTCGCCATTCTTGTCCCGCATCGACCAGGGAACGAATGTCGACAATCCGACAATAATCTTGCCGCGTTTCAGAATATCGTCGACGACGCTTGCCGCGGTTGCCTGCCCCGCAGCGCCAAGCGCCAGGGCCCCGGCGACGAGCGCGCCGAGAAATTTAGTTTTGATTTTCATAAGTGCCTTCCCCTGCGTTATCGCGCCCAAAGGAGCGCTGATTTATTCGCCGCACTTTAAGGGATTGTTTCTGAAATGGCGATGGGGTGGCGGGACTTGTTGTGCACACTTTCCCTCCATAGAATTGCGGCTTATTGCGCCCCTCAAAACAAAGGAACTGTTATGCGCCTCAGCGGCAAGGTTGCCATAATTACCGGCGCGGCAAGCGGGATCGGCCGGGCGACGGCTGTGAAGTTTGCGCAAGAAGGCGCGGCCGTGTTTGTCACGGACCTGGATCACGCGGCAATCTGGAATTTTGCCGCCGAAATTGAGGCGGCCGGCGGCACGGCAACAGGGCTCGGCGTCGATATTACGAAACGACCTGAGGTCGAGGCGATGGCGTCAGCGGCAATCGATCGGTTTGCCCGGATCGATATCATCGTGAACAACGCGGGAAGCCGCATCATTAAGCCATTCCTGGACCACAGCCATGAGGATTGGAATCAGATGCTGGACGTCAATCTGACCGGTCATTTTCATTGCTGTCAGGCCGTTCTGCCACACATGATCGAAGCCGGTGCTGGCCGGGTCATCAATATGGCGTCGATTGCCGGCACGGTGGGCCGTCCCAACCGCGTCGGCTATGTCGCCGCAAAAGGCGGGCTGCTGGCGATGACCAGGGCCCTGGCAGCCGATATGGCGGGT
The DNA here is from genome assembly GCA_021774435.1 of Alphaproteobacteria bacterium. GTDB lineage: Bacteria > Pseudomonadota > Alphaproteobacteria > UBA8366. Next base: position 12,777 of record JAJFJB010000328.1, read on the forward strand.
AAGAACATCACCGTGAATGCTCTTGCGCCAGGCATGATTGCATCGCCGATGAACCGTGACTTCAAAGAGGACGAAGCTTTTGGAGAGAATTGGAATGACGATAATCTAGTCCGGCGCTGGGGTGAACCTGAAGACGTTGCCAACGTCGCCGCGTTCCTGGCGTCCGACGACGCTGCCTTCATTACGGGCGAAACC
>JAJFJB010000329.1 GCA_021774435.1 Alphaproteobacteria bacterium
GGGTCAAGGAAAGCGACCGGTTATCGGCGGTTGCAACGGGGCTCACTGACTGTGGTGTTCAGGTGGAAGAAGGCGAAGATACCCTCACCGTCCACGGATGCGGCGGGCCCGCGCCCGGTGGCGGGCTGGTCGCAACGGCGCTCGACCACCGTATCGCCATGAGCTTTTTAGTGTTTGGTGCCGCGTGCCAAAAGCAGGTTGCCGTTGATGATGCAGGCCCGATCGACACAAGCTTCCCGGGATTTGTCGAATTGATGAATGGATTGGGCGCTCGGATCACGCATGGGAATATTGCGTCATGATCGTTGCGGTGGATGGCCCCGCCGCGTCAGGAAAAGGGACGCTGGCCCGGCGTATCGCGGCTCATTTTCAGTACGCCTACCTCGATACCGGGAAGATCTATCGCGCGGTCGGTCAGAGTGTTTTGACGGCCGGACGCGATCCAGAGAATCTTGAAGCGGCCTTGCAGGCGGCGCGCGCGCTGGATGTAAAAGATCTGGCAAATCCCGAACTATCCAGCGATACCGCAGCGGTTGCAGCATCGAAAGTTGCCGCCTTGGAGCCGGTTCGAGCAGCCCTCCTTGGCTTTCAAAAAGAATTTGCAGCGTCTCCGCCCGAGGGCATGGCGGGGGCCGTTCTCGATGGCCGGGATATAGGAACCGTGATCTGCCCGGACGCCCACGTTAAGCTTTTCGTTACCGCAGATGTCGAGGAGCGCGCCCGGCGCCGGCATAAAGAGTTGCTTGACAACGGTGAGGCGAGTATATATTCGCGCGTGCTGCAGGCGTTGAAGGATCGGGACGCCCGCGACAGCAACCGTTCGGCGGCGCCCTTAAAAGCAGCGTCGGATGCCATCGTAATCGATACGACTGCGATGAACCCGGATGAAGCTTTTGCCACGGCACTTGGTTTCATCCAAAAACATACCGATTAAATTTCGCTTGCAAGGATTGATTTTACCGCCGCACCGCTTCTGAGCGAGCGGCAAAATCCTCGCTTAATGTGGTTAAGACCGCCGGATACAACCGGTCGGCCGGAAAATGTAAGTGTTTGAAAGGATGTACGTAAAATATGGCTACTGACGTCGTGGAAAAGGAAAGTTTTGCTGACCTGCTCAATGAAACATTTGGCAGCAAGGACAGTCTCGAAGGGTCTGTCGTAAAGGGCAATATTATTGCCATCGAAAACGATTTCGCCATCATTGATGCGGGGCTTAAATCCGAAGGCCGGATCGCTCTCAAGGAATTCAGCGGCGCAGACGGAAGCGAGGAGATCCGCGTAGGCGATGTCGTCGACGTTTATCTCGAAAGAATGGAAAACAGAAACGGCGAAGCCGTTCTGTCGCGTGAAAAAGCACGCCGGGAAGAGGCCTGGGCGTTGCTTGAAAAAGGATTTGAGGCCAATGAGCGTGTCACGGGCACAATCTTTGGCCGAGTGAAAGGCGGGTTTACAGTCGATCTCTCGGGCGCTGTGGCGTTTTTGCCCGGCAGCCAGGTCGATATTCGCCCGGTGCGTGACATCACCCCATTGATGGGAACACCACAGCCGTTCCAAATTCTCAAGATGGACCGCAGTCGTGGCAACATCGTTGTTTCGCGCCGCGCCGTCTTGGAGGAAAGCCGTCAGGAACAGCGTGGCGAATTGATCGCAAACCTGAAGGAAGGCCAGGTACTGGAAGGCGTCGTCAAGAACATCACCGATTACGGTGCGTTTGTCGATTTGGGCGGTGTGGACGGGCTGCTGCACGTCACGGATATTGCGTGGCGCCGTATCAATCATCCGACGGAAGCCCTTCAAATCGGTCAGACTCTGAAAGTGCAGGTCATCCGGTTCAATCCGGAGACACAACGCATCAGTCTCGGCATGAAGCAGCTTGAGGCGGATCCGTGGGAAGGTGTCGAGGCGAAATATCCGATCGGAACACGGTTTACCGGTCGCGTTACGAATATCACTGATTATGGCGCTTTCGTTGAGCTCGAGCCCGGTGTTGAGGGGCTGGTGCATGTTTCCGAGATGAGCTGGACCAAGAAGAACGTTCATCCTGGAAAAATCGTGTCGACCAGCCAGGCTGTGGACGTGATGGTTCTCGATGTTGACCCGAACAAACGGCGGATTAGTCTCGGCCTTAAACAGACCATGGCCAATCCGTGGGAAGATTTCGTCGAGAAGTTCCCGATCGACACCATCGTCGAAGGCGAAGTCAAGAATATCACCGAGTTCGGCATCTTCATCGGTTTGGCGAACGAGATCGACGGCATGGTTCATATGTCGGATATCGATTGGCAGCTGACCGGTGAAGAAGCGATCCAGTCCTACGAGAAGGGCGCCATGGTCAAGGCGAAGATCCTTGAGGTCGATGTCGATAAAGAGCGCATCAGCCTGGGCATCAAACAGCTTACCGATGATCCGTTTGCGGGCAGTGTCGAGTCGATTAAGAAAGGCTCCATTGTCACTTGCACGATTACCAAGATCCTCGATAACGGTATTGAGGTGACGGTGAACGACGTTATGACCGGGTTCATTCGCAAATCTGACTTGTCCCGCGATCGTTCCGAGCAACGTCCCGACCGGTTTGCGGTTGGCGAAAAGGTCGATGCCCGCGTCACGATGGTCGACAAGGCTGGCCGCAAGCTGAATTTGTCGGTCAAGGCCAAGGAAATCGAGGAAGAAAAACAAGCGATGAAGGATTACGGCAGTTCCGACTCTGGAGCCTCGCTTGGTGACATTCTTGGAGCCGCACTGCAGTCCAAGCGGGAAGCGGAAGAAACCACTTCAGACGATGACGGTGATGCGGATTCGGGGGTTGAAAACACCGAATCCTAATTGCAGTAATACGAGAAACCGGCGCATTCTAGCGCCGGTTTTTTTTTGAATCGGAAAAATCGAAGAAAACCCTTTAAAATTCAGGGCTTGTTGCTTGACGGGCGGCGATAGCTTTGGCACGCTCACAATCCGTAGTGGCGAGAGCTCTACGGAAACAGGGAATGAAACTGAGACCGGCACGAACGCATAAGATGCCGGCAAATCGATAAAGGAATGAGTCGCGATGACCAAGTCAGAACTGATCTCGCGCATTGCTGAGTTAAACCCGCATCTCTACCAACGGGATGTGGAGCGCATTGTTTCCACAATATTCGAAGAAATCTCCGCCGCGCTAGAGCGTGGCGACCGTGTTGAGCTCAGAGGGTTCGGTGCGTTTTCGGTTAAGTCTCGAGACTCGCGCGTCGGCCGTAATCCGAGGACGGGTGAATCCGTAAGTGTAAACGCGAAAACGGTTCCGTTCTTCAAGACCGGAAAGCAGTTGCGCGAACTGATAAACGGTTCATGAAACTACTTTATTGGGTATTCGCAGCAACGCTTGTCGTTGCGGCGGTGCTTTTTGCGGTAAGTAATCGACAACTTGTCGAATTCGGTTATTGGCCACTGCCCTATACCGTGGAAGTCCCAGCGTTTGGGTTTGGTTTGGGTGCCTTCGGGATTGGATTCCTATCCGGAGGCTTCCTCGTCTGGCTGCGTGGAATTGGCACCCGTGCGCGGGCGAGAGCGAACGCCCGTCGTGCCGACCGGTTGCAGCGGCAAGTGGATACGTTGCAGGAGCAGCGGCGTGACGCCGACGCACGGACTGAAAAGGGCGGCGCTGTCATTGCAATTTCCGATGCGGCGCAACCATTGAAAAAGAGTGCCGGCGCTCACTGAATGCGGCGGTACCCGTGGCCCCTATCCATTGTCGGAATGTCGGTGTAGAAGAACATCGCCCCTGCGCCTATCGCATTCGGAGGATCTATGAGTAAAGCCACCGACCGTATCTTTGTCGCTCTCGATATGACCGATGTCGAAGAAGCACGTGCGCTCGCACGGCGGCTCAAAGGGTCCGTGGGTGGCGCGAAACTGGGGCTGGAGTTTTTTACCGCGAACGGGGCGGGCGGCGTGCGCGCGGTGGCAAAGGCCGGGCTACCGCTTTTCCTTGATCTAAAATTCCACGACATACCGAATACCGTTGCGGGCGCTGTGCGTGCAGCGATCAAATTGAGACCGAAGATCATGACAATTCACGCAGGTGGCGGCCCGGCGATGATGCAAGCGGCAGCCGAGGCGGCCACGGAAGCGGCAAAGGAACAGAACGTAAAGCGGCCGCTGATCGTTGGCGTTACGGTTCTCACGAGTCTGGACGACGACGATTTGAAAGCTGTCGGGCAAAACGGATCATCCGCTGACCAGGTGGTGCGCTTGGCGCAGCTCGCCAAGACAAGCGGGCTTGATGGTGTGGTTTGTTCGCCAAAAGAAACGGCATCCGTGCGTTCCGCCTGCGGTCCTGACTTCAAGCTGGTTGTGCCCGGCATCCGGCCGAGCCTGAGTCTGTCGGGCGATCAAAAGCGCACATCCGGCCCAGCGGATGCTGTAAATGCAGGTGCCGATTATTTGGTGATTGGCCGGCCGATCACGCGCGCGCCCGACCCGGCGGCCGCGGCGCGGGCGATGGCGGCGGCGCTCGCTTCGGCATAAGCATGAGTGTCATGGCGAAGATTTGCGGTATCAACGACCCCACCGCAATGCATACCGCGGTCGATGCCGGCGCAAGCTATATCGGGTTGGTTTTTTATGAACCCAGTCCGCGCTATGTGACGCCATCGCAAGCGGGCGATCTCGTAGCCGAGGTACCCGACGCAGTCACTCGAGTCGGCCTTTTCGTCAATGCCGAAGATGCGGAAATCGATGCCGCGCACTCGGCGGCGCGGCTCGACCTCCTGCAATTGCATGGGAAGGAGAGTCCCGCGCGCGTGGCAGCGTTGAAAAATCGCACGGGTCTCAAGGTGATGAAATCGATTGCCGTTGCCGATGAAGAAGACCTGGCGCGCGCGGACGATTATCTGAGCGTTGCGGATATGTTGCTGTTCGATGCAAAACCGCCAAAGGATATGGTCAATGCCTTGCCCGGCGGTAACGCACTAAGTTTCGAATGGCGCCTGTTGGGTGGTCGGTTCTGGTCCCTGCCGTGGATGCTGGCGGGTGGCTTGAAGACCGACAATGTCGCCGAGGCGGTTCGGCTTTCCGGTGCTGCAATCGTGGATACATCATCGGGGGTCGAACAAGCACCTGGCAAAAAGGATCCCGAAAAGATCCGCGCGTTCCTTGGTGCCTTATCAGCCTTGTAAGCTTGGTGAATTATGCGATACATGGCGTTTAACGCCGTGTATTAATAGCGCCCTATTGAGCCGGGAGTCATGATGGAACAAGCCAATACCTATCGAGAAGGCCCAAATGAGTCGGGCCATTTCGGTATTTTCGGGGGGCGCTTTGTCGCGGAAACCCTGATGCCGCTCATCCTGGCGGTCGAAAAGGCTTACGCGGCCGCGTGTGACGATTCGTCGTTCCAGGCTGAACTGGATGATTATCTGAAACATTATGCAGGAAGGCCGAGCCCGCTCTATTTCGCGCGGCGGCTGACCGAGCATTTTGGCGGCGCAAAGGTTTACTTCAAACGGGACGAGCTTAATCACACCGGCTCGCATAAAATCAACAATACGCTGGGTCAAATCTTACTGGCGCGCCGGATGAAGAAAACTCGCATTATTGCGGAAACCGGCGCCGGCCAACATGGTGTCGCTACAGCGACCGTTTGCGCCCTGTTCGATCTTCCTTGCGTCGTCTATATGGGCACGACCGATATTGAGCGGCAGCAGCCGAATGTGTTCCGCATGAAACTGCTCGGTGCCGAAGTGGTTCCCGTTACGAGTGGGACGGGAACGCTCAAGGACGCCATGAATGAGGCGTTGCGCGACTGGGTCGCAAACGTGGAATCGACCTTCTATATCATCGGCACAGCCGCGGGACCGCACCCCTATCCCGCGATGGTCCGGAACTTTCAATCGGTGATCGGCCGTGAGGCGCGGGAACAGATGATGGAAGCGGAAGGCCGTCTGCCTGACTCGCTTGTTGCCTGTATTGGTGGCGGATCGAACGCAATCGGTCTCTTCCATCCCTTTTTGGATAATCGGTCGGTGCAAATGTACGGTGTCGAAGCGGCCGGACATGGTATCGAAACCGGTGAACATGCCGCATCCCTTACGGGTGGAAGACCTGGCGTGTTGCATGGCAACCGCACTTATTTACTGCAGAATGACGACGGGCAGATACTCGATGCACATTCGATTTCCGCCGGCCTCGACTACCCTGGGATTGGACCCGAACACTCTTGGCTGCACGAGTCCGGTCGCGTCAACTATGTTTCAGCGACAGACGCGGAGGCCTTGGAGGCATTCCAGCTATGCAGCCGGATGGAAGGAATTATCCCTGCACTCGAGCCTTCGCATGCGCTGGGGTATGTGTCGAAAATGGCGCCGAATTTGCCGAAAGACCATATTATCTGCATGAACATGTGCGGTCGCGGCGACAAGGATATATTCACGGTTGCCGAAGCGTTGGGAACGGAAATATGACGGTTGCGGCTGATTCCGGCAGGATTGCGAAACGGTTCGCGGCGTTAAAGGCGGCAGGACGGGGCGGCTTGGTCACCTTTCTCACGGCTGGAGATCCGAATCACCAAACATTCGAAAAAATTCTTCTCGGTTTGCCGCAAGCGGGCGCAGACCTGATTGAACTCGGCATGCCGTTCAGCGACCCGATGGCGGATGGGCCTGCGATCCAAGCGTCGTCCTTACGGGCGCTCAAGGCCGGTGCGAATATGGGCCGGACCCTAGATCTCGTGCGGCGGTTCCGTTCGCACGATGGTGATACGCCGATCATCCTGATGGGATACTACAATCCAATATACAGCTATGGCGTCGATGCATTTCTCACGGACGCGCGCGACGCCGGCGTTGACGGTTTGATCGTCGTCGATTTGCCGCCGGAAGAAGATAGTGAGCTCTGCGTGCCGGCACTAGAAGCGGGCCTTAACTTCATCCGGCTCGCTACGCCGACGACTGATGATGAACGGTTGCCGACTGTTCTCAGGAATACCAGTGGTTTTGTCTATTACGTTTCCGTACTGGGCATCACGGGCACGAAATCGGCAGCAGAAACGGATATAAAATTCGCTGTAGAGCGGTTGCAGCGTCATACGGATCTGCCGGTTGCGGTCGGGTTTGGAATCCGCACCGCGGAAGCCGTCCAGGAAATCGCGTCAACCGCCGATGCGGCCGTTGTTGGTTCGGCAATTGTCGAAAGGATCGCAAAGGATCTGGACGAGACGGGCCGTCCGTCCGACTCGCTGGTAGAAACCGTGCATGATTGTGTACGCGACCTTGCCAGCAGGTTGCGGACGTGAACTGGCTGACAAATTTTGTGCGTCCCAAATTGCGGGCGCTTGTCAATAAGGACAACGTCCCGGAAAATCTTTGGAGCAAGTGCCCGGGTTGCGATCAGATGATTTTTCATCGCGACCTCGAAAAAAACCTGCACGTCTGTCAGCACTGCAATCATCATCTGAGAATTTCTTCCGATCTGCGGCTAGGCATGCTGTTCGACGATGGCGTCTTCACCCGTGTAAAGCTGTCGGACGTTCCAGATGATCCGCTAAAATTTCGAGACCGCAAACGCTATACCGACCGTTTGAAGGAATCCCGCGCGCAGACGAAAGAAAGAGATGCGGTAATCGTCGCGACAGGTCGCATGAACGACCTGCCAGTGGTCGTCGCGCTGTTGAACTTCGACTTCATGGGCGGCTCCATGGGAGTCGCGGCGGGGGAAGGCATTGTTGCGGCGGCGCGCCAGGCGATTAGCGAACAGGCCACGCTCATCGTCAACCCGGCGTCCGGCGGCGCGCGCATGCAGGAAGGCATTCTGTCGCTCATGCAGATGCCGCGCACCATTATCGCGGTTCAAGAGCTCAAGGAAGCAAGTCTTCCCTATATCGTACTGTTGACGGACCCGACGACCGGCGGCGTGTCGGCGAGCTTTGCCATGCTGGGCGATGTTCACGTTGCCGAACCCGGCGCGACAATTGGGTTTGCGGGCCGGCGGGTCATCGAACAAACCGTGCGCGAAACGTTGCCGGGGGGGTTTCAGACGTCGGAATTTTTGCGTGAGCATGGCATGATCGACTGTATCGCCTCGCGCGGCGAACTTCGGGAAACACTTGGGCGGATCATCAACCTTTTACGTGTGCCACGTCCTACCGACGATTCCGATGGCGGCGAGTCCGACGAAACATTGCAAATTCCATTAGCTGGAGATGCCGAGCCGTCGGATGAAACGGCACCGCCCGCTGGCTGATCATGTCTTCCCAATCAATGGATCCGCGCAGCAGCGACGCTATCCTGTCGCGATTGATGATGTTGCATCCAAAGAAAATCGACCTTTCTTTGGGCCGAACGTTGGACCTGCTGGAACGCTTGGGAAGACCGCAGGACCGGCTGCCTCCGGTCATTCATGTCGCGGGGACGAACGGTAAAGGGTCTTTGATCGCGTTCCTTCGCGCAATCTTTGAAGCCGCGGGCAACCGGGTTCATACCTACACTTCGCCACATCTCGTTCGATTTAACGAACGCATCCGGCTGGCAGGGGAGTTGATTTCCGAAACCCACCTTTCCCAGCTTCTGGGTTATTGCGAGATACTCAACGAAGGGCGGCCGATCACTTTCTTTGAGATCACAACGGCCGCCGCGTTCCGAGCATTTGCGGAAAAACCGGCCGATATTTTGTTGCTTGAAACCGGCCTCGGGGGTCGGTTCGACTCGACCAATGTGGTTGATCGGCCAATTTTGACGGCGATTACGCCAATTTCGATGGATCACGTTCAGTTTTTGGGACCGACACTTGCTGCCATCGCAAGTGAGAAGGCAGCAATTCAGAAGTCGGGCGCGCCTTCCGTTATCGGAGAGCAAGCGCCCGAGGCCGCCGCCGTCATTGCCGAGCAGGCGGCGAAAGCCGGTGTGTCCCTGGTGCGCCACGGAGCGGAATGGGGTGTTTCGGGCGGCGTTGAGGGAATACGCGTGCGATATGGCTCGAAGATCCGGCAATTTCCGGCGCCCGCCCTCTTCGGCGCGCATCAATTTCACAACGCCGGTATGGCTGTCGCCTGCACCGAGAACCTGACCGGGTTTGGCATTTCCAGTGCTGCGATCGCTGAGGGCCTCACGAAAGTGGTCTGGCCGGGCCGGATGCAGCAATTGACACGAGGGCCCTTGGTTGACCTGTTACCGTCAGGTTGGGAGCTTTGGCTGGATGGCGGGCATAACGCTGCGGCCGGCGTTGTTTTGGCTGAAACCGCGAAGGATTGGGGCGAAAAGCCACTGGATTTGATCTTTGGTATGCTGAATACAAAAGATCTACAGGCATTCTTGGGGCCGGTCGCGCCCGCCGTGCGCGCCTCTTGCGCTGTAACGATACCGGGAGAGGAAGCGAGCGTGACGGCCGTACAGGCCGCTAAAGACGCACGAAAGGTCTATTTACGGTCCGAACCGGCCGAATCCATCGAATCGGCGGTACTGTCGCTTATTCAAAATAAAGTTGCTCCGGCAAGAATTTTGATTTGCGGTTCGCTCTATTTGGCGGGGACTATCCTTGCGCAAAATGCTTGAATTTTGTGATGCCAACAAAAAACCTCGCCGCAAGCGGCGAGGTCTAATGCGTTAGATTTACTGGTCTTTAAACGACTGATTCGACCCACTGCTCCAGTTGGGATTTCGCCAGCGCACCGACTTTAGTCGCGGCGACTTGGCCATCCTTGAAGATCATTAGGGTCGGAATTCCGCGGACGCCATACTTCGCCGGCGTCTGGGGGTTGTCATCAATGTTGAGTTTTGCAACCTTGAGCTTTGCGCCCATATCCGTAGCGATTTCTTCCAGAGCCGGCGCGATCATTTTGCATGGTCCGCACCATTCTGCCCAGAAATCCACGAGAACCGGTTGTCCCGACTCGAGAACGCTATTGTCGAAATCGTCGTCAGAAACCTTGACTGT
>JAJFJB010000330.1 GCA_021774435.1 Alphaproteobacteria bacterium
CTTAGATAGTGCCACCGTGTCGTCAAGGTTCCACAACCCGCCCTCGCCATCGACCGCCGACACCCGGAAGAAGACCGGCTTGTCTTTCGGCCACGCGTCACGCACCACTTCCGCCACTTCAAGCGCAAACCGCATCCGCCCTTCGCGGTCGCCGCCATAGGCGTCGTTGCGATGGTTACTGACCGGCGAGAGGAATTGGTGGATCAAGTAGCCATGCGCACCGTGGATTTCGCAAATATCATAACCGGCATCGATGCTGCGGCGGCAGGCCTCGCGCCAGGCGTCGAGTACCGCTTTGATATCATCCGCATCCATCGCCTTCGGCAGGAACCGCCGGGGCAGTTGATCCAAAGCGCTGGGCGCCAATCCTTGCCAGGGCGGAAGGCCATCGGCGGCGTCCTCATCGGCCAATGGTGCCCAGTCCTTCGTGGCCGTGTGACACGAAGCCTTGCGGCCGGCGTGGCCCAATTGAATGGCCGGCACGGCTCCCTGCTCGCGAATGAAATCCGTTATCCGCCGAAAGGCCGGAATATGTTTGTCGGCATAGATTCCCGCACACACATGGGTCTTGCGGCCACGCGCTTCGACGGCCGACTCCTCGCCGAAGATAATTCCGGCACCGCCTGCCGCGAGGCGCCCCAGATGCATGAATTGCCAATCCGTCGGACCGCCGTCGTCGGAGTGATACTGGCACATTGGCGATACGACAATGCGGTTGCGCGATGTCACGCCGCGCATGGTAATCGGCGTGAAAAGCAGAGGGAATTCGGTGGGTGCACTGTCGGTCATACTTGGAGTTCGCTGCCTTAGATTGTCGAAATGCTCAGAGGATTATACGACACGCGCGATAGGCCGCAAAATCCACAACACGCCCGGGTATCAAGGTTTCATCAATTCGCTTAGGATTATCCGCAACAACGACAACAAAAAGGCCCCCTATGTCCGCTTCTAATCTGGACGCGACCTCCCTCCTATCGATGTACCGGAAAATGCGGCTGATACGTCGGTTTGAGGAACGTACCGCCGAGTTGATCGATGCGGGTGAAATCCGCGCGCACGCGCATCTCTATATTGGAGAGGAAGCGGTCGCCGTTGGTGTATCGGCGGCCCTCGTCGAGAAGGATGTCACGACATCGACCCATCGGGGCCACGGACATATCTTGGCAAAGGGCGGCGATCCGATGCGGATGTTCGCGGAACTCATGGGGCGCGAGGCTGGCTACAACAAAGGCCGCGGCGGCTCGATGCATATCGCCGATCTGGGCCTGGGCATCTTCGGTGCGAATGGAATTGTCGGCGCCGGCGCGCCGATGGCCTGCGGCGCGGCGCGTATGTTCAAAAACCGGGACGACCCCTTTGTCGCTGTCCCCTTTTTCGGAGACGGGGCGATGAATCAGGGCGTGCTTCTGGAATCCCTCAATATCGCGGCCATCTGGGATTTGCCCGTCGTCTTCGTGTGTGAAAACAACAATTACGCCATCACCTCGCCAATCACGGACATGGTGCGCGGATCATTGGCCGACCGTGCCGCGGGTTTTGGCCTCGAAGCAGAAACCGTCGATGGCATGGACGCCGCCGCCGTCCGTGACGCCGCGACACGGTTGGTCGAGCGCGCCCGCGCTGGCAAGGGAGCGAGTTTCCTCGAATGCCGGACCTACCGGTTTGAAGCGCATAACACCGCGTTGCGCGGGTCCGATCTCACCTACCGTACCGCAGCGGAAATCGAACGATGGAGAGAACGTGACCCGTTAACCGTCACCGCCGCACAACTTGACGCCGATGAAGGCTGGGCATCGAGTGATCGCTCGACGATCGACGCAGAAATCGACAACGAAATTGAAAGTGCAATCGCGAACGCCCGGGAAAGTGCGTTTCCTAGTGCGAGTACGGCGTTGGACCACATGTACGCGCAAACCTATCCCGGCTTTCCGGCGGGTGTGGCGGAATGACCCGCAAATTGAGCTTCGTTGAAGCCCTGAACGAGGCGCTGACTCAGGAAATGGCGCGCGACGAGACCATTGTCATCTTTGGCGAGAATATTCGCGGTCAGGGCCGGGGCGAAATGCGCGGTCTCCAGGATGCCTATGGCGATGATCGTGTCATCGATCTGCCGATTTCGGAATCCGCAATGACGGGTATCGGCACAGGCGCGGCCCTTGCCGGAGGCCGTCCCATCATCCATTACCAGGTATCGTCGCTGATTTTTCCCGCCTTCGATCAACTCGTCGATCAAGCGGCAAAACTGCCTCTCATGCTCGGCGGCCAGGCGCATATCCCCACGACCTATATGGTCATGGGCTGCGGTGCCAGTGGCGGACGGGCCGGACAGCATTCGGACAACCCTTATCCCTATCTGATCCATGCGGGGATCAAGTCGGTCATGCCGTCCAGCCCCGCCGATGCAAAGGGACTGCTGACCACGGCGATCCGTGAAGACGATCCCGTCGCCATCTTCGTACCCGTGCGCCTGATGACAAGCCGAGGTCCGGTTCCCGAAGAAGCTTATGCCATTCCTCTCGCACAAGGCGCGATTAAACGGGAAGGGCACGATGTTACCGTCATCGCCACGGGTCACCTGGTCGGCGATGCACTCGCCCTCGCAGACATTCTCGCACGACAAGGCCTCGGCATCGAAGTATGGGATCCGAGATCCCTCTTGCCGTTGGACCGTGCCGGCCTTGCGGCCTCGGTCGCAAAAACCGGAAGGGTCGTCATATTCGACGATTCCCACCGCAGTTGCGGATTTGCTGCTGAAATATCCAGCTTCATCGCCGAAAACTGCTTCCGAGAGCTGAAAGCACCGATCAAACGAGTTACGCGTGCTGACGTTACAGTACCGTTTGGTCAGCATATCGAAGAGGAAGTTCTGCCCGATACCCGGCGACTGGAGCAAGCAATCCGCATTGTCATGGATTGGAAATAGCGCTCCGCCACAAACGCATAGCTGAGCCGCGTGATTCGCGTCGTGGTTCTTTAATATATCCGTGTTAGAAGCCTGCATGGCGGATCAGACCAGCCAAACAGAAAGCACCGGCAGCCTTGCAAAGGGCATGGGCTGGATGCTGATAACGACCGTGCTCTTCGTGGGCGTGACAGGGATCGTACGCCATCTTGGCAGCGACATGAGCGCGCCCCAGGCCGCGTTCATCCGTTACGCCTTCGGCATCCTGCTCATGTTGCCATTCCTTTTACGATTGAAACTGCATGAGGTGATTACGCCCCGCATCGGTCTGCATGCGTTGCGCGGGCTCGTACATGGGATCGGCGTCATGCTGTGGTTCTTCGCCATGGCCCGTATCCCCATCGCGGAAGTGACGGCGCTGGGCTATACCACGCCGATCTTCGTAACCATCGGAGCTGCTATCTTTCTCGGCGAGCGGTTCCGAATCCGCCGCATGATTGCCGTTCTGTTGGGGGTGGTCGGTACACTGGTCATCGTCCGGCCCGGCTTTATTTCGGTCGAGCTCGGCACCTTGGCGCAGGTCGCGGCAGCACCCTTGTTTGCCGCGTCCATGCTGGTGTCCAAGAGTCTAACCAAAACGGAATCGAGCGCTTCCATTGTCGCGCTAATGGCCGTATTCGTGACGATTACGTTGCTGCCCTTTGCTATCGCCACGTGGCGGACACCAACCTGGGAAGAGTTACTGTGGCTCTTCGCGACCGCATCCCTCGCAACGCTTGGCCACTATGCGCTCACGCGCGCCTATCAGGCCGCCGAGATTACGGTGACCCAGCCAATATCCTTCCTGCAGCTCGTCTGGGCAGCCTTGCTCGGTTATTACGTATTTGCCGAGACCCCCGACAGTTGGACAATCGTTGGCTCCATCATCATTGTCGGCAGCGCCACTTACATCGCCCATCGGGAGGCAAAGCTGTCGCGGATGGCGCCGAAGCCTAGTGTTGCCCCAGCCCCCGCATCCCCGCCATCCACAGCAACCAGCAGATAATCGACAGATTGGCGAGGTTGAAGATCACGCCGGTAACGAAGGCGTATTGATAATGTCCCGTAAGATCGAAAATCCAGCCGCCTAGCCAGCCGCCGAGCGCCATTCCCGACATCCCGCACAGAAAGATTACACCAATGCGCCACCCGGCCTCACGCGCCGGAAACAGCTCCCGAACAGCAAGCGTGTAGGCCGGTACGATACCGCCATAGGCGAGGCCAAAGGCGCCGGACAGGACATAGAGACTAAAAAGGCCATCGACCCAGATATAGGTCGATAGCGTGATCACTTGCAGGGTCGAACCGATAAGGATTGTTTTTAACCCACCGATCCGGTCCGACAACCAGCCGAAACCAAGCCTGCTCGCGAACGAGCAGGCCAGCAGGAAAGACAGCATCCGGGCACCGTTCACGGCACCGAAACCCAAATCACTGCACATCGCGACAAGGTGGACCGCCGGCATAGCCATGGCGACACAGCACCCGATGATCGCCAGGCCCAGCAAAACCAGGACAAGCTTAGGTGATGAACTTATATCGTAAATGGCGCCGCCCAGACCGCCACCGGTGGGTAAGATAGGCGTCGGCGGACTCCGGCGTACGACCAAACTGAGCGGCAGCATGGCGCAAATTGCAAAGACGCCGAACCAGAACCAGGTCTCGCGCCATCCCGCCGCTTCAATCCCGATTTGAAATATATTCGGCCAAACAGCGCCGGCAATGGCCTGCCCGCTGGCGACGAGCGAGATCGCAAGGCCGCGTCGGCGGTCGAACCAGCGTGTCGCGTTGGTCATCAAAGGAGACAGAACCGTACCGCCGCCCAGAAATCCGAGTATTAGGGCGCAGGTGACCAACAGCCCCCAGTAATGCGTCGTATAGCTGACAAGGATGGCGCCCGTGCCAATCATGATCGCGCCAAGCAGCGACACGCCGCCCATACCGTGGCGATCCGACCAAAAGCCCATGACGATGCCGCCAATGCCCGCCCCCAGCATCACCAACGAATAGGCGAGCGAGGGTATCGACCGTGGCCAGTCAAATTCCGCCGCAATCGGCTTCAAACTGACAATGATCAGATAGGTCGAGCCAATCGCCGTCGCGACCAAAAGCGTGGACGCAACGACGACGACCCAGCCAAACGGCGTTTCGATACTTTCTTCAGCGCGAACAGTCATACTTTTATCCGCGCTGAACGAACGCGATTATTGCGCGGTCGACAGAGCGGTCGGCACGATCCGTTGAATATGCGCCGCCTCGCGGTCGAGCAATTCCGGAATACGTGGCGACATGTCGTTTTTCCAGAAATCGCTTTCATAGACCGCCTTATAGAGCGCCTCACGGGCAGCTTCGCTCTCGAACCGGCGTATCCAGATATAAACAGAATCGTCTTCTTCACCCTTGAAGCTACCGGTGATCACCATACCCTTGGAAATTTGGAAAGGAATGATTTCCTCCTCCATCACCTTCAGCCACTCCGCCATCTTTCCCGGCTTTACTTTGTATTGACGCAGTTCGTCGAACGCCATGTTTCCGCTCCTCTGAATCTCGATTCTAGCCGCCGCTTCCTGCTGGCGTGCCTCGGGCCAGACGATGATGCGAAGGACGCCGCCATGCAACCATGTATTTTGCCGGCGAGTTTGCTAGACTAGTCGAACTATTCGGATGCAGATGGGGTTGAAGCGCGTTATGGCCATGCAAACTTTGTACGAAGCACCCCGCCCGGCAGCGAAGCCCGGCGAGACCGTTGTCACCAGTACTTGTGGCCATAATTGCGGCGGTCGCTGCGTGGTTAACGCCCATGTCATCGACGGTAAAATTCATAAAATATCAACAGATTCAAGGCGCTGGAATCCTGACCACCCGCCTCTGCCGGCTTGTGCTCGAGGTGTCGGACAAATCGAACGGATTTATCATCCCGACCGTTTGAAATACCCGATGCGACGCACCGGCCCGCGCGGTTCGGGCCAGTATGAGCGCATTTCATGGGACGAGGCTCTGGACGAAGTCGCCAGCCAGTTGCTGCGCGTGCGCGAGAAGTATGGCAACGGCGCGATTCTGGACGGCTCACGCTCCGGAAACCTCTCCATGCTGCACAGCCGGTCCGCGGCGAAACGATTCCTGCATATGTTTGGCGGTTGCACGGACTTGTGGTCGAACATGTCCTGCGAGGCGGAGATCTTTTCCGTGCGCAATACGTTCGGCACCGACATCCCCTACAAAGCGGCCGGACGCGAACCGACCGATTATGAAAACTCCAAGCTCATCCTGATGTGGGGCTGGTCACCGTCGGACGGCACCTTTGGCACCGGGACACCGCAATTTCTGAAGCACGCGAAAGAAAAGGGCGTGCGCATTGTCAGCGTCGATGCAAGACGAACGCGCTCCAGCAAGCAACTCGCGGAAGAGCATATTTTCATTCGACCCTCGACTGATGCGGCCGCCCTAATTTCAATGGCCTACGTGATCGTTAGCGAAGGTCTGCACGACCAGGCCTATTGCGATCGGTATGTCCAAGGATTCGATGATTCAACGCTCCCGGAAGGGGCACCGCAAGGCGGCTCGTACAAATCCTATCTCTTGGGCGAAACCGATGGCGTTCCGAAGACGCCGGAATGGGCTGCCGAAATTACCGGAATCCCGGCGGATACGTTGCGCCGGCTCGCCATTGAATTCGGCAGTACGAAACCCGCCGCGCTGCAATGCGGTTACGCGCCGGGCCGAACAACCCATGGCGAACAATTCCATCGTGCCGCCTATGCGTTGGCGGCGATAACCGGCAATGTCGGTGTCGTCGGCGGCAATTCCGGTTGCAGCAACGGGGCGACAGGACGAATGGGAATTGGTGGACTGCCAGCGGGACCGAACCCGATCGACTCAAAAGTTTCCGCACCGGAATTGGCCGACATGCTGGCGCAGGGCAAAAACGGCGGCTATCCCGCCGATATCAAGCTGATCTACTCTTGCGGCGGCAACTTGTTCAATCAGGCGCCGAACACCAGCAAGATGGCGAACAACCTGGACGGCGTCGAATTTATCGTCGGACAGGACCACTTCCTAACGCCGACGACGCGCTATGCCGATATCATTCTACCGGCGACAACCTTCTGGGAACGCAATGACGTGCACGTCCCCTGGGCCGGTGCTCAGCATTACGCGATCTATATGAAACAAGCGATCGAACCCATGTACGAATGCCGTAACGATCTCGATATCTTTGCGGACCTCGCGTTGCGCGTCGGCATCAACGGCTACAACAACCACACTGAAGATGAATGGTTGCGCGATTTCACGAAAAATGCCGTTGACGATTTCGACGCCTTCAAGGAGCAAGGCGTGGCGCGCTTTCCGAAACCGGAAGACGCCGTCGCCTTCGCGAAACAAATCCGCGACCCGGATAACCACAAATTCGCGACACCTTCCGGGAAAATCGAAATCTATTCCACGACGATGGCCGAGAATCCGGACCCCTTCGGTTTGGGCGCTATGCCGGCGATACCCAAGTGGCTGCCACCGATTGACCTAAAGACCGATCCGGACGCTCACTTTCCGCTCGCGCTCTGCAGTTCCAAATCGCGGGCGCGGACGCACTCCATTCACGCCAATCAGGAAAAGTTGGGTCGAGTCGATCCCGATGACGTCTGGATCAATGCTGACGACGCTGCGGCACGGGGTATCGATAACGGCCAGAAGGTGCGGGTGTTCAATTCCCGCGGCGCAACTTATTTGCCGGCCCATGTCACGGATGACATCGCACCAGGTGTCGTTTCCATTAAGGAAGGCTCATGGTACACGCCCGATGAAGACGGTATCGATACGGAAGGCTGCGCCAACATTTTGTCGGCCGACCGGTCCTCGCCGGGCGGCGCGACGACTTACAACACGAACTTCGTCGATGTCGCGCCAGCCTGACAAATTGGTTAAGAAATGAGCTTCCGAAACCTTGCCGTGCTCGGCCTGGGCAAGGTCGGAACGCTTGCGGCGACACTCCTGCATGAGGCGGACTTTAGCGTCACAGGGTTCGACAATGTTGCGCCGGCAAGAAATCTGCCTTTTGACACAGCAGCACTCGATGTCAGCAACGCCGATGCGCTCGCGAAAGCCCTTACACCATCCGAAGCCGTCCTATCCTGTTTGCCCTACCATCTGAACAAGGGCGTCGCGGAAGCCGCGCACAAATTAGGGCTGCACTATTTCGATCTCACGGAGGACGTGCCGACGACACAGGCAATCCGAGAGATGAGCAAGACTGCAAAGGGCCTCATGGCGCCACAATGCGGTTTGGCGCCTGGTTTCGTGGGGATCGTCGGCGCGCATCTGGCTTCGCAGTTCGACAGTCTTCGATCAATTAAACTGCGCGTTGGTGCACTACCACAGCACCCGACAGGTCTTCTAGGCTACGCCTTCAACTGGTCGCCGGAAGGCGTCGTGAACGAGTATTTGAACGATTGCGAAGTTATCGAAGAGGGCCAGCATAAATGGGTCTCGCCGATGGAGTGGATCGAAACCGTCTACGTCAATGGCATGAAGCTGGAAGCCTTCACCACGTCGGGTGGCCTGGGCACCATGTGTGAAACCTACGACGGGCGTGTCGAAAACCTCGACTACAAGACCATGCGCTATCCGGGACATGTCTCGCTCATGAACTTCTTTTTCCATGAACTGCTGATGCGGGAACAGCGCGACGTCGCCGGACAAATCCTGACCCATGCAAAACCGCCCGTCGACGATGATGTTGTCTATGTCCATGTCTCCGCCGAAGGCGATGCCGAGGGGCGCTTGCAGCGCAAGGAATTCGTCCGCGCCTACTACCCCATCGAAGTTGCCGGCGAAATGCGCACTGCCATTGCCTGGACCACTTCCGCTTCGGTCTGCGCGGTAATCGAGATGGTCCGTGACGGCGCCCTACCTGCCACAGGCTTTGTGAAGCAAGAAGAGATTCCTTTGGAACCCTTCCTCGGAACACCGACCGGCGCGTTATACGGCGAAGACTGATACCTGCAAAACTTGCCAGCCCTTAGCCGGTGACCTTAGGCTATGCCTTTGACACCGTCGCAGGATCGAGGCTTTCCCATGGCCACCACGCATTATAGGAATACGGACTGGATTGTCGTTTGGGACGAGGATGCACAAAGCCATAGCTACCTTCGGAATGGCGACCTCGTTTTCACCGACAACGAAATTTCTTTCGTTGGCAAAGACTATACCGGCGATGCGGACACGGTAGTCGACGGATCGGGTTTATGCCTGATCCCCGGCTTCGTGAATATTCACGCCCATCCGGCCAGCGAAGTATTTTACCGCGGCATTCGCGAGGATCATTCCGTTCCGGAACATTATATGACCGGCCTCTATGAGCGTTCCTGCGCTTATTCAATTGACCGCGATGACCTCAAACATGGTGCGGAAATTTCCTACGCCGACCTTATGCGCAGCGGCGTCACGACTCTTGTCGACATCACGTTTCCCTATCCGGGTTGGGTCGACATCATGGAACGTAGCGGGCTGCGGATGTTCGCAGCACCCGGTTTCAACACCGCGACCTGGTATCGCGATAACGTTCATCAACTGAAATACAATGAGGACATCGCCAAAGGTGAAAAGGACTTCGAAGCGGCCCTCGCACTGATTGATGAATTGCGCAAGCACCCGTGCGGCCGGCTGAGTGGCATCGTTTCCCCAGTGCAGATCGACAATAATACCGACGAGATGCTGACAAACAGCTACGCTGCGGCGAAGGAACGTGGCATTCCCTGGACGACACACGCCTCGCAGTCCGTCGTCGAATTCAACATCATGCTCGAGCGGCACGGCAAGACGCCGGTTCAGTACCTTGCGGACTTGGGTTTGCTCGGTGTCGGGACCATTCTGGGACACGCCATGCTGATCGATGACAATTCCTGGATCGGCTGGCATAGCAAAACCGATCTCGGGCTGCTCGGCGACAGCCGTACGGCGGTGGCGCATTGCCCGACACCGTTCATGCGCTACGGCACGACGATGGAAGATTTCGGCCGCTATCGCGACGCGGGCGTGGTGATGGGTATCGGCACCGATACGATCCCGCACAACTATATCGAAGATATGCGCTATGCGGCGATACTCGCCCGCGTCGCCAGCCATGATGGACATGCCGCACGAACCGCCGACGTGTTCCATGCCGGGACCGTGGGCGGCGCAAACGCCTTGATGCGAGATGACCTTGGCAGATTGGCCGTTGGCGCCAAAGCGGACATCGTCGTCCTCGACTGCACCCATCCGGTCATGATGCCGCTACGCGACCCGCTGGCCAGCCTGATCCATTCTGCCGCGGAGCGTGCTGTCAAGGACGTCTATATCGACGGCCGGCAAACCATCAAGGACCACGAGTGCCTGTCGCTCGACCGCGAGCAAGCCGTCGCGCGCGTCGCCGAAGGGCAGAAACGCATGGAAACAACCGTCGAAACGCGGGATTACGCCAACCGCACCAGCCTGGACATTGCGCCACTGTCACTACCGTTGGCCGTGGATTAATTAATAGATCAAGAAGGAAGCACCCATGAGCATGTCAACCGCTCTCGAACATAAGATCGAGGCCTACAACCTCTCCGCCGCGTCGGAGAACAAAATTCACGACGATACCGTGGCAAAGAAATTCGGCTTCGAGGGCGGGTTGGTTCCTGGTGTGGAGGTTTACGCCTACATGGCCCATCTGCCGGTCGGCAAGTTCGGGCCCGACTGGCTGGAGCGCGGAACCGCTGAGTGCCGTTTTCACAAACCCGTCTATGACGGCCGTTACGCAACGGTCAGCGGCACGCTACTGGACGAAAACACGCTTGCCCTCAAGGTCGAGATGGATGGCCTGCTTTGCGCCACTGGCCAAGCCGCGCTGAGCGCGGCGAAAACCGCACCGCCCGCGAACGATATCCCGACGGCAACACTGCCCGATCACGCCACCCGGCCGGACGCCGCGCCGGAAACATTGGTCGAAGGTCAACTCATGGGTACGTTCGACGTAACCCATAGCGCGGAAGACAATGCCAATTATGTCCGCGACGTGCGGGAGCCCCTGGAGCTCTATACACAAGAAGGGGTCATTCATCCGGGACTCATTCTGCGGCTTGGCAATCGCGCGCTCTCGATGAATGTGCGCCTTGGTCCCTGGATTCACGTTGGCAGCATTATTCAGAACTACGCGGTCGCCAAGGTTGGCGACCGGTTAGCGGCCCCTGCACGCGTAATTAAGGAGTACGAGCACAAGGGCCATCGGTTTGTTGAGCTGGATGTTTTGATCACGGCGAACGGTGAGCGAAGTTTGGCACGCATTCACCATACGGCGATCTACCGCCCGCGACAGGTCACGGGCGGCTGAGTTCAACGATCAGGCAAACGCCTGGTAGGTATAGCCCGCGATCAGTGAGCCACTGACGCCGAACAAGATATAGGCGATGAACACGGACTTGCGGACCAAGGCGAAGACGCCCATCGCAGCGGGGATACTGGTGACCGCCCCCGCTGTCAGGAAGGCCAGCGCGGCACCGGGCGCCGCGCCCATCTCGACCAGCCGCGAGACCATCGGGATAGCAGCGAAACCGTTGAGATAGGCCGGAATGCCGACAATCGTGCTGGCCGGGACCGTCCACCAGTCGCCGGAACCCAGAACCTGGCCGACATATTCCGGCGGTAAATAAGCCACCATCAGGCTCTCGATCACGAACGCCAGGCTGAGCCATTTCAACAGGAACAGACCGGAAGAGGTCGACGTTTCGCGGAATATGGTCACCCGCTCCGGTTCTCCCCAGAACTTCCAGAGCAGCGGGCGGCTTTCCTTAAGCGCGTTCGCGGCACAACAGCCCACGACGCCGGCCTTCAAGACATCATTGAATCCGCCACGATTGACCATCGCTTGCATAACAAAGCCTGCGATCGCGCCCATAACAATTGCCGTCACCAAATAGGCCGTGGCGAACCCCGCGTCGAAGACAGCCGTAGCCAGAATATATTTTTCAATGCTCATCAAGGGTGAGCTGATCCAGAACGCCATCACCGGCCCCAAAGGCACGCCTGCCGCCAGGAGTGCAGCGATTAAGGGTATCACCCCGCAGGAACAGAGCGGCGCGAGTGAGCCAAAGAACGCCGCGCCCAGGATCATCGCTGAGGTACGGCCTTGAACAAGATGCGAAATGCGCTGATCGAGGCCCGTCGCCTGCGCACCACCCGCCGCTGCCATAGACAACAGGAGAAACGGCGAAATGCTGAGCAACGCGATCAGGAGGAATTCGATGCTGTTCGCCAATTGCGGCATGGAAATAATGCCGATGGCAATCAGCAGCGCGATTGCCGCTAAATAGACCGGGTCGATTTTCCGCGCATTCTGTACCAGCGCGGCTGCAGCTGCCGTCATCCCAATAACTCCTCTTGCCCTGCATCGTGGCGTTCCAGCCCGGCGCAGCAATCTTCCATCAAAAAGTCCAGCAATCCCCGCACCCGTTCGTAATCGATACGGCACCGCAGCGAGCGGCCCTCGCGTGTCTGCGTCACAATTCCCGCCCAAACCATGTGCGAGATGTGATGCGACAAAGTCGATTTCGGGATTCCGAGATGATCCTGGATCGCCTTTACAGGCAATCCGTCTGGACCCGAGCGAACGAGCAACCGAAACGTGGCAAGCCGATGTGGATTGCCCAGTTCTGCTAGAATCGTAGCGGCGTTTTCTATATCCATGAGTGGAATATAGGAATCGTAGCCAGACGAGTCAACGAAT
>JAJFJB010000034.1 GCA_021774435.1 Alphaproteobacteria bacterium
CGCAGATTTAGTGATGCAACCCTTTGTACTTGATGACCTTGGCGTTGGCGTTTCCAGCGTTGTTTTCGACCCGGTAGATGGCTCTGCATCCATCGATTGGTCGGAAAGCCATCGGGGTGGAACGGTGCCGGATGCGGTTACTCAGGGCGCCGGCATGGGACCGCCCGGCGATAGTGTTGTCATTGTCCGGGCAACGTATGACTACGTACCGCTGTTCGGTGAATTTGTTTTCGGAAATTTTGAATTGGAAGAGCTGGCGTTTGCCCGTCCGCGACGCAGCGCTTCCATCACGCGAGAATAAATTGGAGAGGCTCGACATGGTCTGGCTGGATAAAGTGACCTCCTATTTCGTGCACCTGCTTTGCGGTGTTTTTCGATCGCAACGCGGTGCCGTGATTATTCTGTGGGCCTTGGCGACGGTTCCGATCGTCATTGGCGTCGGCGCGGCTGTCGACTTGTCCCGCGCGTATATGGCGCGGACTCGTCTCGCATTCGCGCTTGATGCCGCGGGACTCGCCGCCGGCGCTGCGGGTGAAACCGAAACGCAAATGCAAGCGATTGCCGAACAGTATTTTTCGGCAAATTACCGGCCGGAACTACCGGGAACGCCATCGACCCCCAACTTAACAGTTAATGGTGGTGTTATTCGGGTTACGGGGACGGTGACGCTTGAACCGACATTGCTGCGGCTAATCGGACAAGAAGACATCACCGTTGCCGCCGCCGCCGAGGTGTTGCGTAAGGGATTGGAAGTTGCGCTGATCCTGGACAACACCGGGTCGATGAAAGGCAGCAAGCTCGCCGCGCTGCGTCAGGCGTCGCAAAGCCTTGTCGACGTTTTGTTTGAAGTTCCCGAACTGCAATCGAACTTGAGAGTCGGAATCGTTCCCTATTCTTCGTCCGTAAATTTGGGCGCTGCGGCATTGAGTGTCGTCAGTGGTGTCGATCCATCTGAATTCGACCCAAGCGACGATGAAAAATGGAATGGCTGCGTTTTGGCCCGGTCCTATCCCGACGATGTGCGTGACGACCCCGGTGGCGGGGGGCATGAGTGGTTTCGGTTCCTATTTGAATCTGCCTCCGATAACGTTTGGCCAACTGCTGATATGAATCCGGCATTATGTAATAACAGTACCGGCCCCAATCTCGGGTGCCCGACGCCGGTTACACCTTTGACCAACGATAAAACGGTGCTTGATAGTGCGGTTTCGGCCATGGAAGCGTGGTGCCGGGGGGGAACGTTCAGTAATGTCGGTATGGTTTGGGGGTGGCGCGTATTGTCACCAGAGGCACCTTATACGGATGCCTTACCCTACGACACGCCCGGCTTTGACAAGGTCGCCATCCTAATGACCGATGGTGTCAATGGATATTTTCAATCCGACTACACGGCTTATGAGCGGGTGTCAGCGGGGAATCTTGGAACGACGAGCAAGAGCGCGGCAAAAACAATACTCAATAACAGGCTATCCGAAGTCTGCACCAACATGAAAGCCGCGGGTATTATAATCTATACGATCACCTTTAGCCTGAATAACGAAACCACCAAGTCGATTTACAGAAATTGTGCGACCGACCCTGGGAAGTATTTTGATTCAGGCAATGGCACTGCGCTGGACCAAGCGTTTCGGGACATCGCGGAAGAACTTATCAACCTTCGTGTCAGCAGGTGAGTTTGGTCTAATCTGGAACAATATTGGCTAAAACTTGCATTAACTTTCGCTTAATGGTTTGCCCGTAAGTTATCGGTATGCGGATTAGGGCTCCGCACAGCCGAAGGAGGCGAAAGTCATGAGTGTAATGGGTTATCCTGAACTGACGCCGGTCGTCGTCGAAGAGTATCGGCCCAATCCGGGGATGAACTGGCTACAAGCGGCCGCTGCAATTGCGTGTGGCAGCCTAGCTATATGGTCTCTTGTCGTTTACGCTGTTTGGCAGCTGATTTGAGAATTTCCAGGCCTTAGGCCACTCGAAACTGCTCAATGACCGACGCGTCGGGGTCGGCACCCAGACCGGGCTCCTCTGGGACACGAAAAGCGCCTGCAACAGGTTCAATCAGGTCACCATACAGTGTCGCCTGGGGCGACAGATAGAACCTCTCGACCAGACCTTCCGGCGCACGCGCGGCCATTAGATGCAGTGTCGCCAGAAACCCCGGGCCAAAATAAGGTGAGTGGGGCATAACCGTCACACCGCTTGTTTCCGCCATTGCAGCAATCTTCCGAAATTCCGTAATGCCGCCGACCTTCGTGACGCTGGGTTGCGCATAATCTACGGCACCTGCCGCGAACATGTTGCGGAAATCGAACGCGGTGCAGGCGTTTTCACCGGCGGCAATGGGAACACCGCTCTCGCGCCGAAGCCGCGCCAGCGCCGGATAATCCTCCGGCGGGAAAATGGGTTCCTCCAGCCAATAAAGATCATAGGGTTTCAAGGTGCGGGCCGCTTCGCGGGCCTGTGCCGGCGTCCAGGGACAATTGGTGTCAACCATCAACGGAATATCGGGCCCGGTCACCTCACGTGCGGCGCGGACTTCGGGCTCTGCGGTTTCATGTAATTTGATCCGGGTGAAGCCATCATCCAGAGCCGCTTGGCAGCGCTCGGCAACTCTATCGGCATTGCGGTAATGGAACAGGCTCGCATAACCGTCGATGGTTTGCCGCGTCGCGCCGCCGAGAAGACGGTGAAGTGGCTGCCCCGCCGCTTTTCCGGCGATGTCCCAGAGAGCGATATCAAGCCCTGACAAGGCAAAGATTGTCACGCCGTAACGCCCGAAAAGGTGGAGTGCTTTCTGCAGCGCGTGATTGAGGCCGGAAATATCGCCCGCGTCGTGACCAATCGCGATTGGCGCGATCATGTGGTCGACGGCTGCCTGGACGGCGTGTCGGCAGTTGTAGGCGAAGGCATCGCCATAGCCGACAATCCCGGAATCGGTCTCAACACGGAGGAGAAGAGTGGACAGTACTTTCCATTCCTGACCGCCCCAGCCGTAAGGGTCGCCGCCATGACTGAAGGGGATATCCAGGGCGATTGTTTCAATTCCCGTGATTTTCATGTTTCCACTCCTGCTGCTGCGCCATTCCGGTCGGAATGGTATAGGTTGGTCCTCAATAAAGACTAGAAGAATGAGTGAATGGAGCCTCAGGATCAATTGCGCGCTGCGCTCGCTGCTGGCGACTTGGAATCCGCTGAAAAACATGCACGGGCGGCACTGACCGCGGCACCTGGCGATTTCATGCTGCGCGCCAGGCTTGGTTCGATCCAGATGTCGTTGGGCCATCTGACGGATGCGCTGTCGAATTTACGAATGGCGGCCGAGACGCAACCTGGGTCCGGCATTATCTGGAATGAGTATGGCGTTGCGCTCGCCAAGTCTGGCAATGCGCAAGAAGCGGAACGCATATTGCGCCGCGCGCTTTCTCTTTCGCCGGAAATCCCGCAAATTCATAACAATTATGGCAATGTGCTACGGGGAGGCGGCGATTATGCTCGCGCAATCGCGTGCTATCGCAAAGCGCTCGAGCTCAATCCCGACTATATGGAAGCCCAAGGAAATCTAGGTGTTGCACTGCAAGAATCCGGTGACATTGCGGCGGCAATTGAATGTTTCGAACGGCTCTTGCAGGAGCATCCGGACGACGGCGCGGCTTGGACGCATTTTGGTGCTGCATTGGCTGCCGAAGGACAGCTGTCCGAGGCTGAAGCGGCACACCGCAAGGCAATTGCCCATTTGCCGAATTCGCCGGATGGCTACAACAATCTTGGCATCGTATTGAAAGATCAGGGCCGGCTGGAAGAGGCGCGGCGAGCCTATCAGCATGCGGTCGATCGGGATTCTTCGGATTCGGGCCTCCATTCCAATTTGCTGATGTGTTTATGTTACGATCCGGAAGTCGATGCGGCGGAAACGGTCGCGCTGCATCAACAGTGGTCGGCGAGGCACGCGCCAAGCCTGTCGGTTGACGCGTTTCCTCACTTCAATGACGGGCCGTTACGGGTTGGTTATTTATCGCCGGATTTTCGCGATCATTCGGTCGCCTTTTTCGTTGAGTCCCTCTTCGTTCATCACAATGCACAACGGGTATCCGTGAATTGCTATGCCGATGTTGCGGAATCCGATGCGATAACCGCGCGACTTAAAGAGCACGTTCCAAATTGGCACGATGTGTATCGGGACAGCGATGACGAACTCTTTAAGCGCATCCGTGCCGACGGAATACAGGTTCTTGTCGATCTGGCGGGACACACGGCCAATAATCGTTTGCCCGTTTTTGCACGTCGTGCCGCACCGGTTCAGGTCACTTGGCTCGGTTACGGCATGACAACGGGGCTGCCG
>JAJFJB010000331.1 GCA_021774435.1 Alphaproteobacteria bacterium
ACACCCTCGCCGTCAGTGCCGCCGGACAGACCGTCACCTTCTCCGATGCCGACAGCCTCAATATCGGTGCCGTCGGCGGTGTCAACGGTGTGCCCGCGGCAAACTTGAATCTAACGACGGTAGGTGCTATTTCTGACAGCAGAGCGTTGAGGCTAAACGGAACGACTGTCCTTAACGCTGGCGCCCCAACGAACCCGATTACGTTAGACGTTGCGGCCAACAACTTTGGCACCGTCCGCGTCGTGCAAGCGGGGAACACAATCCTCAGGGATACCAATACGATTGTCTTCGCACCCTCGACGATCACCGGTTCTCTTGACGTGACGGCAACCGCCATTAATACCGGCACGAGTGTCAAGGCTGATGTGACGACATTGAACGGCGCCGTTTCGGGATCCGGTCTCACGGTGACATCGCTAACCCTGACCGGCCCTAGCGCAAATCTCCGAACAACCACCGTGGGTGGCCTGAGAGGAAGCGCCGCAGCGGCTGCGACAGATATGCCGGCTGGACAGAGTCATTTGGTGAATGGTTGCCGCAAGAGCGGCTGCGCTTCGCCAAATTCAGGTTCGAACCTGAATAGTGGCGAACTGGACACGATTCGTGTCGAAACGGGCGGCATCGCCAAAGATTTTAATCCTGCCAATACCGGTATCAAGGTCAAGAAAGCAAATCTCGCGCCGCGCAATCCTGCTACGGTTCGCGGCAAGGTCACGCTTCCAACCGAAATTGGCGACGTGCCAATCGCACGTGGCGACGATTCCTTGATCGCCGCCGTCGAAGCGGCCGGCAACGACGTTCGCGTTACCGTCAATCAGGAACGGGACAGCAAACAGAACAAACCCAATCGTGCAGCGAACAATTCAGGTGACGACGACTTGCTGATAAGCGAATTCGAAGTGCGGGACATATTGAACCGATACGATCAGATTTCCACCAACGCGGCGCCGTCTGATGCATTCGCCGGCCAATCCACCGTCGTCGTTCCCGGTCTGCTGTATTTTCAAGGCAATAGCCGGGGAAATTTGACAAATCAAGTGACCGCCGGTTCGGAATTCTTAGCCGCCCCAAGCTTTCCCAAATTTCAATCGAAAGACCGGTAAATGGGCGGCACTTGGAAAAATCATTTATTCCGGCGCTTGGGTCCTGCGGCATTCGCGTTTGCCGTACTGGTTCTCTTTGCGGAATTGTCCGGTGCGCAAATCCAAGAACCGGACCCGGAATTGCGGTCGAACGCGAAAAACTCTCTACTTGAATATCAACGCCTCATAGATGACGGCGCGCGGTTCAACACCCGAGGCGATTACCGAAATGCCGAAATATCCTATCGGGGCGCAGTGGTTGTCTGCCAGTCCCACAAGGGTATTAACGCGCCATCTTGTGGCAGCGCTTTGATCAGGCTCGGCCTGGAAATAAGCAACCAGGGTCGCTTCGGTGAAGCCGACGAGATTTTTGCCGCCGCGAATATACTGGTGCAACGTTCGGGATCGTCTTTCGATATTCCCCGTTACCTTGTTTATCGGGCGTTAGACATATCGAACCGCAAGAAGTTTGAGCGAGCGCGGCGTCTCATTCTGGCAGCAAACAAGCGCTATGGCGTGCTGCTCAAAGCGGAAATGGCCGCTATTCGACCTTCCGACCCGAATGCGCGCGAACGCTTGAACGCGATGCTGCTCGAATTCGCGCATGGCTTGTATGTTCAAGCCGGTATCGCCCGACAGACTGGACGGATGCGCGAGGCGAAACTATCTGTGCAACTGGCCAAGGACGTCACGGCGAAAGTGGGCGACGTTCCACAGGAATTTTTGGACAATCTAGACAAGGCACTCGAAACACCCCCTCCGGCCAGGCCGCAATTAGGCCAACAGCCCGTGGACGAACAGAATTTGCAGTAGTCGCCGGCTCAATTTTTTCGCGTGGAGGGGCTGTTGCGCTCATAACAATCAAGCCGCAGCGCAGCGTGAAATAAGCATGGCACAGGCCAATTGTATTCGCGAAACACAGCATGATCTCCAAGGGAGAAACACAAACCGCGCCAACCTTATTCCACATATAACAGCTTTGCGAATGTTCCATCGCAAAACTGACAATCATTCGCCAGAAAGCTGCAGAACCTTCATATCGCTGATTAAACCTATCAATACGCACTTAAGAAGAGACATCGGAAAAATTATGAATCGAACAATTAAAGGTCTTTGTCGCTGAACTCTAGAAGACCTGCTTCTCTTAAACCGGCGCTTGGATAGGAGGCGTTCCGCATCGCATCCAAAGAGAATTCCGGCTCAATTTTTCGAAGATCTTCGTATACTTGCCGCGCTTTCTCGGTCTCTCCCATTTTCAGATAAAGCGGTACAAGATAGCGTTGGGGCGGCCGGTAGGCCGGAACGAGGGTTCGTGCAATTTCTCCCAACCTGACGGCCTCGTCGAAGCGTGCCGACATTACGGCAGTGATACCGCAGAGGAAGTCGAGAGTGAATTGGTGCGGTCCTGGACCGCAGGTTTCCCGAGCGCGGGCGGCAAGCCGATACCCTTCTTCGAATTTGCCCAGATACGACTTTGCACGGCCAAGAAATGCGAGACCCAGCACGTTTGTCGGGTTGTACTTCAAGCTGCGCTCGGCAAGTTCATGCCCCACCTCAAAGTCATGCATCATAAAGCTGTAGACATAGGATGCGAGTGCGAGGACCGTCGAGTTTTGCGGCTCTTTTTCAATCGCCTTGCGAACCAATGCCTCGGTTCGGTCCTTTTGCGCCAAGACGTTTGAAACGCCGTGATCGCCGACATTGAAGGTCTGTGCATAAGCGCGCCAAGCTAAGAATATACCTCGCGGGTCAGTTTCGTATGCTTCCTTCAATAGAGCATTGGCTTGACTGAGTTCATCGCGATCGAGGCGATACATTTTTTGGACGGCTTGCAGCGCAGAGGCGCTTGCCACCTTCTCAGTTTGATCCGAAAATAAGTTGCCGAGTTGTAGACAGGCAATGTCGATCGCTTGGTTAATCAACGCGTGCAATTTTGGCGAGTCAGCGATGAACGCGGCGCCATTCGAGATCGATTGCGTGCCCGACCAGAGCTGCGTATTCGTATGTGTCGCCAACAGCGTAACATGTACACATGTCGATTGTGGCGTAGGAAGGACTTCGACACGAATGTCTATACCCGGCGTGTCGCGCGGAAATTCGCAAATATCGACTGCGCCATTCTCTGCAATACCATAGACGATAGTCTCTCCTACAAGCTGAGCGATAAAGGCGCCACTGTCACCGCTTGGAAATTGCTGGGGTAATATTCTAACCCATGGCCGTATCGTGTGCATTGATTTTACCACGGTGGGGGCAGAGCAAGCGGCGTCACCGTAAACAACTAAGTTATTGTGTCCTTTTTCATCGAGGTCTCGCTGAAAGTCCCGCCGTTGCGCAGCAACCCAATGCTCGAACTCCGGGTCGCGCAAGTCCAACCCTTCCATCAGGATGGGCGGGTCTTGATGGCGTACTTGCGCGAGTTCCGACAGATCCATTTCATGCAAGTCGATGCTTACGCCGCTTGTGTCCAAGGCAACGATCCGCAAATCTGCTTTTAGGCAGTCTCGGTATACGCCGAACGATTTGCGAATTTCGCTGAGTGACTGCCGAAGGCTGGCAGACCCCTGTTCCGGAGCGCGATCGCTCCAAAGCTTGTCCTGCAGCGCAGCCCGCGAGCGCCTTAGGTTCGGCGAGAGCGCCAACAACGCGAGCAGGCAGCACGCCTTTCGACCGCGCGGCGTCAGGTCTTCGCCATCCGCAGATTCGACTCTAAAAGGTCCGACGACAGAAATTTTTATTTCCTGGTCGTCCTCTGAACGGCGCATGTGCCACTCCCCCACATCACCATCGAAGGGTAAGACAGCAATAGTAACAGTATCAGTCATTTTTGCAATCGGCGGTATGAATATACGCTCCTAAGGTGGAAACAGAATTACGGCCACACACAACCTTAACGAAACTCTCGTGTGAGTAGCGTGAAAAAATTGTGAAAACAGACATAAGTCGCAGAGATCGACTTGATTCTCGTTTCAAGAGCCGACCAAGTTATAGGTGAGGAAACAAAAAGCGGGCGGTACTTCGACTTCTGCCCGAAAGTTCAAAACAGGGAACGCGGAAGGAGCTTTGAAATGTCGATCGCAGGATATCTAGCCGCCTTGAATGGGGAAAACGGCGAGAATGGTGAGAACGGTGAGAACGGTGAGAATGGCGAGTTCGGTCCGTCGGTCCGCCCGAGTGGCCGTCTCTTGAATCCGTATACTTCCGGCGCGCTGATCAGGAGCCGCGATGGAATCGTTGGCCCATGGGTGGAACCGGAAGGCTACCCACCGATGCCAAAGACAGATGAGTCGGAGAACATGGCGCGCTGGTCGCCGCGTGTCCGCGCCCACGTGGTCGATTTCGACCTTGCTTCGAAGTTGCGTTTTACCGCTAACATTCCGAGCGTTGAAGGCGGCGATGACGGCGTCAAGATCAAGGACGGCCATGGTGCAAACCCGAAGGCGTTGGGTCAAATTATCAAAATCAATCGCCCGACATCGGAGGCACTGGCAGAATACCAATTGAAACATGTCGTCGCTTATGCGGACCTGCGGAGCGACCGCGCATCAGAAATCATGTCACAACTGAGCGGGATCGTTACCTTCTTTGGCGGCATCGGCTTTCTGCATCCGGACCGGTCGCGTTGGACGATCGAACTTCTCGCCGCCCTTCTACGCGCGCTTGTACCCGCAGAAATGCGCATGAAGCATTCCATGGCCATCCCGCGGCCTGTTGAGTTCAGCGCTCAGATCAATCCAATGATCCAGACGCCCGGTCATGGCACGTTCCCTAGCGGACATGCCACGGAAGCGTTCATGATCGCTTATGTAATTGGCGAACTACTCGCCGATCAGGAAAAGCTGATCCATGGCGAAGAAGGACACCGTGTTCTGCGCGACCAGCTCATGCGGCAGGCCGCCAGGATCGCCATAAACCGCGTCGTCGCAGGAGTCCATTTTCCGATCGATAACGCCGCAGGCCAACTCCTTGGGCTCAGTCTTGGAAAATTCTTCGTTGCGATTTGTAGAGGTAAGAGTTTGGAGCAGTTCCAGGGTTGGACATTTTGGGGCCATGCCTACAGGGACCTCGATTTTCCGTGGAGTGAAATTTGCGAAACCTTTTACAGCCGAATTCGAAACCCCAGTACCAAGCAGTTTATGAGCGCGCGGGAGGAGTTCACCATAAGCACCAACGGAGGGGATAACTCTCCAATCCGCTGGTTGTGGGAGAGAGCACGCGCCGAGTGGCATCAATCGCCCAGTGCAGAGACAAGCTAAATAGGGGAGGTCGGGATATGCCTAGCGAATGGCAAAGCACACGATTGCCCACCCATGAAATCAGCCCGGAAGCACATTGGCTCAGAACCGTGTTGGGTCAAGAAGGTCCTCTGCAGGTTTCCTTGCGCTTACCCAAACGGGAAGCTGCGGGATTGTTCGATGCGTTCGCGGCCCAATACGCCGGCACCGCCACCAAGCGGTTTTCAACAGACGAACAACAGCAATCATTTTACCAGTTTCTCGTCGAGCAATGTGACGCGCGCATTCCGCAATCCGGATTCGAGCTACTGTTTTGGTTTTTACGTAAAGAAAAGGACGAAGACGCGACGATCGATGTCGAGCTGTTACTGTCCTCTAAAGTATTCAGGGAACTGAGCGAGTTGGACGCCGTAGACGGCGTCGAAATTCGCGACGTCGGACCAGCCAATTCAGCCAGAATCGAAAAAGCATTTTCGCTGGTCCTACCCGACGAACTCAACGAACCGCCGGAGACGCCCTTTAAGAGGGAGTCCGTGATTACCGCAATCATCGATGACGGCATTGGCGTTGCCAATCGACGGTTCGGTTTATCCAAAACCGAAACCAGGGTCGCG
>JAJFJB010000332.1 GCA_021774435.1 Alphaproteobacteria bacterium
CGCCTTCGCCCTCTCCACCGGCGCCGCCGTCGCCTTCGCCCTCTCCACCGGCGCCGCCTTCGCCATCACCCTCTCCCCCGGCGCCGCCGTCGCCGTCGCCCACGCCACCGGCGCCGCCGTCGCCCTCTCCACCGGCGCCGCTCTCCAAATTCGCCGTTTCGACCGAAGCTTCTGTGACAACAGGAGCCGTTTGCACCGTGTCGCTTACGGTCTCGCCGGTGTCGGTATCGCTGTCGCCTGTGCTATCGTCACTATCCGACGTGTCACTACCACCGAATACGCTGTCCGTAATTACGCCGGGCTCGGGGGCCAGTGTGAAACCAGTACGCAACGGCTCAGAATTGAGACGAAACGGTGAGGTCGGACGAAATAAAGGGCTGTTGCTATCGTCTTGGCCGGTTTCGTTATCGCCGCTCGGCCCTGACGCCGGTGCTATGTCCGACAAAGATTCAGCGATTTTCTCGAGATTTTCGTCTTTGCTCGAAGCAATATCTTGATCTGCGTCTGGGGATCGCGATCGGGCGAACCCGTGAACGTAATAATCATTGGAGATTTCGCGGACGTCGCCATAGGCATCGTTGATATCGTTGCTGGTGAAGAGAACCGGTTCTGAAGGCGGCAAGCTGGGCCGCGTTATGAAGACTGTCGCCTTTGGCTCGCTAAGCGTGTGGAATCCGACGTCCGTCGTAACGCTGAATTCGCCTTCGAGGGCAGTGAACTTACTTTGTTCGCCGGCCGGTCTTATTTCGCCCGCCAGGCGGGCCTCCTTGATACTCAGCGTGGCCACTGGCGTATTGACGATGATACCGAGCGGGTTGAAGTCAACGATCTCGCCGCTGGAGAGCACGAAAAGGCCTTTCAAGACCGTAAAAGTTGCCCCCCCTTCAAGATTGTCCGGGTTATACAGGAACTTGTCGAACGCTAAACGTGTGCCGCCGCCGAGAGCGAACGTCGTCTTGTCGACAAACCGCATATTCACGCTGGCGTTGGTTGCGGTTTCGATGACATCGCCCTGAAAAATTGGGTCACCGACGCCGATTGTCTCGCGGAGGCCGTTTGCCCGGACGACGAAGACCGGGCCGACCGCATTGGTGATTTCGCCGATTGGAATTGAATTCTGGGCATCGAGTTGGGCAACCATTCCCGCCGATTCAGAAATCAAGAAAGTACCGATCATCGCCGGTGAGAGATGATCGCCACCCAATGTCGTTAAGCCAGGCGGCAGGTCGGCGAAAAAATAGCCGCGCAAAAAGACGGTAGTTCCATCCGGCGTTACCAGGACAAGGTCCGATCCTTGCTGCAGGAATTGGGCATCGCTTGCCTGCAGGCCATCGGGTAGTGCAACCGGCAGCCGCGACGAAGCATCAACGCTGATCGTCGTGCTTCTCGCAGAGTCATTCCGTGTGCTGGTCGGAATGACACCCTGTGCAGGATGGTTCGGGACCGCCATTAAAGTTAGACCTTAAATTTGAATTTCTGCCGGTTAATGCCCGTGGTGTTAGAAAATTACATTTTTTACGTATTTATCTAAAATGCTATTTAATTTTTATGTAAGTTAGCGCTAGCCGTGAATTATTCAAGAGGCAATTTCTGCCCAGTCTGTTTTTTTTCAGTAAGTTAGGGGGGATGCCGCTATTTTCACGGTTACGTTGATTTGGCCAAAGGTTAGCTGTCGCCAAGCGCGTTTAAACGAACGGTCTGTGCCCATGCCGTGTAGGGGTGAAAGATTGCGCCGGTCGGACAGGGCACCATTTGCGAATCAAATGCGGTATGGAAGTAGTGGTATCCGGTCGTAAAGCGCGCAAGCGGGAAAGCCGCTAATAAATCGCCAGGCTCGTATCGATTTCACGGGCCCAGCTGTCGACACCGCCTCTGAGATTGGTTGCGTTTGCGAAGCCGTTCTGGCGCAGCCACTGCGTAACCTGCATGCTGCGCATGCCTGAATGGCAAACGACGATCAATGGTGTCGATTTATCGAGTTTGTCGAGATTTGCCGGGACGCTTTGCATGGGGATGTCGAGACTGCCTTCGATCTTACAGATCGCGAGTTCCTGCGGCTCACGGACATCGAGAATGACCAGCGCGTCACCTGCGGTGCGGCGGGTGTCGAGTTCCTGAACCGATATTTCCAAGGGCATTTCATCCGGCATATCGCGTTGCTCCCGTTTACGGTTGATGAAGATTGAAAATAGGGTTCGCAGGCGTGCCGTCAACGCAGAACCCATTTGAACCGAATTAAGGGGAATATTGGCATGGATGTTTGATCTCGGCGCTGCACGCGCGCAGAATGTTGCGCAGGCGGTCCCGATACCTTGCGGCGTTGGTGGCCACTTTCGGTTTACAGCATGAGGGGGCGTCAAATGGCTGTCGTAAAAAATTCCGTGAAACAACGTTTGCGTGACGGCAAGATTGCCGCAAGCTTTAATGTCAGCCGGTTGCGCACCGTGGAGGTGCCGCAGATCGCCAAAGCCTGCGGCTTTCATTGGCTATTCATCGATTTGGAACATTCGACGATGGATCTCGATACTGCCGGGCAGATTGCGGCTGCCTCGTTGCCGGTCGGCATCGCGCCGATCGTGCGCGTGCCCGAAGGCGATGTGAACCGCGCGGCACGCATTCTCGATGCGGGCGCACAGGGTATCATCTTCCCGCATGTACAAAACGCGGACGAGGCGAAGGCCTTCACCGCCGCATGCCGGTTCCCGCCGATCGGGATCCGCTCAATGACCTATGGCGGACCGCAACTGGAATATGAAGCCGTCCCCGCGGCGGAGGCGATGGAAGGCGGCAATACGGAGACGCTGGTCGTCATGATGATCGAAACGCCCGAAGCCGTGAAGAACGCGGCCGAGATCGCGGCGGTCGAAGGGGTCGATGTGCTGCTGGTCGGTGGCTCCGACCTGTCGACGACGATGGGGATTTCGGGCCAAAGCACCCATCCCGATTTTCTCGAGGCCATCGACACGGTCATTGCGGCCGCGCACGGTGCCGGCAAGTGGGCCGGGCTCGGCGGCGTATATGATGAAAAAATCCTGCCGGACTTCGTCGCCCGTGGTATGCGGTTTTTCCTCGGCGGTGCCGACATGTCATTCGTTCTCGCCGGGGGCCGTGCGCGCGGCGCGTTCTTCAACAATCTCAAGGTCTGACGGGACGCGGTTCCAAAGCGGGTTTCAACACAATTGCGGCGACACCGGCGATAATGATGCCGGCGCCCAGCAGTCGTTCCCACCCGGCGGATTCGTCCAGGAACAGGAAACCGGCAAGGAGTCCGAAGACCGGTGTCAATAGTGTGAGCGGAAGCGCCTGGTTAACCGGGTAGCGTTGCAGGAAGTGATACCAGACGCCATAGCCGAAGATCGTGACCGCGAAGATCAGATAGGCGAGGCCGAACAGCGACGCTGCCCCCGCGTTCGCCAGCGTCGCGCCATGATCCGATTCGAAGTACAGCGATGCGGCCAGCATCTGCGGTGCGGCGAAGGCGGCGATCCATCCATTTAAGGCGAAGGTATCCATGACGCCAAGGCGCTTGACCTGGATTGAAGAGAGGCCCCACAGAAAGGCGGCAATCAGGATCAGGGCGACAGAGAAAGGCGCGCTGGCGGTGCGCGGCTCGCCGGCGAGCAGGAAAACGCCGATAAATGCGACCGCCATCCCGATGCCGCGGCGCCAGCCGATACGTTCCTTGAAGACGAGCACCGCGAGCAGGGCAGCGAAGGGTACCTGCGTCTGCATCAACATGACCGCCACCGAGGCATCGACGCCGAGCAGTCCGGTGAATCCGAAAGCGAAATGCAGGAAGCCGAGTGTAACCGAAATCCCGAAGACACTGCCAAGGCGGGACCTTTCACGCCACATGAATGGCAGGAGAATAAGCGCCGTGATGGCATAACGGCTGGCCATGAACAGCATCGGCGGAATTTCCGCAATGGCGATTTTCGCGACCACGAAACTGCAGCCCCACACGAGCATCACCGCAACGGCGAGGAACAGATGGGCCGGTTTCATTCAGTGCTAGTCAGGCCGGTTCAG
>JAJFJB010000333.1 GCA_021774435.1 Alphaproteobacteria bacterium
CTTCTCCGGTGCGACCTTTACGAACGCCTCGAACGCGGCGGCGATCTTCACGACATTCAAGCCGGACGAGGAACGACGAAAAACCGGATTGAGCGCCGACCGTATCATCGGGCAGATGTTTGGTCGCCTGCAAGCAATCCAGGAAGCGTTCATCATCGCCATTCCGCCGCCGCCGGTTCGCGGTGTCGGGAGCTCAGGCGGATTCAAGATGCAGTTGCAGGAACGTTGGGCTGATGATGGAGGCCGGGTCCTCGCAGCTGCCTACGGAATGATGGGGCAGGCCCGGCAGACGCCGGGGGTCATCGGCGTCTTCACAACCTTTAGTGCGTCAAGCCCGCAACTCTATCTCGAGATAGATCGAACCAAGGCACGAATGCTGAACGTCCCCATTCCAGCGATTTTTGAAGCGCTGCAAATAAACCTTGGGACGGCTTATGTGAATGACTTCAACGCATTTGGCCGCGTTTATCAGGTACGTGCGCAAGCCGATCAGAAATTCCGACTGGAGCGGGAAGACATTTCGCGTCTTAAGGTTCGCTCTGCGACAGGGGCGCTCGTTCCGCTTGGCACGCTGGTTGAAATTCGGGATGTTGCCGGACCGGATCTCGTTCAGCGTTACAACATGTACACATCAGTTCCAATTCAGGGCAGCGCCGCGCCGGGTGTTTCGACCGGCGACGCGCTGGACACGATGGAGGACATGGCCAATAAAATATTGCCGCAAGGCATCAGTTTCGAGTGGACGGAATTAGCGTTTCAGGAGCGCCAGACAGGCGATACCGCCCTATTCATTTTCGTCCTGTCGATCGTTTTCGTATTCCTTGTGCTCGCGGCGCAGTATGAGAGCTGGATCTTGCCGCTGGCCATTATCTTGATCGTGCCACTCAGCATGCTCTCCGCCCTTGTCGGCGTCATGACGCGGGGCATGGACAACAACATATTGACGCAAATTGGATTGGTCGTGCTGGTTGCCTTGGCGGCGAAGAACGCCATTCTTATCGTTGAGTTCGCCAAGCAGCAGGAAGATGACGGCAAAAGCCTTATACCAGCTGTCATTCAGGCTTGCCGGCTTCGGCTCCGGCCCATTCTGATGACTGCATTTTCCTTTATCCTTGGGGTTGTGCCTCTTGTTATCGCGACGGGTGCGGGCGCGGAG
Source organism: Alphaproteobacteria bacterium (assembly GCA_021774435.1). GTDB lineage: Bacteria > Pseudomonadota > Alphaproteobacteria > UBA8366. The sequence goes on from JAJFJB010000333.1 coordinate 1,157, forward strand.
ATGCGGCAAGCGATGGGTACCGCGGTGTTCTCCGGCATGCTCGGCGTTACCTTCTTTGGATTGTTTCTGACGCCCGTATTCTACGTCGTGCTCAGGTCGCTAAGACGAAACAAAGCCACGGCTGAGGCCGCGCCGGCAACTTCCAACGACTAGGTCAGCGCCAGAATTCGACGAAGAAGGAAACGGGGCCGACAGGCGTGACATGGTGCAGCGCTTCAGGCTCGATGATACCGGGCTCGTCCGGCGTCAATGTCGCCGTCTCACCGGTAGCCGCAATCGTGTAGAGAAGGCTGCCGGACTGTACGTTGATAACGCCCCAAACGCCGGCCTTGGTTTGGTGGTCGTTTTGCAGCGCATCGGGAATGCTCGTTTCGTCGAATACGGGCGATCGGCTGTAGGCTGCGACGCCTTTAGGCAGCTTTTTCATATTCTGTTCTCCGGCGTGGCGGCCGACTCGGCACCGAACATGGCGCGTTTTAAACTGAGGGCGATATTGTCGGCGCGTTCGCGAAATAACGCAGCAACCTCTGCATCGCAAATTTGATCGACGGTCTGACCGAAGAGCGATAGCCATCGCTCAAAATGCTCTGGTCTGACCTTGGTGAGTGCCTGGTGCTTCACGACGGGCTGGCCCTTGTAGCGACCGCTCATCATCATAACCGAAGACCAAAACGCCATCATTTTCTTTAGATGGGGTTCCCAGTCGCTTGGAATTGCCGCCGCGAATACGGGCGCCAGATCGGGGTCTTGACGAATTTCCGCGTAAAACGCCCGGACGACTCTTTCGATGAGAGCCTCGTCGATTGCAGGATGTAGTGGTTTGCGCCGGGAATAAGGAACGACATCGATCTGGGGTGCATTGTTCATTTTAAACTCATTAAGATGTATTTTTTATATATCTTATATAATCGGATCTTGCATAAAAGCAATAAATAAAATACATCTTTATAAACATTGCGAAGGAACTGGAATGCGCTTCACCCGATACACCGACTATTCCTTCCGGGTGCTGATATATCTGGCCATACAGCCGCCGGACGAACTTTCGACGATCAAGGAGATTGCCGGCCGGTATCAGATTTCCGAGAATCATCTGATGAAAGTGGTTCATCAATTGGGGAGGCATGGTTTTGTAAAAACCATACGGGGACGCCAAGGCGGACTTACGCTGGCCCGGGACCCATCGGACATTAATCTTGGTGAAGTGGTCAGGCAGTGCGAAGAAGACTTGGACATGGTTGAATGTTTTGACGCGGAAACAAATTGCTGTGCCATTTCGCCAGCCTGCGCTTTAGCGGGCGTTGTCAATGAAGCGCTCGACGCATTCCTCGCCGTCTTTGACGGCTATACACTGGCGGATATTCTCGTGCCGCGAAAGAGCCTGCTTTCTCTGCTTTGGCCGACTTGATCTGCACGACAATCTAGGAAGTGCTGTGGGCAGTCTTGATTATTTCCGCTGCTTTTTCCGCGATCATGAGGGTCGCGGCGTTGGTGTTCGCCGAAACCATGCGGGGCATAATCGAAGCATCAACAACCCGCAGGTTTTTCATGCCATGCATGCGTAGTTCCGGGTCGACCACGGCCATGGGGTCCGTGCCCATCTTACAGGTCCCAATAGGATGATAGACCGTCGCGCCATTTTCTCTGATATAAGCGAGTAGTTCATCATCACTCTGAACGTCCGGTCCGGGAATCGTCTCGACTTCGGCGAAATTGGCGATGGCGGGCTGTTTGAAAATTTCGCGCGATGTGCGGGCCGTTGCAACCAAGGTATCGCGGTCGATTTTATCCCCCAGATAATTTGGGCGAATGCTGGGCTGTACCTTGGGGTCTTTCGAAACACTGTGCAGCGACCCCCGGCTTTGCGGCCTGTGCTGCCAGAAGCCGCACGTCATGCCGGGATGCTCCTCAAGAACGCCGAGCAGCCCATCGACATAGCTTGCCGGCGCGAAGGAGAGTTGCGCATCCGGTGTTGCCACGCCGGGCATGACCTTAAAGGATGCACTGACATTGCCGGGTGCCGCGGTCAGCAGGCCGGTACGCGATGTCGCGTAACGCAGCAACTCGAGTCCCAATCGCCATCCGCGGGAGCGCTCGTTGAAGGTGCCGATGCCTTTGACTTTGTAGCAAAGCCGGGCGACGTAATGATCCTGGAGATTTTCACCGATACCGGGAAGATGGTGAACAACATCGATGCCCAGCGGCTTCAACCGCTCGCCATCACCGATACCTGACAGTTCCAGAATATGGGGTGAACCGATTGAACCTGCGGATAGAATGACCTCGCGTCCGGCACGGGCCTCCTTCTCCCGACCTTTTTGCGTATAAGCTACACCGACAGCAGTGCCATTCTTGACGATGATTTTTTGTGTCAGCGCTTCGGTTTCGATGCGCAGGTTGGGCCTGGACTTGGCCTGCCGCAGATAGGTGCGGGCCGTGCTTTCGCGGCGTCCGCCCTTTATCGCATGCTGAAAGAAGCCAACGCCTTCCTGGGTGGTGCCGTTATAGTCGTTGTTGCGTGGAATGCCGGCTTCGACGCAGGCTTCCATGAAGCGCTCGGTCAGCGGATGTTGCTCAATGGGTTCGCGAACGTTGATCGGACCGCCGCGTCCGCGAATTTTCGGATCGCCTACCTCCGCATTCTCGAATTTCTTGAAGTAGGAGAGAACGTTGTCGTAGTCCCAGCCCCTGTTGCCGAGCTGTGCCCAGCCGTCATAATCCTCGCGTTGGCCGCGGACGATTAAATGGCCATTGATCGAAGAAGAGCCGCCGAGCACCTTGCCCCGCGGCCAGTGGATCGCTCGGTTGCCGGAAGACTCCTCCTTCTCGGTGCTGAAGCACCAGTTGACGCTCTCATTATGCAGTGTCTTGAAGAAACCGGCCGGTATGTGAATGAAAGGGTTGGTGTCCCGCGGCCCGGCTTCCAGCAGCAGAACGTTGATCTTAGGGTCTTCGCTCAGACGGCTTGCCAGGACGCATCCTGCGGAACCGGCGCCGACGATTATAAAATCGAACGTATTCATGGAATGTTTGCCCCTAAAATCCGTTTAGTCGAAAGAAGCATCCACGCGTGTCATTGTTTCGGCATCCAGCGGTCCGGCGGCTTCTGCCTTGAGACAATCTTCCAGTTCAAAGCGGTTTTTTATGCCGAGAACCACTGTATCGATATTGTCCATGGTCAGGCTATACCGGTGTGCGAGGGCTGCGGCGGACTGGCCAAGCTCGGCTGCGAGGGAGCGGAACCCTCCGGATCGGTTGTAATCGATCACGACCCCATGATCGTCCGGGAGATCGCGGTCCAGTACGTCGGTGAAGGCGCCACCTTGAACGGCTCGGATACCCATAATGCCGACACCCTGCGCCTCGGCGGTTGCGATGATGTCGCGGGCTCGGGTAGCGCCTTCGAAATATTGAAGCTCGCCTATCGAGTCGACAGGGTTGGCAATGCACTGAACGACAGAAGGCTTCGGGTCGGCATTGAGCGCGTCGATGACTTCCTGTGGCACACCAATGCCGGTAATTCCCCAGGCGCCGACCCGCCCTTGAGCGACCAGTTTCTCGGCGGCGGGCCGAAACTGTTCCATATAGGTGGTCCAGCGCGTGGCTGGCCTATCACCAAAAACGCTGGCGTCGAAGTCATCGGGAATAATATTTGAATGCAGGAAAAAGACGTCGACCCTTTTCAACCGCATTCTTTCCAAGCTCTCCTCTAGACTGCGAATAAGATTCTTTTCCGCATCCTCGGGCGTTGGCGTGCCCAGGCGGTACTTGGTCGATACGCGTATGCCGTCTGGCAGTTTCCCTTCGAAGGCGGCGCCAATGACACGTTCCGCTTCGCCATTGCCGTATGATGGCGCCATGTCGAGCATGGTGATCCCACCATCCACCGCGGCGCGTGTTGTGGCGACGCACTCTTCGCGCGTGGTTTCGCCCCATAGTTGGCCGATACCGCCGCCGCCGAGTGTCAGCGCGCTGACCGGCCAAAGATTGCCAAGGTGCCGTGTTTGCATGACTGTCCCCGTCTTAGGTTTGATATGTTCTAGGCTGGGTTTATGCCGGCGTATGTGTGGTAGCGAGATTTAATCAGCAAGGCAGATATCGCATATTTTTGGCTACCATAGCTTTATGTGTTCGTAGATACGCACATTTACGTCGGCGCCCATGCCGGGCGTTAGATAGGGCGGCGGTCTACCAAGCGATATTCGGACGGGCACGCGTTCGACGGAGCCGCCCAGCCGTTTACTTTCGACAAGATTGCCACCGCCTTCCATTTTGGCCGTTGTTATGTTGCCGATCTGGCGAACTTTGCCGAAATAATCTTCGAACGGATAGGCGTCGAAATTGATCAGGACATCCTGATCGATTCTCACATGCCGGATTTGACTTTCATCGACATAAGCCTCGATCCAGTAGCGGTCGGGGTCGTGCAGCATGAGAATATCGATACCGTCCTCGACATACTCCCCTTTGAACTTGTGAATCCTTCCGACCACGCCATCGATCGGGCTTGTGATAAGGCGATAACCCAGGATCAGTTTTTGCTTGCGGATGGCGTCCTGTATTTGATTTTGTTTGATATCGGAAATGTGAATTTTGTTCGTCAGGACATCGAGTTGTTTTTGTTCCGCCGCGTACTGATTGAATTCTTTTTTTGCTACGGAAATTTTACCGCGTAGCAAAGAACCTTGCCCTTTCAGTACGAGAACTTTGTCCTGTTCGACAGTTAGCTTCGTTTCCGGTGTCAGTTTTTTCGAAAACAGGATGCTCGTCCGCGATAGGTTTTTTTCGGCCAATTTCAGGCGGCCCTGGAGTAATTTATACTCGGTCCCAAGCGATGAAATTTTTTCGCGCTGTGTTTCAAGTTTCGATCTGAGTTCGGCCTCGAATGCCGCTTTTTCTGATTCCAAACTCGCGCGCTGCGCTTTTTCGAGCGCGAGGTCGGTTTGCAGCGAGTCAATGTTCAGTTTGATATCGTCATGGACGAGCGTGATGAGCAGTTGGCCGGCCTTTACTTGCCCGCCTTCTTTGACGTGAATGTTTTCGATCTTGCCATCGATTTGGGCGGAAATATTGGTGAAATCCGTCTGGACACGTGCGTTGCTCTCATACACATGAGTGAACCAATAGAATACCTCGTAGGACAGCACCCCTATTGCGGCGATAAAACACGCGCCCAAGGCGATTTTTACTTTTCCTTTGAGGTCCAAGGCGGCGTTCTCGTTTGCAGTGGCATAAAGACGCCCGCTTTACGGGGGCAATCCGAACTTTGGAATTAAACTTGGTTGCAGATATGAATTATGAAATAAATTCAATGACGTCACGCTAGCAACAAACTTGAACCGGATCAACTTAATGCCCTGCCGCACCGTGGCACGCTCAATAGCCGACGCGAGTTAGGTCATTGACTTCCGCCGTGGATGACCGCTCACAAAGGTCGCGAATCCGGACGCTGATTCACAACCCAAATTACCTTTCGATCTGGGTTCTGGGAACGCTTACGGGCTTCATTCGCTGGTTCCAGCTTCTGGCCCTGGGTGTCTATACATTCGAAATTACGGGGTCGCCGCTCTTGGTTTCCCTGGTGCCTGTACTTTGGGGGCTGCCGCTGACATTTTGCGGCCCCATCATTGGCGGGTTTGCCGATCGGTTGAACCGGAAACTGTTGCTGGCGGTGGCGCTGGCATTGGTCCTGGCCGTGTCGACCATTATGGCGATACTGGCTTACGCCGATGGCCTTCTTTTTATCCACATTGCGATCGCTTCGGTTTTGAGTGGTTTGTTCTGGGCAACCGATATGCCCGTGCGCCGGCGTCTGGTCGGCGATCTCGCGGGTGACTCGGTTTCGGCGGCGATGAGTCTCGACGCCGCTACGAACAGTGCGACCCGCATGATTGGACCGCTGTTCGGCGGGGTAATTCTGCAGTGGGTGGGCATAACCGGCGTCTTTGTCTTAAGCTCCGCGGTTTATGCGACCGGACTTTGCCTTGTCGCCTTCGTGCAGATCCCGGCGCATGTGAAGCGCGCCATGTCACCGGCGCTTATCCTCGACCTGATCGCCGGTCTCCGGTTCGTGCTTGGCGACTGGGAACTGCGCCGGGTCTTCGCGGTGACAATCGTCTTCAATGTTTGGGGTTTCCCGTTCACTGCCATGATTCCCATTCTCGGCAAGGAACAGCTGGGTCTAGATCCCTTTCTCGTCGGCTTGCTGTCGAGTTTGGAAGGGTTCGGTGCTTTCGTCGGCGCGCTGATTATCGCGGTGGTATCGAAACCGGAGAACTTCGCCCGTATCTTCATTTTGGGGGCCGCGGGGTATCTGCTGACGATCTTTTATCTCAGTATACTCGCCTACGTCGCGGGCGGGCCCTATCACTCATTCATTACAGCTTCGATGGCACTAACTGTTATTGGTGTCTCCGGCGCGGGGTTCGCGTCGATGCAGAGCACACTGACTTATATGAATGCGCCGCTGGAATACCGCAGCCGGGTCTTCGGCGTATTAGCGTTGTGTATCGGTACGGGACCAATCGGGTTCCTCAACGTCGGCTGGATGGCGGAGGCCTTCAGCCTGCCCACGGCTTTGCTGGTGATGGCGCTGGAAGGTTTCGTGGCGATGCTCCTGCTGTGGGTCTACGGCGCCTTGACCAGATCAGCCGAGTAGCATGTATTTCAGGAAACCTCACTAAGTTGTCATTTGACAACTTAGTGAGGTTGATGATTTCTTTCCCTATTGGAATGGCAGTGCGCGTGGGCGCATCTTAGGGAGGGTGACATGAAAGGTTTTACATTCAGTGGTTTTCTGGCGGTGTGCCTGAGTCTCACGACGTCACAAGTGAATGCCGGGTTCGACGAGGTAAAGTTTCCGGAAGGGTACCAGACACAATTCATACGGTATGCGGCGATAGACAAACCGAAAAAAAGGAAAGTGCGGTTCTTCTACGTCAATCCCGAGGCACTGGCGGCGGCGCAGCCGGGTGGTCCGCTGCCCGACGGCACCGTGATTATCATGGAGGATCATCCCGCAGTCCTCGACACGAATAAGGAACCGGTTACGGATGGCAACGGGCGTCTTATCCCAACCGCGAAGGTGTCCAATGTATTCGTTCAGGAGCGGCGCAAGGGTTGGGGGACGCAACATGCTGCGGAAACCCGCAACGGTGAATGGGAATACGCCTGGTACACGGCCGACGGGAAGCCTAAAACTTCCAAAAAAACCGGTAAACTTGTGACCTTCGGGAAGTGTATGGCGTGCCATAAAAAAGCCGCTGCGCAGGATTACAACTTCACCTTGTCTCCCTTCATCACAAAGATAAAAGGGATGAAGTAAGGGCTATGTACCCTCATCGGGCAGGCTCGGCATATCCGGTGAGGGTGCTACATGAAGCTGCTCTAGTTGGTGCAATGCACCCGGAAGAAAGGTTTTCACCTGAAGGGCGACGATGGCTTCCGGGTCGTCCGGTAGCGGAGTATCGTAAATAAACTTCCGGATCCTGGTAAAGACGATACTACCGTGCAGCATTACCGCAAGTTCACGTTCATCGTCGAAGAGCGGGATTTTGTCGAATCCAGGAAGCCCCAGCGCATCGCGAAGGCCTGCGACCACCGGCTCGAGTATCCGGTCATTCAGTGAGAACGTATAGCGATCTGGAAACTTCATACCGTCAAGGGCGGCCCGCATGAACAGCCGCAAGGTGACATAAGAAACGTTGCCTAGAAAGCCGCAATAAAACAGTATCAAACGCTCTTCGGATGAGCGGGTTCGGTCTGCCAAGATGACATCCCATTCTGGTTTCCAGCGGTCGATAAAGACGGTTTGAAAGACGTGATCGATGAGATCGTCTTTCGACGGAAAGTATCGATACAACAGCGCTTGCGTAATGCCCATGTCCCGGGCTAGGTCACGTGTCGACGCGGCAAAACCGTTCGCTGCAAAATAAGCAGCGGCATCCCGCACGATACGCATTTTACGGGCACCACGCGGCAAGCGTTTGCGTTTCTCTGGGCTACTGGGGAGCGTCATCGGATAGCCGTATTTCGCCTCTCGTAGCAATCGCAGCAACAGTGAAAACATGAACCGCCGCGCGCCTGGACAGAAGCTTTCAGTTTACGGCCATATTGCGCCGCCAACCAGAATATGTTCGACGGCAAATTGCTGTTCGCCGGTCATAATCTGGCCAAGGCTGTCATAATAATCGAATGCGCCATCTTCAATGCTGAGCACTGTGGCGTCCCCAGGCGCGCCAATTTTCAATGTGCCGATTTCGGGGCGACCGATTGCGCGTGCCGCATTGGCCGTAACGGCGCGGAGAACTTCCATCAGCGGCACACCCAGGCAAAGAAACTTCGACATCGTAACCAGAACGTCGAAGGCGGGACCATCGATACTGACGATATGGACGTCGCTGCTGATGACATCGGGTACGAACCCGTTGTCGATCATCGCACGCGCAACATTGAAGTCGAAGGATCCTCGGCCATGCCCGACATCGAAGATGATGCCCCGCTTTCGGGCGTCTTCGACTTCCGCGCGGATATTGCGTTCGCGGTCGACAAGGGCGTTGGGGAACATTCGGCAGCAATGCGTCAGGATATCGCCCGGCCGCAGCCGTTCGAGTATATCCTGTCGCCGTGGCGGCGTCGGTCCGATATGCACCATCACGGGTAGGTCCAGCTCTTCGGCGGCATCGATAGCGAGGTCTAGCGGGATCGTGCCTAACGTGCCGGAAACGTTGCCGCCGAGCCTAACTTTCACGCCGCAGATCAGGTCGCTGTGTTTCCGGGCGACCTCGACGCAAGCGCTGGTATGGAGGAATTTCAGGTCGGCGGACTCGCCGACCATGAAACCGGGACCGTAACCGAACATGCCCGGATGGGAGATATTCAGGAAGGCGATGATCCGCAGCGGCGAAGGTTCGATGACATGCTTGCGGAAGCCATGGAATGTGCCGGCGCCGGCCGATCCCGCATCGACGAAGGTCGTCGTGCCGCTCTTTTTAGCGACCGTTTCTGCTTCAACGCTCAGATAGGTCGCGCCCCAATTGACGTGTGCATGGATATCGATCAGACCCGGCGTCACGATCTTGCCTGAGACATCTATGGTTTGAGCCGCTGGACCGTCGATGGCATCGTCCAACGCTGCGACAACACCGTTTTTGAAGGCGATATCCATTATGGAATCGAGTTCTTGCGATGGGTCGATCGTACGGCCACCCTTCAAAATCGTATCGTACATGGAATACCCTCGTGCGGATTGAACCAACGTGGCTATTATTAAGGCGACGTAGTGCGGGCGCAAATTGCTTCGTGCCCGCGTCGCCCGAAACATGCTCCAATGCGCACCTTGTGCGCACCCTCTTGCGCTACCGAATGCTAAGGGAGCCATGCTCCAATATTTGACCTTCCAGCGGCTGCTGCTCGTCGCCACCGTGCAGCTGACAACGTTGCTGTTCGGTATGACGATTACGGTCGTGTCCGTCGTCATGCCGCAGATCAAGGGCGCGTTGTCGGCGACGCAGGATCAGGTTGCCTGGACGATCACCTTCAATCTGGTCGCGACGGCGATTGCGACCCCGCTGACGGGCCTGCTTGCCGCGAAGCTGGGCTGGCGCAACCTTTTGGTCGGAACCGTCGCGGGCTTCACGCTGGCGACGGTGTTCTGCGGGTTGGCGACGTCGCTGGAAATGCTGGTCTTCTTCCGCGTGTTGCAGGGCATCTTTGGGGCGCCGTTATTGCCGCTCGGGCAAGGCATGTTGATGGCGAGCTTCCCGAGGCATTTGCATCCTACAGTTTTGATGTTATGGGGCATTGGTGGGGTGTTCGGGCCGGTGTTGGGGCCGATCATTGGCGGCTCAGTTGCTGAGGCGATCAATTGGCGCTGGGCCTTCTTCATGATCGTCCCGTTCAGCGCGCTCGGTATTCTGGGCGCCTGGTTTTCGCTGGGCAGCAAGGAACGCGATGCCGACCGGTCGATCGATTTGCCGGGTTATCTGGCGCTGGCCACGGCGATTGGTGCCGCGACCTTGATGCTCAACCGGGGGCAACGGCTGGATTGGTTCGAGTCCCCGGAGATCATCATCGAAGGCGCAGTCGCTCTCGTCGCCTTCTACCTTTACCTCGTACACACTATGACGACATCGAATCCGCTCTTCGACCGCTCGTTGTACCATGATCGAAACTTTGTGATCGGACTGATCATGTCTCTGTTGATGGGCATGTTCGGTTATACGCCGCTGGTTATGTTTCCGCCGCTTTTGAGCGAGGTTGCGGGCTATCCGGAAACGATTATCGGCGTCGTGTTGACCTCCCGGGGCGTTGGCAACTGGCTGAGCTTCCTCGTCGTCGTTCAATTCACCCGCATCAGCGCCCGAGGGTGCCTGGTCTTCGGCCTTGTCTGTCAGGCGATTGCCGGTGCGGCGATGGCGCAACTCGACGTTAATATCAGCAAATTCGACGTTTATTGGACGAACGTCCTGCACGGGTTCGGCTTCGGTGTCGCCTATACGCCGATGTCGGTTCTGGCTTTCACGACTTTGCGTGGCCATCTGATGGTGGACGGATCTGCGCTGTTCAATGTCCTGCGCCATTTTGGTAGCGTTCTCTTCATCTCCATAAGCATCGTCGTGCTGACGCGCAGTACGGCGCAGAGCTATTCGGGATTGCGGGAGTGGGTGTCGCCGTTCAATCAGCTCTTCACCATGCCGTCGATTAGCGGCGAGTGGTCACATGAAACCACAAATGACCTAGCGATTCTGAGCGGTGAGATACTTCGTCAGGCTTCGATGATTGGGTACATCAATACCTTTTATCTGCTGGCTATAACGGCGGCGCTGAGCGTGCCACTCGTGTGGGCATTCCGTCCGGTTCAAAAGGAAGTGGAGCCTGATAAAAAGTAGATTTTTACGACGTACGAGAATTAATATATATAAACATCAATATGTTAATTAATTAGTTCGATAATTCTAAAACATTCGTTGACT
>JAJFJB010000334.1 GCA_021774435.1 Alphaproteobacteria bacterium
TCTTGACGCACCTTGTCACCCTTGGGCTTGACCCGAGGGTCCATCCTTCCACCGCGCCACATGTTTCAACTTGGATTCTCGGGTCAAGCCCAAGAATGACCCGAAAGACGGCTTAATTTAACATTCTAGCGTTACCGGCAACCATGCCGCAAAAACCCTAAAGCGTCGATTCCGCGCCCAGTAGCACCGTGCATTGGCTCGACAGTACACCGCCATTGCCGTGCGCCAGCGCCACTTCTGCGCCGTCGACCTGACGCGGGCCGCAGGCGCCTTGAATTTGCCGCGCCGCTTCGATCAGGACCAGCAAGCCATACATGCCGGGATGACAATAGGACAGGCCACCGCCATTGGTGTTGACGGGGAAGCGGCCGCCCGGCGCAATACCGCCGTCGGCAACGAAGTCACCGCCTTCACCCTTGGCGCAGAAACCCAGGTCTTCCAGGAACAGCAAGGTGCAGATCGTGAAGGCGTCGTACAAGGTCGCGACATTGACATCGGACGGTTTGAGGCCTGCAGTCGCATAGGCGCGCTTGCCCGACTCGATGGCGCCGGTATGGGTGAAGTTCGGCATGCTGGAGATATTCTGATGCGTAATGTGCTCGCCCGAGCCCAACACGTAAGCCGGTTTCAGCTTCAGATCCTTGGCCCGTTCCGCCGTCGTCATGATGATGGCGCCACCGCCATCCGTCACCAGGCAGCAATCGCGTACCGTCAGCGGATGGCTGATCATGCGGGCATTCAACACATCGTCGATGGTGAGCGGTTCCTTTTCCCAGGCGAGCGGGTTCATCAGCGCCCATTTGCGCGCGGCGACCGCGATTTCAGCAAGATGTTCCCGCGTCGTGCCATATTCATGCATATGCCGTGACGCCGCCAAAGCATAAGCGCTCGGCGGCATCATCGGCCGATACGGATCTTCATAGGGGTTCAGTTCGCGCGCCGAGGCGGCAGCGCGGCTGACCGAGCGTTGCGTGCTGCCATAGGCGATAAGCGCTACTTCGCACAACCCGGCATGGATCGCTGCCTGCGCATGGGTGATGTGCGCCATGAAGGAGGAGCCGCCAACCTGGGTGGAGTCGAAATAGCGCGGCGTCAGGCCGAGATATTCACACACGCCCATCGCGACCATGCGCGACTGACTGGTCGAAATGAACAGGCCGTCGATATCCGACAGTTCGATCCCGCAATTATCCAGCGCCCGATGCGTCGCCTGACCGATCAAATCGAAGATCGTCGTATCCGGCGCAACCAGCCCGAGATCGGATTCCGCGGTCGCGACGATCGCTGTTTTGCCTCTGAGGTCAGCCATGATCAGCCCTCCGCCGGATCGAAGACGGGATAGATCGGGTCTTTGTCCGTCGCCGGGATCATGCGCACCTTGACCCGCATACCGATTTGGACGTCCATCGGATCGATGGATTCGACGCGGCTCATCATCCGGAAACCTTCGTCTAATTCGATCATGGAAATATCGTAAGGGTCTTCGCCGCGGCGATGCATCGTCGTCGTGGCATAGACCGTACCCAGCCCGTGGCTAACCCGCCATTCCAAATTTGGCTTCGCTGTCCCAGGCGCCACCGCACGCGGATAGAATACCGCCGCCCCGCTATCGGGATCGACCTGATAGGCCAGCTCGCCTTTTGCGCAATGTTCGTGAAAAATCGCCAGCGGCGATTTCGCTTGGTCGGAATCGGCCATCGTCACACGTCCCTTTTCTTTGAGCCTCAATCAATTTGGCCGCCAGAGTGACGTGCCGCACCAGCGCACGCAAGGGCGCGGTGGACTAGAGGGACAACGTTGTTGTAGCGGAAACGAGTGCCGTCCCGAGTTTCGCAATACGGTCCGCACCAAGTTGTGCAACCAAACCGACGGCAACAAGGGCGTGCGAGAGCCTTTCACCGGACCGGAAGACCGGCGCGGCGACCAGACCGACGCCCCGAATATATCGCCCCTCATCGACCCCGTATCCGGTTTGTCGGGTCATCTCCACGGACTTTGTCCAACGTTCGAAGGTCGGTGGCTCGTCCCAATCCAATCGGTCAAATTCTGTTTTTAGTTCCGCGTCCGGGTACCCGCCGAACGCCGCACAGCAATAGCCACTGGCGGTGATCAGCGCCGGGAACCGGCTGCCAACATCGACCTGCAGCTGAAACAGGACGTCTGCGCGGGACAAGGCCAGCACGACCTGATGGCGCAACCCAATAATCCGGACGGCCACACAAGTCGTACCGAACTGTGCGGCGACATGGTCCAGGTGCGGGCCAACCTGCTGGCTGAAATTGTCCTGTTGCAGCACAGGGTTGGCGAGCGAAAGCAAGCCAGCATCGAGAGAGTAGGTTTTTTTCGCCGGGTCAACCGCGACAAGGGATTCCGCCACGAGCGCACGCAGAATGTGCAGACAACTGCTGGGGACGAGATCCAATTCGCGTGCGATAGCGTTGACACCCAGCGGTTCGTTACCGTCACCAAGCAATCGCAAAATCGCCACGGCGCGCGTAACGGCAGGAGCACCGTCACGCGTCTTGGCTATCGGAGCCCGACCTCTCGATTTCAGCATTCAAATCTACCGGCAACAATTATTGCGCATATAAAATGAACATTGCACATAAAGAATTATTCGTCTATTACAAATGGGTGCAGGGTACGCAATACTTCATTGCGGCACAGTTCTATGCGGTTCTACTGAGGGGAAAGACTCGATGGAAAAAACCGTTCAGATCGAAAACGCCAAGAAATTCATCGGCTATTTAGATTCCAAAACCACAGCGATGTCCGACGCGCTATATCGCAATCCGGTGTCGCAATACACCTGCGCGGATCGGTTGGCACGAGAAAAGAACCAGCTGTTCGGCGGTTATCCGCTGCATCTCGCCTTCAGTTGCGAGATTCCAGAACCTGGCGATTTCAGGACCGATGACTTTTCCGGCGTGCCGATTCTACTGGTCCGTGGCGCGGACGGCAAAGCGAACGCCTTTCTGAATGTCTGCCGGCATCGCGGCGCGCCTGTCGCCGATGGCTGCGGCAAGGGTCAACGCGGCTTCACCTGTCCCTATCATGCCTGGGTCTACGGGACGGACGGATCGCTGCAATACATTCCCGGCGAAGACGGGTTCGAGGCGCTCGACAAGGCAACGCACGGTCTGCGCCGTCTGCCTGTTCAGGAAAAATACGGCATGATCTGGGCCAAGACCGCGCCGGGTGAAGATTTCGAAATCGACGACACGCTACAGGGCGTGGAACGGGATCTCGCCTCATACGGATTTGAGGGCTTCCACCATTTCGAAACCGGCGTGCTGCGTCCGAAAATGAATTGGAAGCTGGTCATCGACACCTTCCTGGAAAGCTACCACATCAAAGTTCTGCACCATAAGTCCATCGCATCCTTAATCGAGTCAAACGTCGCGACCTTCGAAGACTTTGGGATCAATCACCGTGGGATCTATGTACGCAAGAATTTCGATGAATTGCGCGCGCAGCCGGAAAGCGATTGGAATATCCTGCCTTACACGACGATGGTCTATGTTCTGTTCCCCAATACGGTCCTCGTCGTGCAGCAGGAACAGGTCGAAACCTGGCGGGTTTATCCAGACGGCGATGACCCGAACGCGGCCAAGATGCATGTTTCGCTCTACGCGCCGGAGGCACCAAAGACCGAAAGCGCGACCCGGCATTGGCGAAACAATATGGACCTACTGATGAAGGTCGTAGACGAGGAAGACTTTACGCTCGGCGAAAAAATGCAATTCGGATTTCGGTCCCCGGCGCAGGAACATCTGACCTTTGGCCGGAACGAGCCGGCCCTGGCGCATTTTCATGGCGCGCTTGACCGCATGCTGGCCGTCGCGGCGGAATAATCCGCTCCACCCCGGCGCGGTCGTCAGACCTGCTGCTGAAGAAATTCCTTCATAAGGCCGATGGCCCGATCCGTATCGGCCCCCGGTTTCTGTGCGAAGGCGTGCGGCATGCCGGGAAAATAGGTGATATCGACGGACCCGCCCTTCGCCCGGTAGGTCTCGACGAAACGTTCGGGAATGGTGAGCGGGATGTTGTCGTCCTTGTCGCCTTGCAGAATCAGCATTGGCGGTAGCGCCCGGTGGTCGCCGCAGTCCAGCGATTGCTGCGGACTGCCTTCCTGCATCGCCGCCTCGTCCGGGAAATAGGTCTCCGACGGCTCCATCAACCGGGCGATCCCCGCTTCCTTGGCATACATATAACGGGCATGCGAATCGAGCACCGGCCAGCCGGTCATGACATAACGGAACGACGCGTCCTGCGCTTCGCCGCCGGGCACTGCTTCCGCCGCATAGCGTGAATCGTCATACCGCATCGCACTCAACATGATCGAATGGCCGCCACTGGAGGTACCGAGTCCACCGACGTTACCGGGGTCGCCGTTAAATTCCGCGGCATGCGTCATTGCCCAGCGTGTGCCATAATTCACATCCTGCACCTGTGCCGGATAGATATGTTTCGGCGATTGTCGAAACTCCAAAGCCATCACCAGCATGCCGGTCCGGGCCAGCGCCTCGTCGATATTCTGATTATTCAGATAATTACCGCGCGTCCAGGCGCCGCCATGCACATCGATCAAAACCGGCAAAGGGCCTTCCGCTTGCGGCTGGTAGATGCGAACCGGCCAATCCTCGCCATCACCGCTGCGGTAGGTACGGTCGAAAATTTCGACCTCGAAGGCCGCCTTTGAGTCGTAGTTACTCATGAAAAAATTCCTGATAATGGGGGCCCATGTTGATAATGCTGGCGGCAATCGTACCGAATTTCATCCTAAATTGTGTAGAAATTCAAACCCAGGATAACCCTGTCGGACGCCCCGTCATAGGACGCGGAATGCTCTGTCGCGCTGGGGAAAAGGGCGATATCACCTTCTTTCGGGTACAGATCATAATCCGGATTAAAGAGCTTGAGAATTCCCGGTTCCGCGCCGGTGGTATCGCCGGGATCGACATAATAGACGAGGCTGAATTTCTGCATCGCCAGCCCTAACGCCTTGTCCATTGAGTCAATATGCCTGTGCCGCACGGCCTGCGAGCCGGCGTGGTAAATATTAAAGAACGAATCGCTGACGAAGATGTCCGCCCCCAACAATGACGACAATGAGTCCAGGAGTTCGCCTCTAAGTGTCCTGATGACGGGAATATCATGGTCCAGCAGTCTGAAATCGGCGCTGAAGAACATATTTCCCCGGCGGATACCGACGCTCAAATTATCCTTGATCGACCCGGCATTCGCCTCTTCCTCAGGGCTCATGACCGCTAATCGATAGAGGGTTTCGCACAACGCCTTTTCAACCGGGCGGTTCCAAATATGCAAACCGCGCGGTAGCGTCTTGTCTTTTTGCCAGTCCCCCGGAGCTTCGCAAGCCGGGGCCGGTAATTCCTTCAGGTCGATAAGGACTCGTCTGAGACCGACACCCGCAATGTCGGGTTCGGAATCCAATGCAATCCCCGCTTCATAGGCCTGCTTCGCCTCCTGAATCCGGCCTTGGTAATGAAACGTCATGCCCAGCGCTTTTTGGGCGTTGGCAAAGTTTTCGTCGATCATGAGCGCAGCCCGCAAACTGTCGACCGCCTCATCGAACTGACCTTGGTTTTGCAGTGCGATCCCGAGATTGCAGTGCGCCTTGGCGTAATTCGGCCGAACGGCAAGCGCATTTCGATAGCTGGCAATTGCCTCGTCCAGCATACCCTTCAGTTTCAACGCGATGCCGAGATTATAGTGCGCCTGCGCCAAATAAGGGTCGATGGTAAGGGCCTGTCGGTAGCAGGCAATGGCGTCATCCAATTGCCCTTGATCCTGAAGCGCAAGGCCAAGGCCGTTATGCGTTTCCGCGTCGTTCGGCTCAAGGGCCAGCGCTTTGCGATAACTTGCGACGGCATCCGTGAGCTGACCTTGTATTTGGCGCACAAGTCCTATGTTGTAATGCGCCTTCGCGTGATCCGGCTTAACTTCCAGCACAGCGGCATAACTCTCGGCCGCTTCGCCCAATCGGCCCAGCTCTTTCAGTGCATTGCCAAGATTGGCGTGGGCCTCTGGCGACCCGGGGTCCAAGGCCAAGGCCGTGCGATAACTGGCGACAGCTTCTTCCCATCGCCCTTGCGCTTGGAACATGTTCGCAAGATTACCGTGCGCCTCCGCGTAGTCCGGGGCGATCGCGACAGCGTTGGTGACAAGCTCGATCGCGTCGTCCGTCTTTCCCAATTGATGCGACAACACGCCAAGCAAATGCATCGCCATAGGCTGGTCGGGAATCGCATTCAGGATTCTTTGGTATATTTGCTCGGCATCCGCCAAGCGTCCGGCGCCGTGGTGCTGCACGGCAAGTTCCAACGCCTGTTCGATGGAAACCGACTGCCCTCCGGATTGGCGTTCCGCGCTACTCACGTTTTCCCCCGACAAGCTTCGGCCCGAGGCACTATTTACCCCGCGGTACGCGGTAAGCGCGCGCAAGGGAACGACAACGCCTCTTGCCCTATAGGTTTATCATACCCATTAGCGGGGCGCACCGAACACGCGCGGTTCAAAGGCCAAACAGCAGCGAATAGGCCTAGTAGTCGAGGAAGCTGCGGAGCTTACGGCTACGGCTCGGATGCTTTAGCTTGCGCAGGGCCTTGGCTTCGATCTGACGGATGCGTTCGCGGGTGACCGAGAATTGCTGGCCGACTTCTTCCAAGGTGTGGTCGGTGTTCATGCCGATGCCGAAGCGCATGCGCAGCACGCGTTCTTCGCGGGCTGTCAGGCTGGCCAATACGCGGGTCGTGGTCTCGCGCAAATTCGCCTGGATCGCCGCATCGGAAGGCAAGATCGCGTTCTTATCCTCGATGAAATCGCCGAGATGGCTGTCTTCCTCGTCGCCAATCGGCGTCTCAAGGCTGATCGGTTCCTTCGCGATCTTAAGCACTTTGCGAACTTTCTCGAGCGGCATACCGAGCTTGACCGCCAGCTCTTCCGGCGTCGGCTCGCGGCCAATTTCGTGCAGCATCTGGCGCGATGTGCGGACCAGCTTGTTAATCGTTTCGATCATGTGCACGGGAATGCGGATGGTGCGCGCCTGATCGGCAATCGAACGGGTGATCGCCTGACGAATCCACCAGGTGGCGTAGGTCGAGAATTTGTAACCGCGGCGGTATTCGAACTTATCGACTGCCTTCATCAGGCCGATATTGCCTTCCTGGATCAGATCGAGGAATTGCAGGCCACGATTGGTGTATTTCTTGGCAATCGAAATGACCAGACGCAAATTCGCTTCGACCATTTCCTTCTTGGCGCGGCCGGCCTCGCGTTCGCCCTGCTGCACGGTCTGCACGATGCGGCGGAATTCGCTCATCGGCATGCGTGCTTCGTTGGCGATATTGGCAACCTCGTTTCGCAGATCCTTGATCTCGTCCTTGTGCTTCTTGGCGAATTCCTTCCAGCCTTTCGCCTTTACGCGGGCGACAGCGTTCAGCCAATGCGGATCGAGCTCGTGTCCGAAATAGCGATTGAGGAAATCCTCACGCTTGACGCCGCAATTCACCGACAAGCGCATCAAACGCCCTTCGAGACCGGTCAGTTTCTTGCTGTAGGCGTAGAGCTGATGAACAAGCTGCTCGATCTTGGCATTATTAAGCCGCACCTCTTCCATATTCTCGAGCAGTTCCTTACGGTGCTTTTCGTAGGTACGCTCGGTCGATTTGGAAACGGCCTCCCCCTTCTGCAAGGTCGCCATGCGCTTATCTTGAGCGCGGTGCAGTTTGATATAGGAGGTAGAGATTTTTTCAAATTTTTCGAGGATTTCCGGCTTTAGCGCCTGCTCCATCGCCGCCAACGACAACGATGTTTCTTCTTCATCGTCCTCGTCCTCGTCCTCGTCCTCGTCCTCATCTTCATCGAGATCTTCGTCTTCCGCTTCCTCGTCCTCAGCGGTTTCCTCTTCCTTCATTGAGTCGGCGGTTTGCGGCGCTTGAGCTGCCCCTTCCGGCGTACCGCCGAATGTCGCATCCAGATCGATCACATCACGCAAAAGCATCCGGCCTTCGACCAACGCATCATGCCAGTGGGTGATCGCCTGCATGGTCAACGGGCTTTCGCACAGTGCGCCGATCATTTTTTCACGCCCGGCCTCAATCCGCTTGGCGATGGCAATTTCGCCTTCACGTGACAGCAACTCGACACTACCCATTTCGCGCAGATACATCCGCACGGGATCGTCAGTACGTCCGATATCCTCGTCGGCGAGATTGCCTGCCGCCGCCGGCGCCTCTGCGCCAGGCCGTTCGGTCGTTTCTTCGGCCTCTTCGCCGTCGATCACGTTGATGCCCATTTCGGACA
>JAJFJB010000335.1 GCA_021774435.1 Alphaproteobacteria bacterium
GGAAAGCGTATCTGTCCGAGAAAATATCACCCTATCTTGGCAAGAGCGTGTTGGAAGTTGGCGCCGGAATTGGGGGGACGACGGAATTTCTCTGTCAACGGGATGTAAGCAGTTGGACGTGCCTCGAGCCTGATCCCGAGCTTGCGGACAAAATCAAAAATAGGATCGAAACAGGCAAAATCGAGCCTAAGTGCCATGTTCTGAATGGCCAAGTCGGGGACTTGTCTGCGGTTGATGTATTTGACTCAATTATCTATATAGATGTCCTGGAGCATATTGAGAATGATTCTGAAGAACTTGAACGAGTGTCCAAACATCTGTCCAGCGGTGGTAACTTGATCGTTCTCAGCCCAGCATATTCCTGGTTATTCAGTGATTTTGATGCCGCAGTTGGCCATTTTCGACGATATACGGCTGCGACGCTGAAATCTCTGACGCCAATTGGATTGGCGCCAACACGTTGCTTTTACCTTGATTCCATTGGGCTTTTGGCATCGCTGTCAAATCGGCTTTGGCTAAAGTCATCGGCCCCGACAAAGGGACAAATTCGATTTTGGGATAGGACCATGGTACCGATATCGCGATACTTTGATCGCATTGTGGCCTATCGTTTCGGACGATCAATCGTTTGCATCTGGAGAACGACGTAATGCGAGTTTTGTTTATCAACCCGCCGGCGCTGAATACAGTTATTGAAAATCCCGATGAGCATGGAGACGAATTCATGGAGGCGGATGCCTTTGGTGACTTTCCGCCATTGGGCATGCTTTACGTTCTTAGTCATCTGGAAACCAAGACCGACCATATTTGTGCTGCAATAGATTCGGTCGCCGAGCGACTAAGCTATGAGCAACTACGTGCGCGTATCCGTGAGTTTCGTCCCGACGTAGTTGGCATCACCAGCTTTACCGTTTGTCTGATGGACGTCTGCATGGCGGCTCAAACCGTTCGCGAGGAGTTTCCCGACGCGCATATCTGCCTGGGAGGCCATCATGCCATTGCGTATCCCAAAGAAGCGGCGGAATTAGACGAATTTGACACCATCGTTGTTGGCGAAGGGGAAGAAGCGTTTACCGACTTGGTCAACTGCTTGGAAAAAGGCGAAGATTTCAACCACATCAGAGGTGTCTATACGGCCGACTCGATTAAGCCGCATCTGGATAACCCGATTCGCGACAAACGCTTCTTGGCCCGTGTCACCGTGCCAGCGGCCTATGTCGAGGACATTGATGCCCTTCCTGTCGTCGACCGAAAGCATATCCGCCACCTCCGATATCAAAACATTCTGGGCGTCACCAACGACTTAGCAACAATTCTGAGTTCCAGAGGATGCCCTTTCCGATGCACTTTTTGTGATGTCCCCATCAAGAGTTATCGCCAGCGCTCGCATAAGCTGGTTGTCGATGAAATCGAAGAATGCCTCGCCATGGGCTATACGGAATTTCGGTTTTACGACGACCTCTTCAATATCAACGAGAAGAAGATTCTAGAGTTTTGCGACGAACTGGATAGCCGAGGACTCAAAATTACTTGGGATTTCCGTGGGCGCGTCAACACCGTGACACGGGAATCCCTAATCCGCGCCAAAGCAACAGGCTTGCGGATGATCGCTTTCGGCGTCGAAACAGGGACTGACGAGGGCCTGAAAATACTTAGAAAAGGTACAACCACCGAAAAGATTCGTAAGGCATTCAAGTGGTGCCGAGAGCTCGGTATTCTGACTGTCGCCGATTACATCATCGGTCAGCCCTTTGAGCGTAATCCTTTCGATATCAAGCGAAGCGTCGATTTCCTGATTGGACTTGACCCGGATTACGCACAGATTTCCGTTTTGAAACTTTACCCCAATACGGAAATGTATGACAACGCGGTCGCCCAAGGTGTCGTTCCCGCAGGGCGCTGGCAGGAATTCGCCAAAAACCCGACTGATGATTTCATTGTCGATCACTGGGACGAATTCATGGACTTGAAGACCCTGGTCAAGCAGCAGAAACAGGCCTATCGGCGTTTCTATTTCAGGCCCAAATACGTCTTGCGGAACGTCTTGCAGACCCGTTCCATGGTAGAGTTTTCGTCCAAGGTCGGTGGCGTCATGAAGTTGGCGGGTCGGAACCAGCGCTCCGCGTGATATAGTTCTCGGGTACCCGGGAGCCTTGCACCTGATATCGTCGACGGCCGCTCTTGGTCGGAAAACGTGGCAACGCCAGTGAACTTCGCGAAAAAGAAATTCTCTTCGCTTGGGCGCTTCGAACAGTGCGAATCGGAGTGGCGCGAGCCTGATCGCTATCGTGACTTGCTGACGATGTCTCCCGCGCGAAAGCATATAGCGCGAGGTGCTGGCCTATCGTTGAGCGGTGCAAGTTTTGGCACCGACTCGCTGGTGACCAGCATGCGGCGATTCAACCGAATTCTCGCGTTTGACCGCGGCAAGAAATCGATTCGTGCCGAAGCTGGTGTTTCGCTTGGCAAGCTGCATGAATATCTCGCGCCTCAAGGATTCTACTTGCCTGTCCAACCGGGCTATCCCGATATTACGCTGGGTGGCTGTATAGCCGGAAATGTTCACGGCAAAAATCAATATCGAGAAGGAGATTTTGCAGGCTGCGTCCAAGAAATTGAATTGTTTCACCCTGCGCGAGGGATTTTAACTTTGACCCCGGCTGAAAATACCGAGCTGTTCAATCTGACTTGTGGGGGGTACGGATTAACAGGTGTGATTCTCTCGGCCGTCATCGGTGTAACGGAATTCCCTGGAGGCCGGGCTTATATTTCGAATATTCCCACCACGGGCCTCCGCGACACTGTAGAAACGCTGCTGGAAATTCGAGACGATTACGATTTCCTTTATAGTTGGAATGAAATGAGCGGCGCGAGATCAACTACGGGCTTCGTGCGCGCCGGAAATTTCCAAAACGACACCCGGGGAGGGCTCGGTCCGATGCGGCACAAGAAGCTCGACCCAATGCGCCCGGTTCCCGCGATCAATCTATTCAACCGTCTTATCTTGCCGCCACTAAATGGATTATATGCTGCATTCATTCACCATCTGAAAAAATCTGAAACGGTCGACGCTTTGGATGTCTTCTTTCCCTTCGCGACACTGCCGTCATATTTCCATGCTTACGGCCGCAATGGCTTCCTGGAGCATCAGGTACTTATCCCCAGCGACGCCGTCGCTGGATATTTACGCGCATTCGAACAGGTGCATGAGAAATTTCGAATTCCGTTAGGATTAGCCACCTTCAAACTTTTTCGGGGCCAGCAAAAGCATCTCAGATTTACCGGTGATGGGATCAGTTTCGCTTTTCACGCTCCCCATACTTCGAACCTCGATGCCTTCATGACAGAAGTCGATAGTCTCGACGTTGATCATGGTGCGTTCGCAAACCTGATTAAGGACTCGCGGATTTCCGCTAATATCGCGCGCAAGCAGTATCCTGACTATGATTCATACCGAGAAAATCTATTGGCTCATGACCCAAGACGACTGTTCGCCTCGGCGCTGTCTCGACGGTTAAACCTTTGAGGTATTTGATATTAGGTGCCTCGGCCGGACTTGGTCGCTGTCTCGCGGAACAACTCGCAGCACGCGGCGACGGTCTAATTCTGGTTGCGTCCGACCAACAGGATCTCGACGCGCTATCGTGTGATTTACGCCTGCGTTATAGCGTTGATGTCGAATACATGGCGATCGACCTTCGCAACTTTGATCCCGAAACGTTAAAACAGTGGATCATTGAAGGGCCCGGTTTGCCAACTGGAATATTGTTCGTCGCCGGCCTCGGCAATGCAAACGATACCGGGGTTCTCGAGCAGGCAACCGTCGACAATCTCATTACTGTAAATTTTGCAGCCGGAATCAAGCTGCTCACCGCCTTCATGCCAGAGATGCTTTCGGGTCAGGTGTCGACAGTTGCAGGCATCGGTTCTGTTGCCGCCATTCGCGGGCGTCGCGCAAATATGGTCTACGGTGCCGCCAAACGTGGGCTTGAATTCTACTTTGAATCTTTGCGGCACAGATTGGCCGATACAAACTGCACGATCAGATTTTATAGGGTCGGCTTCATGAGAACCACCATGCTTACCCAATCGAACCCTCTGCTACCAGCAGTGTCGGCGGATTGGGTCGCAGCTCGAATTATCGCCAACCTGAAACGAAGCGGCGGAGTAACCTATCTTCCGAGTTGGTGGCGCTTGGTCGCTCTAATTCTACGTTTGGTGCCATGGTTTGTTTTTCGGCGCTTAAATATTTGAACAACGGCAAGAGCAACTTTCCCAAACATGTTTGACTGCATAAGTTTATGATTTGCGCGTGGAGGAATTAGCCGATATCTGAGAAATCGAAAAAGTCACCACTGCTCCGGCAACGCACTATCAATCATCGGAACGGGACTGTTGCGATTCAGATATTTTTCGGAAAAATTGGTTTCTGTGATTAGGCCTTGACGATTTGCCATGGTTCACAGAAACCGTACTCGACGGAGCAAGAGCGAGTTCAAGCAGGAAAATTAATGAGTATTAAACGCACTCTCCTTGCCATATTCATCCTTTCCGCTATTGCCCTTGGATTCTTCGGTGCGAAAACCCTTGGCAAACCGAGATTGGTTATTCTACCCGACGCAACATCCTTGGCCGAGAACCCCGACGTCAAGGGCTACATCGACAGTGCAAAAATCGTCGGTGGTGGCGTTATCATCAAGGGATGGGCCGTCAATACCAACCTGCTGAAACCGGCGCAACGTGTCATCCTGTACATCAACGGGCGGCGCATCAGTGAAATATCGCCGACCGAAATCCGTCCCGAGTTGCCGCGTGTCATGGTCAGCAAAGGTGTAGAGAAGGCGGGGTTTTCAATGACCTTTCCGCAATCTCATTTAGGAGCGCTGCCTGGCGCGGCGGAAGTCCGTTTATTTGCCGTTCATGATTCTGGCACAAAAGAGCTAGATTACCCGACCGGCTATCCGTTTCTCAAAAGCCGAGACCTTGCCAGCCGGATGGAAATTTACGGCGCTGAAGTCTCGGCTATACGTCAGCAAATGTCTCAAATGCAGTCTCTGCTGGGAGACCTCTACGAAACCATGCCGGTTCGGAGCGCGACCGAACCACACGATCCGGCGACCACAATTTCGCGGCGGCGTATATATCTGACGGCACGAGACGACTACCAAGTTCTTGACCGCGGCCAAGGTAGCTTTAACGACACAAGCGGCAAGCAGGAACTTCCCTGTAGTGAGATTCCGAGCGGCAAGCGCACGGCCGTTCTTTTGATTTTCGGCCAATCGAATTCCACGAACCAGGGCCAAGGCCGTTTCAACCCGGATACGGGCGTGTACAATTTCAACTTTTTCGATGGAAAATGTTATGTGGCCAAAGACCCGCTGCTTGGGACCTCCGGAACGAAAGGCAGTTTTGCCAGCCGCCTGGGCGACCGCCTGATCAAAGCCAAGGTCTTTGATGCGGTCGTTCTCGTTCCCATCAGCGTCGGCGGCACCTACATGGAAGATTGGACCTTGGGTGGCGTCCATTTTCGGCGAATTCCCGTCGCCATTAAACGGCTGGCTCAGAAGAGATTGCGCATCACGCATCTGCTTTGGCATCAGGGCGAAGGCAATGTGCAGCATATGGCCAACCCGGAGGCTTACAAAGCCAACTTCCTCGATATGTTGAACGCTATTCGATCCTACGCGGTCAACGCGCCGGTTTTTGTGCCGCTGACGTCAGTCTGCGGCAGTGCACCATACGAAAAAACAAGACGAGGCCAACGAGCATTGGTCGACCCTGCGCGGGGCATCTACCCCGGGCCCGATACCGACGGTCTGGGTTTTAACTACCGTTACGACAATTGTCATTTCGGCAGCGCCGGTCTCGATGCGCATGCGGAAATGTGGTTTCGAACCCTTAAACACCACCAAAATGCGCCGCCGGGCGACCCCGGCATACGGGTAACGGCAAAGATAATCGGCGCTAAACCAGCCCCTGCCCCCGCACCGGCCAAAGTCGTGCCGCCAGGCGTCGAAGTGAAGGCCGAATATTTGGGGTATGGAAGCACCGACCGCGTCATTTCCCTGGAAAAAGGCAAGGCGACGGCCGCCGACGGCGATTCCGCGCTGGGACCGAAGATTACCGTCATGAACGACACATCTCAGCTTCGCGTGCATATTCTGATGCGCGGTCAAGTTACGGAGAATAATAGTTTCGTTGTCGCCGGGTTTCGGGAAGGCGAAACCAGTCCCGACTTTTTAGTCAGCCGGAAAGGAAGCCCCGGAGAAGACCTGATCATCGATGAGAACCTTACAATTCCTGCAAAAATAGCAGGTACAATCAGTTTTGATGTAAGAGTCGGGCTTGCCAAGCCTGGCGGCCGATTGTTCGTCAATGGCGGGCCCGAGAAAAAAGGCTCCTGGGCCACGCCTTCGCATATTGCAATCAAGGAAAAATGAAATAGTTCTTTATCAGCTTAAACAATGTAAACCGGATAGGGATAAGATTTAATTCAGTTCCTTCTCGGAATTTTATTTTGTCTCGTTTTTGGTCCACGAATACAGTACATTCCGCTCGGAATAGTACACGTTTGATTTCTTTGGAGTTTTCATGCGCGTCGTTATTGTAGGCCATTTTGTCACCAGCCCTGCTGCAATCGAATTGCCGTCGGACCCTCGTCGCGCGGCGGTCACAGTGGCAATGAGCAATTACACGCGTGTCGTTACCGAAGACGGCCAGTTTATGGATCATGTGGAACTGTTGTCGCGCCAACAAGGTCGCTCGGCGAAAGACGCCTTATCGGTTTGGGACATGAACCTTACATCGGGGCTTTTGCTGTCATCCCACCTGCGACGCAACGGCATAACGGTCAAGCGCGTCAACGTCTTAACCTCCGAGTTCGATACGCAAATCGACGAAATCGAGGCTTTCGAGCCGGACATCATTGCGGTCAGCACAACATTCGTATTGACCGGCGCCCATTTGACATCGGTGGGGGAAATTCTGAAGCGGCGCTTTCCCGACACATTCATCGTCGCCGGTGGCCACCATGTTTCCACGACGTTGATGAAGATGATGCCCGACGCCAAGGCCGATTATTTGAACTCTTCAAGCTTCGATGCGTTTGTGGAAGATGTTCAAGGTGAAGCCGCCCTCCTTCAGTTATGCAAGAGCTTCCCCGAACAGATTGGCACGGTGCCAAATGTAATCTGGCGAAATTCCGATGGCGAAATCATCCACAATACGCGCGCTTTCGAAGAAAACGACGTTAACGAAACACTGATCGATTTCGACGACGTAGAACCGGGTTCCATCGTTCACATCAGAACGGCGCGCAGCTGTAGTTTCAAATGTGCATTCTGCTCCTATCCGTCCATCGCGGGTCCGCTGGCCAGCATGGATTTGGATAATGTTATGGCCACTCTGAGAAAGGCGAAGGCCGCGAAGGTTGCCGCCGTTTTCTTCGTCGATGATACCTTCAATGTACCCAAGAAACGCTTTGAAGAATTAATCGACAGGATGATTGCCGAAGACATTTCCATCCCCTGGTACTCCTTTCTGCGTTGCCAGTATATCGACGAAAATCTTGTTAAGAAGATGCGTCAAAGCGGATGCGCCGGTGTGTTTCTAGGCGTGGAATCGGGCTCCGACCAGATACTAAAAAACATGAAGAAAGGCGCTATTGCCAGATTCTACCGAGACGGACTTCGCTGGCTTAAGGAAGCCGGGATCATTACCGTGGGCGCTTTTATTATCGGTTTTCCAGGTGAAACGGAAGAAACCGTCGAGGAAACCAAGAACTTTATCGAAACCTTTGGCCTCGATTTCTATTTCCTCCAACCGTTCTATTTTTTGCATCACACACCGATCTTTAAGCGTGCCGAAGATTATGACCTCACGGGTGAAGGGTTGTTTTGGTCTCACGCCACCATGGATTCCATGGAAGCCCAAGATCATATCCGACGCTTGTTTCGCGAAATAAAGAACTCCGTTTTCGTCAATCCTGACTATACGTTGTGGGAAGTTGTCTATCTCATGAGTAAAGGCATGACCTTGCCGGAATTCGTCGAGTACAGGAAGACGATAAACGATATGACAATGAAGCAAATCGATACTTATCTAAGCCCGACCAACTTACCAAGCGGCACGGCGAAAGCCGCCGCCCGCAGTACAGAAAAGGACAATGTTGGCCGGGGAGTACAAGCCAGCCTGTCATAACCTCACCGCAAAGCCTAGCCAGTGGATATGCGACACGGCCCGGATAATAATTGCCATCGATGCAATGGTTAGCCATCGGTAGCGCATCTGATTTATTGGCCGGAATTCCTCGCGGTATTTTCAACGATTCCATTCTCCCCAAATAGCCGAATCAGTTAGAACACTTATGCGGGGGAGAGCGGAAAACAGGTGTTGCACCCTTCCACAAACCTACTCAGAATCATAGGATCAGAGCGCCTTACCGAACCGAGAGAATCCGTTGTCCGATACCGTTGAAACCAGGATCATTTCACATCACGTCGGTGCCCGCGGTTTTGGCGTGCCGTTCACTTGTCCCCCGAAGTTTGACGACGACATTGTTCATGTTCTTTACGAAGCCGACGCGGAATGCGCGGCGGAAATGAGCGCCAACAATGACAACGATAATCGGTTTGTCCTGCCCTATTGCATCGGCGGAGAAAACCGAAAAGGCACGTTCAAGGTAACGACAAACCCGTTTGGGAGTTCGCTTTATCCGCCCAACGAGTATTACAAGGACTTCTATGGCGAGGTATATCCGGGGGATGATGTCTATGACGCTATCTTCGGTGAATGGTGCCATACCGAAAAAGAAGTAGACGTAGAAATTCACAGCCTAGACAGCCTGTTCGAGGAAGGCAAAATACCAATCACGTCGCCACCGGATTTTCTTTCGCTCGATACGCAGGGCAGTGAAGGCGATATCATACGGGGCGCCGAGCAAACGATGCTCAACGGCGTTTTGGGATTTGCGACAGAAATCGAATTTCACTCAATTTACAAAGGCCAGACGTTATTCGACGAAATTTTACGTAGAGCCAATGAACTCGGCTTCCATTTTGCCGGCTTCCTGCACATAAGCGACGAAATTACGCCCTACCGCGCACCCGTCGGTTTGCGCGGGCGTTCTTTCCTGGCGTTTGGGGACGCCTTGTTTCTGCGCCGTCCAGAAACCCTGAAGGACATCGCGCAAAACGATCTCCATCATTACGTCATGGCAGAAAAACTTGCGTTTATTTCGATCGTCTTTGGGTTCGTTGAATACGGCGTCGGCGTTTTTGATTTTGCCGGGACAATCCTCCCTGAAGGGGCCATGCCGGAAGATGTCAAAGCAAGAGAATATCATAAGTTTCTACGGCACTTCAGGCACCTGTCGCGCCGCATGGATCAACTCTATCTCAACACGAAGCTCGATAGTGGAACGTCGGAGCCTCTCGAATTTAAATCGGATGCATTTGCCGGCAGCCGAATCGTCAATTGGTTGCGTCGTACAAAATCCGTTATCGCGCAAGAATATGAAATCTTTCGCCGTCCCATCAGCGACTTCATCGATATATCGCCACGCTTCACAATGAGCGAAATCTACACGCATCCCAAACGCTTTATCATGCGCGTCATGGCACGCACGTTCCGGTTTCTCGACCGGTGGATTGACCCCATCTCGCTAAAATCGCCCTTCCACCGACATGCGACGCTGGTCGAGCAATTGCTCGACAAATATCAGTTCTACTGGCTGCAAAACCTCATGCGAATGCGGCGGCTGCGCACTGTGCGCACGGTATTGAACAAACCGCATGCCTATACTGTGACGCCCGGGCTAGACGACGACTGAAGTGCAAGCGACTGACGAGACAATGACCGATAGTACCAACGATCCGTTCTCCAGCAAAATGGCGGCGTTTGCGGCGACTTACGCAAATTGGGAGTCGCCGCAAACAGTATGCCTGACATTTGATCAGGATTGGGCCCCAGATTATATGCTGTCTCACGTATTGGACATACTCGACGAGTACCAAGCGACAGCAACATTCTTGGCAACGAACCCATCGTCTCAATTGTCCGACCGCGCCCTGGCGTCAGGGCACGAAATTGGCCTGCACCCGAATCTTGCGCCCAATTCCACGCAGGGCGATGGTACCGAAGACATCATTCATCGGCTTAGGAAAGATTTCCCCAACGCGGAAGGAACCCGGTTTCATCTTCTGGGACATTCCTACCGTGACCTGATGCTCCTCGGCGAAGCGGGCTTCCACTACGATGTGTCTACATTTCGATTTAACTGCCCCTACCTGCTGCCAGCATGGCAGGCCGATTTAGGCATGACTCTATTGACCTATTGCTGGGAAGACGGATACACGACCAATGACGCGTATCTGACAACAGTCGGCTCGATTGCAATCGATACGCCTGGCATGAAAATCGTCAATTTTCACCCGCTGAACGTCTTTCTCAATTGCGCGCAAACCGCGCACAAATCAGCGTTTCAGAAAGCGGTACCCGATATGAGTTCATCGAATAAAGGTGAGGCCATGCAATATCGTTTCAACGGCCAAGGTGTTGAGAGTGTTCTGAGAGAGTTCTTGAATTTGCTGAATAAACGAGAAATAAGGACGGCGACTCTGAAAGACCTGACGGCGGCATACAGGGACGCAGGAGCCTGATCATAAGATTTACTTATTTTATCTACCGCGCGGTCTGGTCATCGATATGCTTCGGTCTGGCTATTGCGGGGGTACTTCGAGGAATAGCAATACATTGAAAAATTAGCGCGCGCCGAATACGCGCTGATCAACGTAGGCTAAACAAAAGTCTGCGCGAGGGGACGTAAGGGAAAATGAACGATAAACCGCCGGTTCGGCTCATCACCATCATGTGGGGTGAGGAGTACTGCGACAAGCTGCTCAATATTACCCTGCCCGCAATTTTAGCGCCCGGAAACCTGCCTGCGCTGGCGAAGCATTTCGAGTGTGAGCTGGTCCTCGTTACCGAGACGCGTCTGTACGACTACATCGATAACAGCGCGATCGCCAAGGTTCTGAGGAAATATTGCACGATCCGGTATGTAAAAATCGACGACCTTATCGAAGGCAATGCCGGATACGGTATGTCGCTAACCTATGCGCTGCACCGAGGGTTCGACGATCTTGGCGAGGCAATGTGCGATCACTTCCTGATTTTCTTTAATGCCGACTTTATTCTCGCCGATGGCAGTTATGAAACACTTGCGGAACATATGCTTGCCGGGGAACGGTTGATTTTCTCACCCAGCTACTGCGTCAATTCTGGCCAAGTCACACCGATGCTTTTAGACGCTGTCGACCCGAAAGCGCATGTCATGTCGATCCCTAAAAGGGAAATGGCGCGCATGGGATTGGCGTATCGCCACAATACGGTTCGCGCCAAGACGGTTAATCAGCCTGTATTTCATATGCACGTCACGGACCAGTTTTACTGGCATGTCGACGAGCATACGCGGCTCGGACGCCAGTTGCCGATCGCCATCGTTTGTATGAAACCGGAACAAGTCTATACCGACCCGGTCTGTTTTTGGGACTACGCAACGCTTTCAATGGCCTGCCCAACGGCGAACCGGTGCGTGCTTGGCGATTCCGACGACTTCCTGATGATCGAATTGCGAGATGAGCATACCTTTCGGGAATTAATGACAATCGGTCACATCACGCCGGCGGAAATCGCCAAAGGTCTTGGTGGCTATATGACCATAGACCAGATTGAAATGGGAAAGTATCCACTCGTTCTGCATTCGCAGGATCTACCGGAATCTTATGACGCGGAGACCCAAAAATTTAACGCCTATATGGACGAAGTTTACGCGCTGCTGCCGAATAAGTTATCGAGCTACATCAACCATCGGTTTTGGGTTGGCCAAGTGAACGATCTCGCGGCCGCGAAAGCTAAAGCCATAGACGATATCGCAGCGGCGGATTATCGCGAAAATTTAATTGCCGCCGCCGCAACGACGCCCGTGCCGGCCGAGACAGGCGCGGTCATTCAGACGGTAAGTGAAACTTCGAAGGCGGCGGGGAATGCCTTCTCCAATACCGTCGTTGGAAGCATTTACAGAATGCTTTTTGGTCAGGTTCCGCGCGTGACGAAATGGCATCCCTTCTGGGCGGACCTTAATCCCGTTGTGCAAATTATTGATAAATACTTCAGCAAAAAGCCATTGCATACACTGGTCGTCACGGGGGGAGATCGCCCGGCCGGCCGTATATTCGATACGATCCCCGGAACGTACGTAAAGATATCGCCGCTGGCACTGCTGCAAAACAATATTCCTTTAGACGCCGGTGAATTTGATTTGTGCTTTTGCGAACTGGACTGGATGGAAATTGTCGAGTTCAAGCGATATTACCACTACATACACAGGCGGATTAAGCCGGGCGGCAAAATCATCGTACATTGTGGCAGCGGGCAGCTTCGAGGGCTGCAATCGACTGGTGTCGAAATATTGACGGATATCGCACCTGTTTTCGATACATCCATTTTCTACTTCGGCGGTTCGCATGCGAGCGCGCTTGCCGTGGACCAATATAAGAGTCGCATACAAGAAACGACCTATGCGCCAGGGTCGCGCCAATACCTTATCCGACACGCGCTGATGATGATTAGAAATGCTTGGCGCGCGCGATGGGCGAACAACGATTCAATTAAGACCCCGGTCCATGGGATTTCCAATATGCGGACTAGCATGACCATCGAGATTTCTGTTTGAAACGAGGTCGAGATAGATGGCGCGCATCGTCAATCTTATTGTGGGCCTGGCGACAGCCTGTCTCGGCGCATGGATATTATTCAACCTGGTTCCATTGCTTTTTGACGTCGCTGCGCTGCAAGCCGTACTTATAGTTCTTCCCAAAAAGTACCTCGGTATGGCCCCGGCGATGAAAATCACATTGTTCGTCGGAATTTTGGGTATCGGTATCGCCTCGTCCGTTTGGGCGGGACTGAGCATTTTACGTGCCTCCTCGACGGCAATGCAGCGGATTAACGTCATTCTGCTGATCCAACTGACGATCACGCTCATCGCGGCGGAAGGTATGGCACGTGCCGGTGCTGCCTTCGAGCTGAAGGCGTTTTCCAATCTCACCTATTACATTAACCCTGCCTGCGGCGATCGCTACTTTCGCATGGCCCGACCAATGGCCGATGCCGTTTCGACCAAGCTCTACGATCCTCTTTTAGGTTGGAAACCGGCGCCCCAACCGGGGAAGCCGTCGGGACTACATTGGCCGGCCGTAATCGACGGCCGCCCCAAGGCATGGTTCTTCGGTGACTCATTTACCGCCGGCGTCGTTTCTCCCGAAGATTCCATTCCTGCCAGCTTCGAGGCGCTGCAACCGGACCGGCAATCGATGAATTTCGGTGTCGGCGGATACGGCGTCGACCAAATTTGGTTGCGCTATAATCAAGAAAGCGCTCGTATCCCGGCAAAATCACCTGTCTATATCGGTCTTCTGACAAGCGATCTGGACCGTTCGGTTCTACGGTACTTTTTCGGTTTCAAGCCCGTTTTCAAAGCTGCCGGCGCGGATTTTCAGTTGATACTGCCGCCCACACGCGATGACATTACAAGGCTTGCCAATGCCCCCCCCGTCCCGATTCACAGCTATGCCTTCGCCGCCCTGCGCACGATCGCGGAACTCGTATCAACACGCTTCGATCGATCTGAAACGACTTGCAACAATGCCGAAAAACGGGCGGTGAATACGTACTTGATGGACGCCATCATCCGGCAAGCCAATGCACGAGATCATGAACTCCGGTGGATTGTGTTCGTTTCATTCGCATCATTTTACAAACCCGCCAATTGGCGCCACGACTTCATCAAGAGTTATCTCGACGCGAATCGACAAGTGTATCTAGACACCAAGGATACGCTCCGGCGCGCTGCTGAGATAGCCGGAACGGTCCCGGAGAGTTTTTACATTCCTGTTGACGGTCATTTGAATGCCACAGGCAACCGCGCCGTCGCGGGCGCCTTGGCTGCGTTAACATCCGCCAAAAGAAGATCTGTACGGAAGGATTAGTCGCCAAAGGATTGTTGATTGTCTTATCCATCCAAGCCCGGCACATCTTGTCTTCGGGAATTTCATCATGGAAACTCATCACTCTAAGCATCGAGCATTGGAAGAAACCCTATGAAGCGTTCTCGCATCGTTATTTTGCTTCTTGTTGGCGTGTGTCTCGCGGGCGCACTTGGCGTAGGTGGTTATTTTTATAAGCAACAGCAAAGAGCGGCGTGGGACGCCAAAATTGTCAACGAGTTGAAAGCGCGGTATCCGAACGAAGAGAGAGAAAGGATGCTGGCGGAAATTTATTGGTCAAGATATCCAGATGTCAGGGCAGACCCCTATTTTGGAAAGGGCGGGCGGTTGGGCAATTATGGCGCGCGGGAGCATTATCGACGGCATGGTGACGACGTTACCGTCAGGATGTGGCCGAAGCTAAATTGATGATGGGTAGCTAATGTAGGTACGCCGGAATGCTTATCGTTCCGTAAACACGAAAACGCGATAGGAATGATAAGACACGATGACTTGGCATACCGTGGCCAACGTAATAGCCAGGACGGGCAGGACGCCATAGCTTACAAGGACGACATAGATAAGATAATTTAACAATGACATCGACGTGGACACAAAAGCGTAGCGCATGGCTTCGTTTGTCGAGCGCGCTCTTTCAACTCGATATGTAAAATAGCGATTGGCAAGCCAAGCATAAGCCATCGCCAAAGCTATCGCCGGGATACGAGCGAGCCATGGTGCGAAGTCCAGAAAAATGAGCAACTGGGTGAGACCGGCATCAATGACAAATCCTGATCCACCGACCAGCAGAAAACGAAAAAACATCACCAGCGGTCTCTTAGTTTTGCCTGGTTGGTTTATTCAAATCTGAGGTCCATATCTACAGGATAAAACAATGCCCGCGCTGCCCAAAGCGGCTCCGCCGATATTACCGCTGCAAGCGCGTACGTGTAACTTAGGACAAATTACCCGAAGAAGAAATCGTCCTGGGTGAGCTGGTTTTGGTCGACGCCGATCAGTGTGATTGTGTTGCCGCCTCCAAATTCGATGGCGGCGTCGCCGTTGCCATCGTTGCTCAATACGCCTTGCACGGCGGCAAAGTCCGTCAGACCGTGCGCCGTCGCGTCGATGAGGTCGCCCTCGCTCGCCGAGAAATCTTCAATACGGTCCATGCCATTCTGGAGATCGAAGACGAACAGGTCCGACCCTTCGCCGCCGATCAGGACATCGTCGCCCGCACCGCCGTTCAGGGTATCGTTCCCCGCCGCACCGACCAGACGATCGTCGCCGTCCCCACCATTCAGGATATTGGCGTCAATATCGACATCCACACCGACCGGCGCATCCGTTGTTTGCACATAGTCGGTGGCGCTCGTGCCGGAATTGAGCTGCATGCCCCAAAGCTGCGCGCTCTTGCCAAGGCCAAGCTGCCCGCCGCCGCCGACCTGGAAGTAGAAACCAGTCTCCTGCGCCCCCAGCGTTACCGTTAGCGACACCTGCTGCCATTCGGCGCTCGTTCCCGTGAACGCCGTGTCCACGTTGCTCACCCAGTCCAGCGCCGCCGCCGCCGTGCGCATATTGTCGCCCTGATGCCAGAAGGACAGCGTGTAGGTCTCATCGGCTTCCAGCCCGTCGATCCGCTGCCAGACCCGGCCATTGCCGAGATCCGTTCCGGTCA
>JAJFJB010000336.1 GCA_021774435.1 Alphaproteobacteria bacterium
CCGAGCTTGCGGGAGAAGGCAGTGGATACACGTTTATGCCGAACGGCAGCGCATCCGGTGGAACATCGCCATGACTTGCCACAAGACCGCGGTCTTTGACTACGAAGAATCGGAGGAAGCCGCAACCGGTCTAGCCGAAAAGTTGAAACTTCACATTTCGGAGATTGATTTGCACCGCTTCTCGCCTCGTCCTTAGAACAGGTACCACAATGAGTGTTAATTTGGTTTTTTGCGGCGCGGCGGGAACGGTCACGGGTTCCTGTTATTGGATTACGCATCCGCGCGGCCAATTTCTTATAGATTGCGGATTATTTCAAGGGTCCAAGACAGTTAAGGAACTCAACTACTCAGCTTTCCCGTTCGACCCAAAGAAAATCGATTTCGCACTGCTCACCCATGCACATATCGACCATTCGGGCTTGTTGCCGAAGTTGGTCAAAGCAGGTTTCACAGGCAGGATATTCACAACGGACGGCACACGAGATCTGCTGACCTACATGCTGCCCGATAGTGGCTACATTCAGGAATCCGAAGTGGCACGGCTCAATCGCCGCAATTCGCAACGAGGGCGGCCACCGGTGACACCGATTTATACGCGCGCCGATGCCGAAATTTGCCTGACACAGATTCGGGCAGTCGACTATGACCGGTGGGAAGAGGTTGGCGACGGTGTGCGCGCGCGCTATTGGAATGCAGGTCATATTCTTGGATCGGCGTCCATAGAATTGGAGGTTGCAACGGGCGATACGCGTCAGCGGTTGTTGCGCCTCCTCTTCTCCGGCGATATCGGACCGGATAACAAACTGTTTCACCCGGATCCGGATGCTCCTGAAAATCTGGATTACGTCTTTTGCGAGTCGACTTACGGGGATCGACCGCGACCACACATTACCGTGGCGCAACGCCGCGAAGTTCTGGGGGCAGAGGTCTCCTCGGCACTCAATCGCGGCGGAAATTTGCTCATTCCGTCTTTTGCGGTCGAACGGACTCAGGAGCTCCTGCTCGACCTCACAGCGCTAATTCAGACTGGCACCATTCCCGAGGTACCGGTCTTCCTGGATTCGCCATTGGCTATCCGTGCGACCGACGTCTTCACAGAACATCTCGAGGACCTTGAAGATGTTCCAGCCGACGGAAACCCCTTTCAACGCAAGAACATTCACTTCACCGCTACGGTCGAGGAAAGCAAGGCGATAGCTCGATTCAATTCTGGAGCCATCATCATGGCTGCAAGCGGCATGTGCGATGCCGGGCGAATCCGCCACCATTTAAAAAGACATTTGTGGCGTCGGGACGCCACGGTTTTATTTGTTGGCTATCAAGCACCAGGAACGCTCGGCCAATTGCTTTCTCAGGGAAAGAAGAGCGTCCGAATTCATGGTGAGGAAGTAGCCGTTCGTGCGACCATTCATTCGATAGATGCCTATTCGGCACATGCCGATCAAGGAGAGCTGATAGAATGGGCAACACAACGGTTACCGTTACGCAGAGGCCTATTCCTGACACATGGCGAGGACGACAGCCGCGCTGCGTTGCGCGATCTCCTGGTCGAGAGTGGGTTATCGCGACGCCGCATTTATATGCCCCAGCTCGACGATGCGATTAATTTGATTGGCAATCGGGCGCCGCGCAAACAGCCTGTAACCCGGCGCCTTCCGCCGAATGTAGTTGGCCGGACAGATTGGCACAATGAATACGCCCAACTCGTACTTGATTTGCAACAAGCCCTGTACAAAGCATCCGACGACAAAAAGCGTAATGCCATCCTGCATCGCTTGCGCAACGCATTAAAAAAATAAAGTGCGGAAGCTGTAGCGAGCGGTTTCAAAACACACCGAACTTTCCCTCGAAAGATTGTGCCAAACCGGGGACCATATTTAGAATCTAGGATTGCGTAACCGAAATGCTCTTCCGAAAGCGAACCGCGGCGAACGCAAAAAAGGCAATGCCCATCACGGCGACCAACGCGAATTGCGGCCACACGATTTCAATTCCGGCTCCTCGGTACAGGATCGCCTGAGCAAAGCTCACGAAATGGGTTGAAGGTACGGCCTGCATGATGAATTGAAGCAGTTCCGGTTGGCTTTCGATGGGTGTGTTCCCCCCCGACAGAAGGTTCATTGGTAACGCAACTAGCATGAAGAGAAGTCCAAACTGAGGCATCGACCGTGTAATGGTCGCGAGAAAAATGCCCAATGCTGTCGCAAAGAATAAATACAGAATTGTCCCTGCGAGAAAAAGCGGCGTTGAACCGGCCACCGGAACCTGCAAGAGACCTTCAATCACGAACCACAAGGACAGACCCGAGGCGACGAGAATTACCAGACCGTTTGCCCAGACCTTCGCCATCATGATCTCAAGCGGCGTAACGGGCATAACGAGGAGATGCTCGATCGTGCCATGTTCGCGCTCGCGGATGAGCGCTGCACCGCTGAGTATAATCGACAACATGGTGATTTGCTGAACGAGTTGCATCACGCTCGTGAACCAAGAACTCGTCAAGTTTGGATTGAAGGCATAGCGCACGATCAGATTGACAGCCGCCGTGTTCCGCGGCATTTCACCCAGGAAGGTGGCGGTCTCTTGGGATAGAATGTTTCGGATATAGCCATTGCCAATACCCGCCTGCATCATGGCGGTCGCATCTATATTTACCTGTAATTCAGGCCTGCGCCCCGCCAGGATGTCCGCTTCGAATTTGCTGGGAATGACGATGACAAATGTGTAACGGCCTGCCTCCATACTCGGATCCATTGCCGCAAAGGGTATTAGCGCCGGCTCTTTGAAGAACGGCGGCAGGAAGGCGTCTCGAATTCGTGCGGAGAGTTGGGAGCGGTCTTCATCGACGATCGCGATTGAACCATTTCTGAGTTCATGCGACATGCCAGTCGCAGCAGTGTAGATAGACAAAGAAAAGGCCCAAGCGATCAAAGCGAGCAGCACGAAGTCACGGCGCAGGCTGAAGAGCTCCTTCACGCCGAGACGATAAATATTTTCGATCTGCTGCACCACTAACGCTCTTGCTTGCGAAGCAGATGCACGCTCAGCACCGATAGTACGACAACGAAAATTGCCAACGCCAAGAAGTTCTCAGATAAGTCCGAAAATCCGAGTCCTTTCGTAAAAACGCCTAAACTGATGGTCATGAAGTAGCTCGATGGAAAGATCCTGCCGATCACGATTGCGCCGCCTTCCAGCGACGAGACGGGCTGCATCATCCCGGAGAACAACACCGCGGGCACGATGGTGGCGATGGCGGTTCC
This sequence comes from Alphaproteobacteria bacterium, assembly GCA_021774435.1. GTDB lineage: Bacteria > Pseudomonadota > Alphaproteobacteria > UBA8366. Next base: position 3,264 of record JAJFJB010000336.1, read on the forward strand.
GAACAACGCCGCAATTTGCGTTCTGGTAAATGTCGAAATAAGCAGACCAATTCCGGTGGTCGCAATGACGTAAAGAAAAGCGCCCGCTGTGAGTGCGAGAAAGCTACCTTTCACCGTGACGCCGAACAGGATTATTGCCATCGCCACAAGCAGCAAATAGTTCGCCATGGCGACGATGACGTAAGGGAGTTGCTTACCGAACACGAATTCGCACCGGGTTATGGGCGTAACGTATAGATTGGTAATCGAGCCAAGTTCTTTTTCGCGAACAACGCTCAAGGCCATTAAAATTGCCGGGATCTGGATCAATAGCAGCGCGATAGTGGCCGGTACCATCGCAAAGACGCTCTTGAAATCTTGATTGTAGCGAAAGCGGGAATTGACCTCGAATGGTTCAAGGATAGGAGCAACCCCCTGATGACGCACGGCGAATTCCGACAGGTAGTGCTGATGCATCCCTACCACATACCCGCCCACTGTTTCCGCGCGAAATGGCATGGCTCCATCAATCCACGCGGCCACCTCGGGGGAACGGCCCTGTAACAATTTTTTGCCGAAGCCGGGAGGGATCTCGACCGCCAAGGTAATGTCGCCACTTCTAAGGAGGCGGTCCATTTCGGCATGTGTCTCGATCGGCGGCCGGGATTCGAAATAACGGGAACCAGCCAAACCTTCCAGATAAGTTCGGCTCTCCGGCGTCTGGTCCAAGTCAAAGACGGCGTAAGTCAACCCCTCGACATCGAAGGTAATGCCATACCCGAACACGATCATCAGCAACGCCGTGCCGAGCAGAGCAAAGCCCATTCTGATCGGGTCTCGGAGGATCTCCATCCCCTCGCGATGGCTGTAGGCAAAAAGTCGCCGAAAACTTAGCCTCTTCGTTACTACAGCGGGTTTTTGCTTAATGGGAATTGCAACTGATTGCGTCATAGTTGCCGCGGTTTCACCGCCTGCTCTGCCACCTTGTAAATAGAATTTGAATGCCTCTTCCAAGTTCTCCGTATTGGCCTCGGCGATCAGTCTATCCGGCGTGCCGCTCGCGAGGACCTGGCCGGCATGCATCAAGGAAATGCGATCACACCGAGCGGCCTCGTTCATGAAATGGGTAGAAATGAAAATTGTGACATTCTGGTTTCGCGAAAGATCGACCAGGAGTTCCCAGAAAGCGTCCCGTGCAATCGGATCGACGCCCGAAGTCGGCTCGTCGAGGATGAGCATCTCCGGTTCGTGAATGATCGCAACAGCCAGGGAGAGACGTTGCCGCACACCTAAAGGCAGCTTGTCCGCGAGTTCATCGACATAATCGGAAAGGCCGAAGCGCGCTATGAGATCGGCGATACGGCCGGGGATGCGTTCGCGTGGCAGATGGAAGAGTCTTGCGTGTAAGTCGAGGTTCTGCTGGACGGTCAATTCCGCGTAGAGCGAGAAAGCCTGCGACATGTAGCCAACCCGCTTGCGGGTTTCGAGGTCATGCGCCTTGGTTTCCTCACCAAAAAGCCAGGCCTTGCCATCCGACGCAGGAAGAAGCCCAGTCAAAACCTTCATCGTCGTGGTTTTACCGCACCCGTTTGACCCGAGAAATCCGAAGATCTCTCCACGATCGATCTTGAAGCTCACACGATCGACCGCCGTGAAGTTGCCGAAGCGGCGGGTTAGGTCTTCGGCAACGATGGCTGGTTGACCGTCATGCGGCTGGCGCGGTGGAATCACCAACTTTTTATGTCCCTGGCGCCGCGCAACAGGCAGGAGCTTAATGAACGCGTCCTCAAGTCCCGAAGCGCCAGCCCGGGCTTCGATGTCGTTTGGACTCCCTTTCGCGAGAACCATTCCGTCGTCCATCGCGATCAGAAAATCGAAACGTTCCGCTTCGTCCATATAGGCCGTGGCAACGACGACACCCATGTTGGGCCGTTGTGCGCGAATTTGGTCGATCAAATCCCAGAACTGTTGCCGCGAAAGGGGATCGACACCCGTAGTCGGTTCATCGAGGATCAGGAGATCCGGATCGTGAATTAAGGCACAGCAAAGCCCAAGCTTCTGTTTCATGCCGCCGGAAAGTTTCCCCGCAGGCCGGTCGGGAAACGGATCCAGCCCCGTGCTCCTGAGAAGGTTTGCTATTCTCGCTCGCCGCTCTTCGCGCCCCTGCCCGAAGAGGCGGCCAAAGAATTCGAGGTTTTCGACGACCGTGAGGTCCATATAGAGGTTTTTGCCAAGCCCTTGCGGCATATACGCGACACGGGGGCAAACAAGGGATCGGTGTTTTTTGTTCGCCATGTCGCCGTTTAAGACTTCAATACGGCCTGACTGAAGTTCCCGTGCCCCGGCGAGGAGAGAAAGCAGCGTCGATTTTCCAACACCATCCGGGCCGATTAGACCAACTGTGGCACCGCCCGGTATTTCGAACGTGATATCATTGAGTGCTATCGCTTTTCCATAACGATGCGAGACACCGTCCAACCGGGCAATGATTGTCCGTTTACCGCTCATTTTGTCGGCGGTGGTGGAAGCTTAATCGCGAGGCGGGGCGGCCATTTCGCATTCGAACCGAGCAGGACGAACGCCTCGCCAGGCAAGCCGGTTTTTACCTTCTCAATATGATCCAGCAAAACCTTGGGATCGATCTTAACCTTGATACGGAACATCAGCTTTTCACGTTCGCTGCGCGTTTCAACCTCTTTGGGCGTGAACTGGGCTTCTGCTGCGACAAACGACACTTTTGCGGGAATGACATATTCAGGTACGGCATCGAGGATTATCCGCGCCTCGGAGCCGACGAATACGCGGCCGACCTGAGCCGTTGGCAGAAAGATGGTCATGTAAACATCGGTCAGATCGAGGAGTGTCGCCACGCGTCCACCGTTCGCAAGCACTTCACCGGGTTCAGCAAGACGATATTGAATCCGGCCGCTCCGCGGCGCCACCAGGACAGTATCGTCAATTTGGGTCTGGATCCGTTTGGTCTCCGCCCTTGCAGACGCGACGGCGTTTCGGGTGCTGGCAAGGTGCGCGCGCGCCGCGGCAAGAGTCGCTTTGGCAGTGTTGCGTTCAGCCAGCCTTAAATCCAACCGTTCCTTAGAGACGTGGCCCTTTTGAACGAGAAACGCCGCCCGACCTAGCTCCTGTTCTGCGAACTTCAATTCGGATTCGCGTCGCGCGATTTGTGCTCCTGCCTCGGCAACGGTTTCTCGCGCCTGCGCAACGTCTGCCAATGCCTTGGCAAGGCTCGCCTCGAGTTCAGCAGTGTCCATACGCGCAAGGCGCTGGCCGCGCACCACCATAGCGCCTTCATCAACCAGCACTTCTACAACGCGACCCGCATATTTTGCCGCGATATAAACTTCCTCGGCTTCAATCCGCCCATTAGCGGAGGCAATATGTTCCGATAACCGATTCTGTTGCGCTTCCCACCAGTGCCAAAACCCACCCGCGGCTACGGCTAGAAGAAGCACCCCGACGACAAGAACGGTTCTCGATCGCATTCACGGATCCCCTGAAACATGCTCGGTCGATCAGTTGGTCGAAGGCACTTCACTCTTTAGAATAGTCTACTTGCCATGCGCCTTTGCGTATCTTCTTTCCTGCACGGGTTTTACGCTATTTTCGTAAAAAGTGTGACAACAGGAATCAATTGCACGGCAGCCTCAATTTCTCTGCAGAGGTTCGCCCCAAATTCGCCGAAAGCCCATTCTTGTTTACTTCAGCGATTGTTGACGATACGCCACGTACCGTCTGATTGTCGGCACGCCGTGCCGCGGGCGGTTTCAAGCCGACTGTCAACCGTTATCGCCTGCTCATAATCACGGCAATGCAGGCCATCACCGGAACGGTAGGTGTTGAGCGGTGTGATTGCACCCGAATGCCCCGTGTCGGGGTTAACCCATTTGGAAGGCGTCCCGCTTCGTTTGGATTCTAGGCCCTGTTGCGCGGCGCGCTCCGCGTAAACCCGGTCGGCACGATCGAGGGATTTGCCCGCCTCTGAACCGAGGTAGGCGCCAAGCAAGGTTCCGGCAGCGGTCGTAGCCAGCTTGCCCGTGCCGCCGCCAATTTGCGAACCCAGCAATCCGCCAACCACCGCCCCGACAAGGGCACCACCGGTTTGCTTGGTCCCACGATCACTCTCGCAACCGGACAGGACAAGAACCGCGGCTAGGACGAGTATTGTACTTTTTAACATCTGAAACTCCTTATCTTACACCCCAAAGTTGAGGGTTTAAGCATCCACACTCTCGAGCATTTTCTCAGCCATTTCCCGCATCCGAAATTTTTGCAGTTTTCCAGTCACGGTCATCGGAAATTCCGTAACGAATCGGATATAGCGTGGGACTTTGAAATGCGCGATCCCGGAGCGGCAATATTCTCGCAATGCCTCCTCCGTCATCGTCTCGCCGTCGCGCAACTGCACCCAGGCGGCGATCTCTTCGCCAAAGCGTTCGTCGGCAACACCGAAAACGGCGGCCTGCGCAATTTTCGGGTTGGTAAACAGATAGGCTTCGATCTCCGCCGGGTAAATGTTTTCACCACCGCGAATGATCATCTCCTTCAGGCGGCCCGTGATGCGCAGATAGCCATCCGCGTCCATTGCGCCCAGGTCACCGGAGTGCAGCCACCGGGCATCGTCGATCGTCTTGCGGGTGGCTTCATCGTCATTGTAATAGCCCAGCATGACATGCGGCCCCCGGAAGCAAGGCTCGCCGATTTCTCCGATCGGCAGTGCTGCACCAGTCTTAAGGTCGGCCACTTTCACTTCCTGATGCGGCAGGTTGCGGCCGACCGTTTCGATACGGCGCTCGAACGTGTCGTCGGCGACGGTCAAGTGGGTAATCGGCGACGCTTCGGTCTGGCCATAACCGATCAGGATTTCGCGGCAATGCATATCTTCGATGACCCGTGTCATCAGTTCGGGCGGACAGGGCGCACCGGCCATGATCCCGGTCCGCAGACTGGTCAAATCGAACGACGCGAACTCCGGATGATCGAGCTCGGCGATGAACATGGTTGGCACGCCATGCAAAGCGGTGCACCGTTCTGCCGCGACGGCCTTCAGGATCGCGAGAGGGTCAAAATGTTCTGCCGGAACAACCAGGCAGGCGCCAACGCTGAAGCACAGCAAATTCGACAACACCATGCCGAAGCAATGGTAAAACGGCACCGGAACGCAGAGCCGGTCCTGTTCCGTAAAACGCATCGCGCGGGCCGTGAACCAGGCGTTGTTCAGGATATTGTGGTGGCTCAGGACGACAGCTTTGGGAAACCCTGTCGTGCCGGAGGTATACTGAATATTGATTGGTTCGTCGGTATCTAGAGTCGCGGTCACGGCGTCCAGCTCTTCTTCTGAGACCTGCTCCGCCGCTACGAGGACATCTCGCCATGGCGTAAAGCCTGGATGCGGAGCAACCGTATCTTCGGGTGCCGTAGGATCGTACAAGACGATGCGCTTCAGGAACGGAAAATCAGCACTCTCGATCGCTGTCCCGCCGGTCTTCAGCCCCGGCAATAACTCGATCAGCATGGCAACGTAATCACTGCTTCGGAAGGCGGGGATAGTGAACAAGCCCTGGATCTCGGCCCGCGTGATCGCGTGCGCCAGTTCCCGCGGCCGGTTCGCCGGATTGATATTGACCAGAACCGCGCCGATGCGAGCGGTCGCCATCTGCAAGAGTAGCCATTCGACATTGTCCGTCGACCACACGCCGACCCGGTCACCCTTCACGAACCCCAAGCGCAGCAGGCCACGGGCGATCCGGTCCACTTCGGTGCTGAAGGCACGATAGGTCAGTCGCCGGTTCTGGTGTAGGCAGACCACAGCCTCGCGATCTGGGAATTTTTCAACGATTGCGGCGAAATGTTCGGGAATCGTCGCACCGAGCAACGGCTCCTCTCCGCCTCGGTGCAGATAACTCTTAACCAGCGCAGTCATGATCGGCCTCCACAGGTGCCCAATACGCGTCGACAGCGTCCTGGATTTCACGCAAGCGTGCCTCGTCGCGATGGGGAGTGAATAGGTGATCGAAACGCCCCTGCAGTTTGAGATAATCCTCCACCGGCGCGCGCGGGTGCGGCACACGGGTGTGAACCACCTTGCCGTCGACATATTCCTTCAGCGGCCAAATTCCCGTCTTCACCGCCAGCCGGGCAATTTCGACCGAATGCTGCGGGTCATAGCCCCACCCTGTGGGACATGGGGCAAGCGCGAGGATCATTCGTGGCCCCGTCATTTCCCGCGCTTTCTCCAATTTTCGCGCCAAGTCCAACGGCTCGCCGCCGATGACGGTAGCGGCATAGGCTGGCCGGTTCGCCGTCCAAATGGCAAACAGATCCTTTTTCCAGCCCGTAAATCCATGTCCCACCGCATCGGTCGCGGTAAGCGCACCATGGGGCGTCAGGGCTGAGGTCTGCTGCCCCGTATTGCCATACCCTTCGTTGTCGTAGCAGAGATAGATAAAGTCGAGCCTGCGGTCGATCGCACCTGAAGTGGCTGACAACCCGATCCCGCCGGCCGCGCCATCGCCGCTGAGGACGACGACCTGCATGTCCTCTTCCGGTGTGATTCGTCCTTTCGCTTTCAATATGTCGAGCGCATCACGGACGCCTTGCGCACCGGCCGGTGCGGATCCCATGGCCGTGTAAAGCCAGGACCCGCGGAACGGCGTGAAAGGATAGACGGACAACAGGGTCATGCACCCAGCGGCATTGACGAACACCGTGTTCTCGCCAAGGACATCGTAAACCTCGGTCACCGCAGCCAACCCGCCACATCCGGCGCACATCGCCGTGCCCGCGCCGAGCAAATGGGTCGATGGCAAATCCTTCATACGTTGGAATCGCTCTTCGTTCATGACGGTGCCGCCTCTTCATGATGTTCGACATGAGCGATCGCCTGCAGCTTTCGCATTTCTCGAAGTTCCGATTCCGTGTAGAGAAGGCGCGGTGGCGGTATGTCGCCGGTCTTCGCCGCCTGTTCGGTTACGGTAGCGATTTCGAAGAATTCTTCGGCGCTGATATCGCGTCCGCCGAGTCCACCGATAAAACTCGTCAGCACCGCCGGCGCGTTCCGCTGCCCGTACAAGGCGGAAGCCAGCTCGCCATGCAGCACGCCACCCTTGCCCGTGGCCAGGTTCTGGTCGATCACGGCAACGGCTTTCTTGCCGGCGAATGCCTGCCGCAGGGCCGCCTCAGGAAACGGGCGCATGAGTCGCAGGCGCAATAGGCCCGCCTTGGTTCCCATTTCGCGCAGGCGGTCGACAGCATCCTTCGCCTTGGTGGCGAACGACCCCACCATGAAGAACACGATCTCGGCGTCGTCAGTGCGATAGGGCTCCACGGCGCCATGCTTGCGGCCGAACTGTGCGGCGAAAACATCGGCTACCTCGTCATAGACGTCGAGGGCAGCGCGCGCCGCGAGGTCGATTTCGTAGCGGAAGTAGGAATAAGGCCCACCGCCGAGGACGGCGACGGCCTGACTGACCGGGTGTCCGGCGCGGAAACGGGTTACACCGGGGTCGAAGGGTGGCAGATAGTTTTCAATAGCCGACGGATCGGGGAGTTCGACCGGTTCTCGGGTGAAGGACAGATAGTAACCATCGAAATTGACGATGACGGGCAACCGGACCTTTTCATGTTCCGCGAGGCGATAGGCAATTACCATGCTATCGAGGACTTCCTGGCAGGTCGCACAATGGATCTGCAGAAATCCGCTGTCGCGTGCGGCGAAGATATCGTTGTGATCTGGTTCCAGCGTAATCGGCGCCGACAGACCGCGCGATACGTTGGCCATGACGAAGGGCGCGCGCCACCCCGCGACCGTATAGAGCATCTCCATCCCATAGAGCAGACCTTGGCTCGATGTCGCAGTGAAGACCCGAACGCCGGTTGCTGCTGCCGCGCCCGCCGCAGTAATCATCGAATGTTCGGAATCCATCATGACCATGCGGCAGTCCATCGCCCCTTCACCGATCCAGCGGGACAGGGTCTCGATGATCTCGGTCTGCGGCGTAATCGGAAATGCAGGTAGATATTCCGCCCCGGATAGACGTGCGCCCCAGGCTGCGGCGGCGTTCCCTGTCATCAGCTGGCGTTTCATGCCGGCTCTCCTTCCCTCTCCAGCGCAGCGGCGTCTTTCTCCGCAATAGCTTCAATGGCATGGGGGGGACATTGCGCGACGCAGATCATGCAGCCCTTGCAATGGTCGAGATCGATTTGCGGATAGCCATCTTCACCGACGTTGATCGCCCCGTCCGGGCAGAACGAGCCGCATACCCAAGTACATCGATTGCAACGTTCGTGGTCGATTACGGGACGCATAACCCGCCACAATCCAGTGCGGACTTTGACGCTGGTCGCGCCGGAATAGATAGCGGGCCCGGATACGCTGACATCATCGGTTGGAACATCAATCCAGTTGGGTGGTTCGTATGTTCGCGCCGGCATTCCGTCCTGTTCGGACACAATGCCGGCGTGATCCGCCATCTTGTCATATGCTGCCAAGGCGAATTTGAGGTTTTCCTCCACGACCTTCAAACTCATCAGCGAAAGTTCCTGCCGGATGGCCTCCTCTAGTGCACTCCGGGAGATGATATCGATTAGGCCCGCGGTCGCCCCGGCGCATTCGGTACCCAGATAGGCAGCTTCGGATGCGTCGCGGCGTTGGGATGCCGGCAAAATAATAACCGGACCCGGTGCGTTGAGGCGTTGCTGCCACTCCTCGGGCGCAATAGCGCTATCGATCAGTAGAACCGTACCTTCGGTGATACCCTGCATTACACCTGCAGCAGGGATCGGGACCAACGTATCGTCGGCGACGACGACGAGATCCGGGTTGTTGATGACCCCGCGCTCGTTGATCGGTTCACGGCCGGCCCGAACATAGGCAAAGATCGGCGCACCGCGCCGTTCCGCACCGTAGCGCTGGGCGTCCTGTACTTCGAACCCTTCGATGAAAAACGCCGTGCCGAGAATGCGGCTTGCCGTTTTCATCCCCTGGCCCCCACGACCGTGCAGGCGAATTCGATACATTCCGGCGTCCTTCCTGATGTCCTGATCGTGAAATTCAATGGATTGAATATTGCGTGAATCAGCACACCAACTAAATGTTTCTCGTGTAATTCAGGTCCTGAAAATCGCCGCATTTAATGCGGAAAATTTCGGAACCATCACACTAGTAAATCGACCAACGCCTCGTATTCATGGCGTTGCGGACACGCTCCTCCGCCATTTCAAACGCTGCTTGTCGAGGCGTGAAATCGCTGGCTTTCATTCGCACGAGAATTTCGCCGACGTTCCGGCGGATCTTCTCGGCGATCGCATCGAAGGCAGCCTTCTCGCCGGCCCCTCGAAATTCCATGGCAGCACAAATGACGCCACCGGCATTCGCGATAAAATCAGGCAGGCTCAAGATGCCCTTTTCATGCAGCCGCCGTTCAGCCTCCGGCGTAATCGGAATATTTGCACCTTGCGCAATCAGCTTGGTGTTCACCTCCTCGACATTCGTCATATCGATAACGTCCGGACGGGCAGAGGGAATCCAGATTTCGCAATCCACGCCAATAACGGCCTCTTTGGAAGACGCCGTTCCTCCCTTAAATTCGGTGACCGGCACCCCATCGCGCTTGCTCTCGATGAGCGCCGTGAGATCCAGCCCGGTTTCATTCAACACTGTTCCCTGAGAGTCTGAAGCGGCAACAAGGACCGCTCCTTTTTCCGAGAGGAACCGCGCCGCATGTATCCCGACCGCGCCGAATCCTTGTACTGCGAAGCGGGCACCCGACAGTACAAAATCCACCGCCGGCAGCGCCGCCTCAATGGCATGAACAACACCGAACCCCGTCGCGCCCAATTCGTCCAGGGGTATGCCGCCGACTTCGCGCGGCAGACCGACCGATCGGCCGACCTCATCTTTCACCCATGCCATGCACAATTCATCCGTCCCCATATCGGGGCCGAAGATATAATCGTCGACATCACGCAGCGCCCCGGCAAAGGCTCTAATCAGTGGTTCCTTTTCATGTCTTGGCATCTTCGGGTTGGCACGGAGCACTGATTTGCCGCCGCCATGCGGAAGACCAGAGGCTGCGTTTTTCAAGGTCATCGCGCGGGCGAGCCGAAAACACTCCTCCACCGTCACGTCTTCTGCCATACGCAACCCGCCAATCGATGGCCCGGCGGCAACGTTATCCACGACAAGGACACCGCAAACTCCGAGCTTTGGCTGGTGCACGTGAATTACACGCTTAGGGCCGAGATCATCCTCAAATCCAAGCATCCCCATGGGGCGAACTCCGCCAACTGTTTCCTTTCAAGTAGTCGTAAATTACGGAACTAAGGCACCGGAGACCTTGAGGTAGATCAACATCGAAACGCGCTTCCCAAACAACTGGTTTAGGCCCTGTAACGCAAAGGCCCTGACTCAGATCAACGCACCCCGTAGTATTTTCGCGATATAGAATTCGCAATGGCAACTGTTTGCGACCGATGACGTGACAAACAAACGCTCAACGGACATTCCTCCCGTCTTGGGACCCGAGGTCTACTCGCCTTGGCGAGCATCTAAGCTTGGACAAATTACGGACGAACTTGAGGAAAGTTTGCTGCTCGAACTCATCGGAAACCCAGAAGGGCTTACGATTTTGGATGTTGGCTGCGGCGAAGGCCGTCTGGCAAATTTGCTCGCCGAACGCGGCGCCCAGGTGATTGGTGTGGATCCATCGGAAAGCATGATCGCCGCCGCGCGACATAACGCAACGGCACGTGGGACGGCGGCCACGTTCCAATGCGGCAAAGCCGAAAATCTGCCATTCGATGCCGCGCAGTTCGACCTTGTGGTAGCCAATACCATTCTTTGCTTCGTGGACGACGCCTCGCAGGTCTTTTCGGAAATAGCCAGAGTACTTCGCCCGGATGGCCGGTTGGTTATCGGCGAACTTGGGAGGTGGAGCTTCTGGGCCCTTCAGCGCTATATTCGCGGCCGGTTTGGTTCATCCCTTTGGCGCCGTGGTAATTCATGGACCGCATCCCAACTTCGCACTCTGGCGGGGAATGCAGGTCTTACCGCGACGACAATCCGTGGCTCCGTATTTTACCCCAGATGGGGCTTGGCAGCGCAGTTACTCACGAGGCTTGACAGACCACTCGGAAAGTTCACGAATTTCGGTGCCGCCTACATCGCGATGCTGGCCAGGAAGCCCGGTGCTCGTCGATAAGCGTTTGGCTCGGCACTATTTTCCGTTGCGGCCTCAACGTATTGATCTCAATCAACGTCACCCTGTGGCGGGTCATTTAGTAATTACCGCCAAAACCATCACAAGATCGACCGGTGAGGCGGATGCCGGCAGGTCACGTGAATGGATAAAACCGCTGCATAGATCGGATTATTTCTTTGATTACGTCGGCAGCAGACCCCGTACTCCAGCCGTGGCGGAAAAATCGGCTCCTGCAGGGCGCAACGGCAGTATTCGTCTTTATCTGGCTGGCGGGCGCGATTGCACCGATAAACCGCCTAGACTGGTTGCTTGAGAACCTACTTGTTTTTGCCGCTATAGGCATTCTCATCGGATATTACCGTACACACCGACTATCCGATATTGCCTATGTGCTGATCACAGTTTTTCTCCTGCTTCACACCATTGGCGCCCATTACACCTATTCGGAAGCGCCTCCCGGTAGATGGCTGCAAGACGCCTTTTCACTTGAGCGAAATCCGTATGACCGCATCATCCATTTCACGTTCGGCGTTCTCCTGATTTATCCAACGCGAGAAGCACTTGTCCGTTTTGCCGGTGCGGGCCGTCGCTTGAGCGGATTCTCGGCGTTTACCATCATTGCAACATGCAGCGTTATCTATGAAATTCTGGAATGGATCGTCGCCATCATTGTCAGCCCGGAAGCGGCGATGGCATATCTCGGAACGCAGGGAGATGTTTTCGACGCGCAAAAAGACTCTGCGTTGGCAATTATTGGGGCCGTGATCGGGCTGCAGCTTTACTGGCGACATTTCAAGAGACCGAACGCCGGTTAAAAAGCCGCTTCACTTGTTTTGAGCCCAATTCCAACTATCTAAAAAATGCGTCCTTTCTTTGAATCGGCGCTTCAAACTGTAATGAACTATTCATGATTTTCGATTGGATACATGCGCGACGTCATTTCTGATTCCCTTGGCGGACTAGCCGATAGACGCAGCACCTGGCTCGCGCGGCGGGAACTCATGGAAGCGACCCCTTCCGGCAAACGCTGGCGCGGCCACGTGCGCGGGCAGCTCTATCATACGGCACGTCATGTTCACGATTATCTACGCCCGACCCGCTTTTTTCGATGGGGAGCCCGGCGAGCGCTTGCGCTCGACATAACAGAACTAACCGTATCTTTTCCCGATCTACCGGCAGCTTTCGACGGCTATCAGATTCTGCACCTGACCGATTTGCATCTCGACAATTTGGACGACACCGCTGCAATACTCGCCGAATGTGTTGCTGAAATTAATAGCGATTTATGCGTCATCACTGGTGATATCAGAGACAATATCCACGCCCCGATGGCGCCGCTAATAGCCCGGCTCGCCCACGTTGTTTCATCTTTGGAAGCAAATGACGGGGTGCTGGGCGTACTCGGCAATCACGATAGCGCCGCGATGTTGGCGCCAATGGAAGACCTCGGTATTCGAATGCTTGTGAACGAGACAATCTCGCTGTCCCGCGAGACGGAACAATTACATATTACCGGCCTGGACGATGTCCACCGCTTTGAAACCAGCGATGCTCATGCTGCGTTGGAGACATCTCCCGATGGTTTTTGCATTGCCCTCGTCCATTCGCCGGAAGTGGCTCATCGCGCAGCCATTTCAGGCCATCGCTTGTACCTGACGGGACACACACATGGCGGACAAATTTGTCTACCCACCAGGAAACCTTTTGCAACGGGACTAAAGCGTCACCGAGAGTTCGCGAGTGGCCAGTGGCGCTTTGAAGATATGATCGGTTATACGAGCAGGGGGATCGGCGCTTGCGTGATTCCGTTCCGCCTCTATTGCCCGGGAGAGGTTGTCCGCGTAACGCTTCGACGCGGCGAAATGCAAGCGAATTAGTCAAAGCCACTTTTCAGAAGCAGGGGTACTCGCGGATGAATACGCGCTATAAACCCGTCGCTAGCGGATTTCGGGAAAGAGGTTGGGATCGAGATGGCCGGAAAATTGACATTCGAGGAACTGAAAGGCGCGGTTTCCGACGGCGTGATCGATACGGTTCTGGTTGTTCAGGCCGACATGCAAGGCCGCTTGATGGGAAAACGCATGCATGCGGACTTCTTCATAGACAGTGCCTGGCAGGAAACGCATAGCTGCAACTATCTGCAAGCTACAGACTTGGAGATGTTTACAGTCGAGGGTTACAAATCCGCCAGTTGGGAAACGGGCTACGGCGATCACACGATGCGTCCGGACCTGAGCACCTTGCGGCGAATTCCTTGGCTTGAGGGCACGGCGCTGGTGATGTGCGACGTGCTCGATCACCATACCCATGACGAAGTTCCCCATTCGCCCCGTGCGATTTTAAAACGGCAAGTCGCGCGCCTTAAGGCCATGGGCATGCAGGCTTTCACCGCATCCGAACTGGAGTTCTTTCTGTTCCGGGAGAGCTACGAGGAGGCACAAGCGGCGGGGCACCGAAACCTCACGCCGATCAGCGCCTACAACGAGGATTACCACATCTTCCAGACCACCAAGGAAGAAGATGTAATGCGCGCCATCCGCAACGGCTTAAACGGCGCCGACATACCGGTGGAGAACTCGAAGGGTGAAGCCTGCGCCGGGCAGGAAGAAATCAATGTCCGGTATGCCGATGCACTCACGATGGCGGATCGGCATGCCATCATCAAAAATGGCTGCAAGGAGATTGCGTGGAGCAAAGGCCGCTCGCTCAGCTTCATGGCAAAGTGGCACTACGATCATGCCGGCAACTCTTCCCACATACATCAATCGCTGTCGAGCCTCGACGGTGAGCCGCTCTTCTTCGACCCAAACGCCGAACATGGCATGTCCGGTGTCATGCGTGCTTACTTGGCTGGAATGCTGCGTCATGCCGAAGAATTCACCTTTTTCCTCGCACCCAATATCAACTCGTACAAGCGGTTTATGGCAGGAACATTCGCCCCGACCAAGGCCGTCTGGTCGATTGACAACCGCACTGCCGGATATCGGATCTGTGGCAGTGGCTCCAATGCCGTACGCATCGAATGCCGAGTTGGCGGCGCCGATCTTAATCCCTATCTCGCCATGGCGGCCCTGATTGCAGCGGGCATTGACGGAATCGAGAACGAATTCGAACTTGAACCGGCGTTTGTCGGCGATGCTTATCACGGTGGCGCGGTGCGGGAAAT
>JAJFJB010000337.1 GCA_021774435.1 Alphaproteobacteria bacterium
TGAAGGTAAAGATTTCAGCCTATGCGATGCCCATGCTGGCATTTGCGATTATTCTTGTGTTCCAGAAATCCAACAATCTCAAAGGGATTGGCTACATTCTTGCGGGGCTTGGCCTGCTGTTCCTGGGCATCCACCACATGAAGGTCGGATTCGAAACCTTTCGGGAAACCATTGATCTGACCCGATTTGCCATGACGGGTTACCTGGGACTGTTTGTCTTCGTTGGTGTGGGAACGGCGGCAACGGTCATTATGCAATCGAGCCATGCCACGCTCGTTCTCATCATCACTGCATTGTCAGTTGGCCAAATTTCATACGAAAACGCGTTGGCGCTGGCTATCGGTGCCAACATAGGCACGACGGTCACCGCCATAATTGGCTCGATGAGCGCGAACTATATGGGTAAACGGTTGGCCGTGGCGCACCTGATATTCAACATTACCACTGGTCTGATCGCCATAATATTTGTGACCCAAATCGTCTGGGCGGTCGATCTGATCGCCACCGGGATAGGCATTCGGGAAGATGACATCACGCTCAAACTTGCGGTCTTCCATTCCCTGTTCAATGCCATCGGCGTCATCGTAATGGTCCCGTTCGTCCAACAACTCGTCAACCTGCTCGAGAAACTCATCCCCACTTTCGTACCTGAACTTATCGAACCGAAGTTTCTGAATGATTCCATTATCGAATTCCCCGAAACACTGTCGACGGCGATCCGTAACGAGATTCTCTATCTGTACGACAACGCGCTGGAAATTATCGCGCATGGCCTTAGCCTGCACCGCCACGTCATTCATTCGGACCAGGACCTCGTCGCTTATATCGAGAATGACCGAAAGATTATGGAGCTCGATATAGATTCCATATATCCAACCCGTGTGAAGAACCTCTATTCGACGATTATCGAATTTATCAGCCAGGCACAGACCGAAATTCCACCCGATTTTGCCAATTCGATCTATGATCTGAGAACCGCGGCTCAAAACATTGTCCAGAGCCTCAAGGACGTTAAGCATATGCACAAGAACATGGTCGCTTACATTGCGTCCGATAATGTCGCTATTCGTCATGAATACAATGAATTTCGCCACGAGATCGCAACCGTATTGAGAACAATTCATCGGCTTCGCAATGGTGACGAGATGGTCGATATATTTGATCTCGACGATCTCATGATCGAGAGCCAAAACGACAATAGCATAACCAATGGGACGCTGGATCGGTTGATCCGAACCGGCGAGATCACGGCGCCTATGGCGACATCAGTGATGAACGATTATGCGTATGCAGAGAATGTTGTCAGGCTTCTCGCGGATACGGGAAGAATTCTATTTGGGGAAACGGGAATTGCTGAGCACAACGCTCAGGAATTGTTGCGGTTTGATGAAGAAGAGCGCGAAACGCTATCCGAAAGTGATGAAGTCAACAAAATTAATTCGGCGAAATAGTCGGCATTACCTCGATAGCCTTTAGTGATGAAATGGCTATGTAATATTTTAATCTTAAGTTTAGTTTATTGGTATAGAGCGAACATAGTGTAAAAAGGCAGAATAAGATGAGAGTAAAAAATATTGCTAAACAGTTATTGGAAATGGTGGATTCCGAAAAATACAAAAAAAATCGGAACGCCAAAGCTTTAAAAAAATTAGTTTCAAAATTGGAGAAGAAGGAAAAAATCTTAAAGAACTCTATTAAGGAGTCTCATTCCAAGAAGGACAGAAAAAAGTTAGAGAATAAGATAAGGCTGTGTATTGAGCACCGCAAAAAGGGAGTGATGGCGTTAAAAAGCATATCTACCCGCTAAAATTATGAATGTGCTCGTACTCGTAGAAAGGCACAGCGGTTTTTGAGCGCACGGCGATGCGGTTTTACCAAACCAACCCTACGTTCGCTACTCGACCGTGAACCAGAGGCAAAGCAGGCTTTAGCACATTTCGGAAAAGTCTCTCCAGCCGGCAACCAGACTCTTGATTACGTGCGTTTATGGGGTATTTGCAAAATGCGGGGAGACGACACCTGAATGAGAACAGGTGTGAAGAAGGCCGGTATTTGGCCGCAATGATTCATTGCTTTATAGCACTGTAAATTTCCGCTTCTGATGCAGTGGGCGGGTCCCACCTACCTGCTGCGGTCTGTCTCCTTGTGGCTACAAAGCGAACTCGCGGCGTTCCCGATCGATTTCCGCTGTTCCTTCAGCTTCCGACATCAGCCCGATGATGTCAGCTTTTCGCTGATTCAGGTCTAAATTTTTCCAACACCGGGCGTGACGCGCGATGCCTGTTGACGGGGACTTATGACCCGTTCCAGAAGTCATTCATTTTCACTATTAAACAAATGTTCGGTTACCGAATTGGCAAAAGTGCTCTGGCCAAATCTTCAAGTTTACTCAGGTAGTCCAGCCTCGCGAAGCGCAGCAAAGATATCCAGGTCAGGGTTATTTAGGACTATTGCAAACTCGCTTATCGTGAAATCGGGTTTGCGTTCGAGTAACACCGCTTTTGCGGCATCCGCGTCTTCTTTCCGTTCAAGCCTTGTGAGAGACGCGACCAATAGTGCGTCGGCCCAGTAGCGCGGATTTGGGCTGCGAGACGCCCGCGCTGCATTTTTCGCGGCTTCCTCGAACCGGCCCAGCAGGAACAGTGAAAACGCCGGTCCTGTCGACATTGCCGAAGCATGAAGGTCTTTCGGACTCAGTCGGCGAGCTATTTCGTAATGCTCCAAGGCTTCTTCGTATTGACCTGCCCCATTGAGAGCGATTCCCAGTTCGAAATGTGCCAACATAGAGTTGGTATTTAGTTCGACGGCCTCCCGGGAATATTCCAACCCAATTTCCGCCTCGCGTTTAACCACATGCCATCGGCCCATGGCCATGTGGCAGGTTGCATCGCTGGGGTTGAGCCGCATCGCGCCCTGCAGTAGGTCCCGGGCTTCATCCAAGAGTTTGTCGCGGTCGCTACTGTTAAAAAAACTGGCATAGCGAGTTCGCATATGTCCCGCCATGACTAGCGCTTCGACGAAGCTTGGGTCCAATAGACAGGCTCGATCGAAGAGCGCAATCGCGGCCTGAAAATCATTTGCGGCACCAGATGGATAAAGCGCCATGCCCTGCTGGAATAGAGCCCAGGCATCTAAACTTCCAGGCGGTCGGCGTCGAACGCGTTCGATTTCGTTCTGTCCTATCTCCGGAGCGATGGTAGATACTATAGCCGCCGTCACTTCGTCCTGAACCGCGAATATGTCGGCGAGTTCGCGATCGAAACGTTCCGCCCAAATGTGATTTCCAGTCTCTGCATCGATCAACTGCGCGGTAATTCGGATGCGCGATCCACCGCGTCGCACACTACCCTCGAGTACATACCGAACACCAAGATCCCGTGCAACGTCCCTAACATCGGGTGATCTTCCCTTATACGCAAAGCTCGAATTTCGCGCGATCACGAAAAGCCAATGGAACTTTGACAGACCGGTAATGATGTCTTCTGTCATTCCATCAGCGAAATACTCTTGCTCCGTATCGCCGGAGAGATTGTCAAACGGAAGTACCGCAATAGAAGGCTTTGCTTGGACGGACGATTGCACGTCTTCTCCGGACGATGTAGTCGCAGGCCGTACGATTTCCAGATCTGAGCACTTCGACCAGCGCCAAACATGGATCGGCCTGGCAATATTCTTGACTTCCTGCTCACCCAAATCCTCGAACAAAACGTCGACCCGATCACGCACTTCTTCGTAAACTTTTCCTGAAATACATATCCCGCCCGGCTCTGCAATGCCTTCAAGCCGGGCCGCAACATTGACCCCATCGCCATGGATATCGTCGCCGTCAATTACCACGTCACCGAGATTGATGCCGACGCGGAATTCGATCCGCTTGTCTTTGGGCAAGTCCGCATTGTGTTCGGCGATCGCTATCTGTGTTTCCACAGCGGCTCTTACGGCATCGACGACGCTTGGAAACTCCGCCAACATACCGTCGCCCATCAGCTTGACGATTCGCCCATGATGCTCGTCGAGCTTCGGGTCGACGAGGTCCGCGCGCAACGCCTTGAGGGCCACAATCGTGCCCTCCTCGTCTGCGCGGATTAGGCGCGAATAACCGACCACATCGGTGGCCAAGATGGCGGCGAGCCTGCGCTCCATGGAGAACCTCCCTGTCGGGAAGCTTAGCGGCGATCAAGAGGTAAATCTATGCGCGCCGTTGATAGAGTCCGACTTCTGCTTTTGGCTGAGGCTGTTGAAAAAGTCGGTTATCGGATGTCGGAAGGAATTAGCTGATTTTGTTTTGCGAGGAAGCAGCCTCGCGAGAAGGCATCTGGGCGGCTCTACGAGCAATCAGGGGAGAATTTTCGATCCATCGACCGCTCCCTTCGTGTCGATGATGCGTGATGTTGCTTAAATCGCAAGAATTTTCGTCCCCAACGCCTTTGAGCGACTATTTCAGCAGCCTCGGCTAAAAAGCAAACTCGCGGCGCTTGCGGATGACTTCCGCAGTTCCCTCAGCAGCCGACATGCCGCCGATGATGTCGGCTTTCGGCGGTTTTACTTCTCCTTTTTTCCATTTCCGGAAGTCAAATTTACCGTTCCATCCAGCTAAAATGGTTGATGCATGCAGTTGGCCGCTGTCCCGCGTGGCGAGATCAACCACGCGGCCGGTCGTCTTCATTGAATAGGACGCGGCCGCCGCTTGGATCGAATGTGTTTTCCTGTGGCGGGTGGGCCAGCACGGCGTCACAAATATCGGCCAGGGTGCTGCCCTGATAGGAGAGACCGTATTCGGAGGCAGCGCGCTCGATAGCCTTAAGTGTCACGAGCAGGTTGCGCGTGACCGCCGACGCCTGGTTGGAAAAATCGTGATCGTTGTGGGTCAGTAGATTGATGCAGGGGACGCGCGGGTTGCGCTCGACGATCTGCCCTACGATGCGCCGTACCATTGCCACGTGGTCGATATCCGTGAAGTCCGGCCGAAGGTCGTAATGGAAATGCCGGCCACCCTTCGCAATCAGTGCCGACGTATCGACCGAAACCGGCATGTTGGCGAAATCGAGAGGCCCGTCGACCATTCTGAAGTCGGGATGCGCCCGATGCGGGTCGAGTGGGGCGCCCATCCAGATAGCGTGCTTGTCGGGGAATACGCGCCCTGGGAGCGACAACGACCCCCCGCGAAAGCCGAGATCGCTCAACACCCGGAAGGTCGCGTCGTTCGCCGACATCGTTCCTGGTCGGAAATATAGCGGGCTCACACCGAATACAGTGCGCCAAATGTCGCTCGCCTGTGCCAGCATTTGCCGGGCTTGGCTTTCGTTCAGACCGCCGAATTCGCATCGATAACGATTGTCGAAGCGCCAAGCATGGAGATGCAGTCCGAGGCAATGGCCGGACTCTTCGAGCTGCTTGTACAGACCGCCCTGTTCCACCGCGACTTCGGGATGTACGAAATAGGTGACGGGAAGTCCGAACGATCCAGCGACTTCGGCAAAGGCCTTCGACCATCGCCCGCCAGATTCCGCGTTGGGCGGTCCGCTGGCGCTATCGTGCGATTGCGAGGTCGGGACTTCTACGTCCATGGTCACGACGACGTGCAGATTCGTTTGCATTTCAGACATGTTCCAGTTGCACATCGGCACCCGGTATGGGTGAACGCGAAAAAATGCCTTCTTTGCGAACGGCCTCGATACCGCCAAACTTCTCCATATGGGCGGCCTGATCCGCCTTGCTCTTGCTGTCGATGAACTCTGGGTCGATGATCTGCCGGAGTGTTGCTTCCAGCGCGTCCGCCTTGGGATGCTTCCCACCACCCGCTAGCAGATCGCTTTCCTCCAATGGATCCGCGGCCAAGTCGAACAGTTGGCGTGGCATACCCACGTGGTAGATCAGTTTGAAATCACCGTCTCTGATGGCGAACCCGGAATTTCGACTCCCCATAGCGTGGTATTCGGCGAACATCGGGCGCGAGGTCTCGTTGCCGTTGATCGCCGGCCAAAGCGAAATTCCACGCAGGTCCGCATCCTCGTCGGTAAGTTGCGCGCCTACCGCTTCCACGATGGTCGGGAACAGATCGACGTGAGCAGCATGTTGTTCGATGATCCGGTGTTCCGGAATACCGGGCCCCGCCATCAAAAGTGGGACTCCCAATGCGTGCTCGTAGTGGTTTGCCTTGCCGAGCATGCCGTGATGACCGGCCGCTTCACCATGATCACTGGTGTAGATGACACGGGTTTCGTTTGTGAGGCCTAGGCTATCCATTTCTCGAAGAACTTGGCCAATCTGTTCGTCCGTGTGCGAGATCAGGCCGCAGTACCCGGCAACGACACGTCGGACGAATTCTTCTTCGAAATCGCCCTCGATACTATTCATCCATGCAAGGTATTTATCCGCCGGATGCTGTGGGCGGTCATCCTTTCGCCATTGTACGGGCATGGGCACATCGTCCAGCGGATACATATCCCAGAAACGCTGCGGTACCTTGAACGGTGGATGCGGGCTGGCATAGGAAATAAGCAATACCCAAGGCTTATCGGCGTCGCGGTGATTTCGCAGCCAATCGATGGCGTGCCCGGTAACGCGAAGGTCATAGATCTGGTATTCCGCTTCCCCGGGCACCGAATCCTGGTAGATGGCACGATGAGATTCGCGGCGAGGCACACCATCTTGTGTCGCTCGTAAAAGCGAGATAAGCGCGCCTTTCGCCTCGACGATGTGCATCACATCGATTTCTTCTGTAAACCCGTTGTCGTCATCCGAGGAGCGGAAATGCAGCTTGCCAATAGCGGTCACTTCATGTCCCGCGTCGCGAATCCGGTGGTGCCACGTAGGCAGCCGCCCATCATATGCGAGTGCGTTGTCCCAATAGCCGGTCTGATGTGGATAGCGACCGGTGGCAATGGCGGCACGTGAAGGGCAGCAGAGAGGACTCGAGCAATAGGCGTTGGCAAAACGCACGCCGCGCGCCGCAATGCTATCGAGTGCGGGTGTCTTGACCATAGGGTGGCCGGCTGCGCCGAGAAACGTCCGATTATGGTTGTCGGTCAGAAAAACGACGAGGTTTGCAGCGTCGGTTATCACTCTATCTCTCCAATCTGAATAACAAAATCATTCTTAAAAATCCTGCGATCGATTTCTACCGAATTCAACTGTACTCGAACGGCCACAGCAGATCGCTATAAGTTTGAACGGTCCGGCCTAGCCCCGGAAATAGCGGAATTGTCAATGTGCGAGATAAGCAAAGCGATAGCCGCCTTGAACTTTTGCCGCCTTCATGTAGGCCGCTTGTCGACTTCCGAGTCGAGTCATACCCGGCTGTCGCGACGCATCGCTCGCGATGTCGGCTCCTGAGCTATAAGCGGACCAAATCAGCCGAAAAGCAGACGTGGAGTACGGCTAAGCTTCGCCTCTTTATCCTCTCCCGCCCCTTCAAAATGGAATTTGGCTACCCTAAAGGCCCGTTGCGGGGCAACGTCCCTTCAAGAAATCGCGCACGTGGCGCACGGCCATGGGAATTCGCCTTGCCGGTTCTTTCCAGGGGAAGAGGCTGACCTGGGCATTCGGGGCCAGCTCAGCAGATTCCATCGCG
The DNA here is from genome assembly GCA_021774435.1 of Alphaproteobacteria bacterium. GTDB lineage: Bacteria > Pseudomonadota > Alphaproteobacteria > UBA8366. The sequence goes on from JAJFJB010000337.1 coordinate 7,574, forward strand.
ATCGCAAACGGATGCACCGGAACATCGTCCGGCATGATCAAAACCGGCGTTTGACAGTGGCGCACAAAGTCGCGGTCCACGGTCAGGACAAAATCTCGCCCGTCGAGATACATTTTGCGCAGGAATTCTTGCGCCATTTCCAACGTGATGTCGGGCCGGCGTTCCGCGAGGGCCGCGGGCCATCGTTGGCTGTTATAATGGTACAGGGATTCCGGCGCTTCGGGATCGATACCACTCGGATGCGCCAGCACCGCTGCTGTAACACGGTTCGGCGCACGCTTCATTAGGTGCCAGATCAACGGTCCGCCGATACAAAAACCCAGCACCATGAATTTATCATGGCCCAAATGATCCATCAGATCGAGGTGATCGTCGGTGTACGAATCCCAATTCCGCTCTATGTCCAAAGGGCCCACCGATTGGCCGCCCTCGGCGTTTCGCCGATCTATGCCAATGCATCGGAAATTCACTGAAAACTCTACCATCGGGTTAAAGGGGGCGCCGTTGGAAAAATAATTCAAGGTCCCGTTCAATCCGCCGCCGGGCAAACAGAGAAGCGGGAAGCCGTCTCCCGCTTCTTCGTAGTAGATTTTGACGGGACCATTCTCAAAAAGTGGCATGGTCTGGTTTCTTTCCTAATTGGCGCAGCGGGCTTAACCCTTTCGGTGGGCCGCGCATACTTTGTTACCCGCAGGGTCGCGGAGATAGGCAAGATAAACGCCGTTAGCACGCGTTCCGGGAGGGTCTTCGCAAGTGGTGCCGCCATTGGCAACACCGGATGCATGCCAGGCATCGACGGCGGCCGAGTCTTTCGCTGCGAATCCGATGGTGCTGCCGTTTCCGTTGCTGGCGGGCTCACCGTTGATCGGTATCTTTATCATGAACACGCCGCCGTTTCCGTGATATCTGCAGCGTACTTCCGAGTCCTTAACGCCAGGGGCGATGCCGAGTGCGCCCAGTACGGCGTCGTAGAAGACCTTGGATTCGTCAATGTCCTTAGCCCCAACCATGACGTGGTTGAACATAGCAAACTCCTCTGTTGCGAAAGAATCGGCAGGGTCGTGTTATGCTAGATGGTGAACGCCCGCCTTCAAGCTGGATTGGGATAGCTCTCCGGCAGGCGCCCCAGCACCGACCGGACGGTCGACTCTTTATACCGATGCCCCGGAATGTGATGATAGCTGAACACGGCCAGCAAACGATCCGGCGTGCCTTGCATCACTTCGGATACCCGGTGGATTGATCGACGCCCTTTGAACAGGCAAAAACTCCCATCCGCCAGGCCGGCCCGTTGCATGGGTCGTTCTTCGCCCGACAGCAACCGGCCAACTTCAGCATAGTTTTCATCGTCTTCGGCACGCAGGTAGGGCACGTACTCAAAGTGTCCGCCCGCGGCTGCCGACTGAATCATTAGTGTCACCGCGCCGTCATTCTGGTCGAAGTGCCACGCATGCCGACAACCCTCGCTCATCACCTTGACGTTGGCCGCTAAGTAGGGGCAAGCGACGGGATGGAGGGACTCCAGGTTCAAACAACGGCGCACGAATTCGGTCAGAGCGGGTTGTTCAAAGATCGATACGAAGGCGCCTCGCTTCGGAAAACAGTCCTGCGTGATCGTGCCGATCGAATTGGGCGTGGTCAGCGTAACGGGATGGCCTTGCGGGTAGTCGTCGGGATTGCGCCAGGAATAGGCGCGCCGCTCGACCTTCATCCAGTAGGTTCGGTCGCGTCGCGCGTTGGCCTCCGCTTGCATGACCGCGAGCGCTTCAGCTTTCACGAAGTCCGGCAAATGGCACATCGCACCGTCAGCCAGCGAGTCCTGACAAGACTGTAGCAGCGCAGCGCCTGC
>JAJFJB010000338.1 GCA_021774435.1 Alphaproteobacteria bacterium
ACCATCGCCGCATTAAAAATCCGCAGCCGTTCCAGCATGACATCGAAGGTCTGAAACTGGTCAAGGAACAGATTGTAACCCTCGCGTGCCGCATATTGCAGTGACTCCGCGCGGCCCGCCGCCAACCAAAGTGGCGGATGGGGTTTTTGTGTCGGCGCTGGCTCGATGATGATGTCTTCATAATTCCAGCGCGCACCATGATGGGAAAAGCGCCCCTCCGTGGTCCAGGCCTTGCGAATGACTGCAACCGCCTCCTCGAAGCGCTCCGTTGCCTCTCCCATCGGAATGCAGAAGCCTTCGAATTCGTTATAGCGGTACCCCTTGCCCACACCGAAATCGAAACGCCCCCCGGAAAGAAGATCAACTGTCGCCGCCTGCTCCGCGATCAAAACCGGATTGTGCCAGGGGAGAACGACAACAGCAGTACCGAGACGGATCGTTTTCGTCTTCGCGGCAAGATACGACAACAGGTTCAGCGAGGCCGAGACCTGTCCCATCCCGCTGAAATGATGCTCTACTGAAAATGCACTGTAATACCCAAGCAATTCCGCCTCGATAACATTGTCTATGTAATCTTTGTATCCCTTATTCAGTAAGCTGTTATCCGGTTTTTCCGCAGTCTCTCTTGGTCCGCCAAACAATCCAAACTTCACAGCAAAGCCCCTCATTCACCCAATCGCATAGCCGTAATGGCAATGACATTGTTCCGCTTTCCCGTCATGATAAGGGCAAAGCGCACGCTCGTCTCGTAACAGACTACCGCATCGTTGAAAGCGAGCAAAAACGCATCGGCAACAACGGGAGTCAATGCCGCCATGACCGATCTGCCAACCACCGTCGCCGACCCGGGACGGGTCGATGCTCTAGCGCAGCAAATTCGTGATGGCGTTCTCTCGCCTATCGCGCTCGTGCAACGCTATCTTGACCGGATCGATGAAGTAGACTCGCAAGTCGAGGCCTGGCGCGAGGTTTGTGGCGAAGCGGCTCTCAAAGAAGCAGCCACCCAAGAAGCCGAAATTCATTCCGGCACGATCCGAGGCCCGCTGCACGGCATACCGGTTGGAGTCAAAGATATCATCGACGTCGCCGGGGTGCCGACGCGCTGCAACAGCAAATCCAGGGCCAATGCCGGGCCCGCGACAGCAGATGCGGAGGTCGTTGCCGCGCTGCGCATCGCCGGCGCTATCATCCTCGGTAAGACGCACACAACCGAATTTGCCTACCGTGATATTTCACCGGCCCGTAACCCTTATAATCTGGAGCATACGCCGGGCGGGTCGAGCAGTGGCTCCGGGGCGGCAGTCTCCGCAGGCATGGTGCCCGTCTCACTTGGCACACAGACCATGGCGTCGGTGAACCGACCGGCTGCCTATTGTGGGATTTCGGCCTTCAAACCAAGTACACGTCTGATCCCTGCTGGTGGCGTGTTCCCCCTCTCCTACCTTTATGACACGGTCGGATATTACGGTTGGAGCGTTGCTGATGCCGCAACGGTGTTCGAGGCAATCTGTCCCTCGCATGCGCGAATGCATGGCGTTACCGCGAGCGATGCGCCACTCAATATCACGGTCCTGCATGACCCGGTTCTCGACAGCGCGGACGCCGACATTCACAAGTCGATCAACAACACCGAAGCCCGCCTGAAAGATGCGGAACACAATGTCGCGCGGCAAAACTCACCGATCAGCATTGCCGAACTCCAAGAGCATCACCTCCTGACCATGGAATATGATGCCGGCCATACGAGAAAGGACCTGCTCGACGAACCGGACGGCAGCGTCGGCGACTTTCTCTGCAAAGCGCTTCGCCGTGGCCTGGCGACGTCCGATGACGCATATTTCGCGGGACGACGCGCCATCGATGTCGCGCGCCATACCTTCTTCAACAATTTCCCGGAAACCGATGCCTTCATTTTTCCGGCAACGCCAAAAACCGCCCCGAAAGGCCTGTCCTGGACCGGCGACGCCAGCTACATCTCCCCCTGGACCGCGCTCGGTGGCCCGGTTGTCACGATGCCCGTTGGCCTATCGTCCGAAGGCATGCCGATCGGTTGCCTGGTCGCCGGTGTCCCCGGCAGCGACTACCGCTTCGCCAGTATCGCCCGCAAAATCGCCGACGCGGCGGAGACGCATTAAATGAAGCACAGGCGCTAAGCGGCCTGATCTTCCCGCGTCATCTCGGCCCCCTTCTCGCCGATCATGATCGTCGGCGCATTGGTGTTGCCGGTCGTCACAGTAGGCATGATCGAGGCATCAACGACGCGCAGGCCCGAAAGCCCATGCACGCGCAGTCGGGAGTCGACCACGGCCATTGGATCTTCGCCCATCTTGCAGGTGCCGACCGGGTGATAGATCGAGGCGCCATTGCGCTTGGCGAACTCTAAGACATCTTCGACGGTCTCGATGGGCTTGCCGGGCTCCAATTCCCTTACGCTGTATCCCTCGAAGGCCGGCGCGGCGAGAATGCGTTGCGTGTGACGGATGCCCGCCAGCATGACATAGGCATCGCCTTCCGCCGACAGGTAGTTCGGCCGGATTACCGGCGCCGCCAAGGGATCGGCGCTTTCCGCCATGATGGTGCCGCGGCTCTCCGGTCGGACAGGACAGACTGCCACGGTCATGCCCGGCTCATTTTCCAATGATCCAATGACCTCGGTGCCATAGCTGGCCGGCGTGAACAGTAGCTGCAGATCGGGACTGCTCAACCCTTCGCGGCTGCGGCAGAACACCTGCGCACTGGTGACCCCGAATGTCAGCGCACCATTACCCCGAAAAACCCAGCGCAAAGCCTCACGCGCAACCCGAACACCACGCGCCAATTCATTGATCGAAATAAGATCTTTCACGCGATGCGAAACACGCGTCACGTAATGGTCTGACAGGTTCGATCCGACTCCCGGCAGATCGTGCACGACCTCAACTCCGATTGAGCGCAGGCGCTCCGCCGGCCCAATACCGGAGACCTGCAGCAAATGGGGTGAATTCACCGCACCGCCGGATAGGATGACTTCCCGCCCGGCCCGAACTTCGCGGTCAACCCCGCCCTGACGATAAGCCACGCCAACGCACCGTTTGCCTTCGAACAACAGCTTGGTCGCAACAGCCTCGGTGACGATTTCAAGGTTGGGGCGGCCCTTTGCCTCGGCCAGGAACGTGCGGGCCGTCGATCCACGAAAGCGTCCCCGCCGCGTCATCTGGGAATACCCAACCCCTTCCTGACCCTTGCCGTTCAAATCGGGATTAAATGTAAATCCAGCTTCTTGCGCCGCTTCGACGAATTTATGCGTCAACGGCAGAACCGTGCGGTAATCCTCAACAATCAGCGGTCCGTTGCGGCCGCGAACTTCATCGCCGCCGCGGCTGCGGTAATTTTCCGATTTCATGAAAAGCGGCAATACGTCGTCGAAGCCCCAGCCTCGGCACCCACGTTGCGCCCATCCATCAAAATCCGCCCGGTTGCCGCGCACGTAAAGCATGCCGTTGATCGAACTCGAGCCGCCGAGAACGCGACCACGCGGCCAATGAATGCGCCGCCCGCCGGTATTCTGCTCCGGTTCGCTGCTATACATCCAATTCACTGCCGGATTGTGCAGCAAGGCCCGTATCCCCGCGGGGATGTGGATCATCGGATGGCGGTCCTTGGGGCCTGCTTCCAGCAGCACGACCTTCGCACCATCTTCGCTTAACCGTGCCGCCATGACGCACCCGGCTGAACCTGCGCCAACGACAACATAATCCACGTTCATTGTAATTTCCCCCCTGTCCGTTGCAGAGCAACTTAACGGTCGTGACCTATCAGCATCAAGCGGCGCCGCAAGCTGAGGCGCAATGTCGCGCGGGCGCTATGCCGCCTTTCCACGCTCTCGCAAGGGGGATATATTTATGTACCTCAACGGGCGCCTTTCGCCTGTTTTGACGTTGATTCAACTACCTGTACGGCGATTGCGCATGGCCACCGTCGAAGAAGCGTTGCAGCAGGCGACCGCAAGTGCGGATGCGGGACGCCCGGATATCGCGGAAAATGTCTATCGCGCAATTCTTGCGAAATTTCCCCAAAATGTACAGGCGCAAGATGGGTTGCGTGCCGCATTGGCTATGCAGGGCAAAACCAGCGGCGGCGCCAACGCGCCAAGCCAGCAGGATATCCAGGCTCTTATCGCGCTATACAATAGCGGCAATGTAATCGAAGCGGAGGCGCGGGCGAGAGTATTAACGACCCAGTTCCCGAGTGCCTTGATTCTGCACAATGTCCTCGGCGCGGCATTACTCGATCAGGGCAAGCATCACGGCGCGGTCGAGTGTTTTCAGAAGGCTTTGGAATTGGAGCCTTCTGCCGCTGAAGGGTACAATAACCTCGGGATCGCGTTGCAGAGATCCGGCGCGACGGAAGATGCGGTCGCATGTTTCCAAGAGGCCGTCGTACTAAAACCTGATTATCCCGATGCACACAACAATTTAGGCGTCGCGCTGAACGGTCTCGGACGCACTAGCGAGGCGATTTCCAGTTATCAAGACGCGCTCACCCATGCACCAGACTATGCGGAAGCCCATAATAATTTGGGCGCCGCCTTGGCGGAGCAGGGCGAAACCGATCAGGCCATCCTCTGTTACCAGCATGCCTTGCAATACAATCCCGACTACGCAGAAGCGCATAACAACCTCGGGATCATCCTGCAGAAAAAGCAATTGTGGGACGATGCGTTGACCAGTTTTGAGCAAGCACTGAAGATCACACCACGATATGCCGCAGCCTATAACAACCTCGGCAGCGCGTTACAAGAACTCGGCAGGCTCGACGAAGCGCTGGAAAGTTATCAAAACGCTTTGGACGTGGTACCTGGTCTGCCGCAAACACTTAATAACATAGGCAATGTGTACCGTCTGCTCGACCGTTTCGACGATGCAATCAGTACGTTCATCCAGTTTTTGGAGGCTAATCCCGACAACGCCGAAGCACACAACAATTTAGGCGTCGTCTACAAAGAGTTGGGCAAAACCAGTGACGCAAAGGCATGCTATCGGCGCGCGCTGGAATTGAAACCGAACTTCGTCGACGCTCGGCTTAATCTGGGGAGCGCATATTTTAGCGAGGAGCGAATTGAAGACGCCATAGAATGCTATCGAGCCGCCGATCCCAAGAACGAAAGTGCAAAGATCAGCTCCTTGCTATTGGAGTGCTACTATCGCAAAGACGACAAAATCGCCTACAATATCCAATTGCAACTCATCAAGGCGCAGCAAAATTCATTTAATTTTCGCGCCGCCGCCGCCGCAGCCTTCGTCGCCCACCAACATGGCACCGAGAACCACTACAAATTCTGTGACGACCCGATCGCCAATATCGTGGTCTTCAATCTCCTTGAAGACGGTGCCATTGACGAAGAATGCATCGACGGGCTGCACGACGCGGTGAACAACAGCGGCGGCAATGAGCGGTTCGCGCCTGGCCCTGTTTCCGCCGGCTACCATTCAATCGGCAATCTGTTCATTAAAGGCATCCGCCAATTCGACGAAACGGAGATCGCGATCCGGCACTACATAGACAAATATCATGCGATGCACAAAGACGAGCGGAGCCTGTTCATCGAAAACTGGCCACAGGAATACGCGCTCGACGGTTGGTATATTCGCCTGAAGCAGGGCGGCGAGATCGCGGCCCATATCCATTCCGCCTGGCTGAGCGGCGTCCTCTACCTCAAAGTACCCGACAAGAACGGCGGCGGCGAAGGCAATATCGAATTCACCCTAAGAGGCTATGACCTGCCGGTTCTGCGCGATGACTTTCCACGCAAGATGGTCGAAACCTTTCCTGGCGCCCTTGTCCTGTTTCCGTCCTCACTGCCGCACCGAGTGATCCAATTCACATCGGACGAAGAAAGAATCTGTATCGCCTTCGACGCTGTCCCAATGTGATTGCGGCGGGAACGGCGCCGCAATCACAGTCTTAATCCAAAAGTCTATTCAGCCGCTTCGGCCATGCGCATTTTAGGCATGACCTCGGTGCCAAACGCTTCGAGCTGCTCAACCATGATCTTTTCCGGCGTACCCATCGCGGACTGAACATTGACGTCTTCCAGACCCGGGTAGCGGCTGTTTAATTCCGCTAGGAATTCCAGAAAACCCTCCGGCGGTCCGCAATACCAGGCCCCATTGTCGCAAGCGTCTTCCAAGGTCGGAATACCGGAGTTCGGAATGCCACCGCGTTTGCCGATCGCTTCGACCTGTTCTGGCTTCAATTTACCAAGGAACCCGAGCGGGCCGAACATCTTGGCATGTTCTTCGTAGAACGGCCGTGCTTCCTTAATGGCCTGTTCCTTGCTGTCCGCTAGATGGAAAGAAATACCGAGGCACAAATCGGTGCCAAGCTGCGATTCCTTGCCGGCCCGCAAATGCGCCTCATGGAATGCGGAGATCGAACTATTCAACAACAGCGCCGAACCGCCGCCGATGATACCCTTAATGTCGTACTTCATCATGAAGTCGAGGCCGCGGTCGGTTGCGCTGACGACCGGCTGATAGCACTCCACGGGCAGATTCTTGGGCCGTGGCACAAGCGACAGTTCCTTCAGTTGATAGCCGCGATAGGGCACATCCGGCGGCAAGGTGTAGTACTTTCCCTTGTGCGAGAAGGACTGGTTGTTAAAGGCCTTGAATAGAATATCCACCTGTTCCTCGAACATCTCCCGGTTGGCGTCCTTGTCGATCAGTTCGCCGCCAAGCGTTTCGACTTCGCGCGTGTGATAGCCGCGTCCGACGCCAAAGATGCAGCGGCCATCGGTGAGATGATCGGCAACGGCGAAATCTTCCGCCAAACGCAGTGGATGCCACATCGGCGTAATATTGAACCCGCAGCCATAGCGCAGATTGTCGGTGATATGCGACAAATGAACCGCCAGCATTGGGATGTTCGGGATAACTTCATAGCCTTCATGCTGGAAATGATGCTCCGCGAACCACAAGGCGTGATAACCCAGCTTGTCCATGCACTTCGCCAGCGCCTCGGTTTTCCCGAATATGCCCGCCAACTGTTCGTCCGAATAGCGCCGCTCATTCGCCGGCGTCGCGTCCGTACCCATATCGCCCAGGTCGATGTGACCGGCAAAAAGCGATGAAAACCGTTTGATCATCCGTTCCTCCTATACCGTACCGCGCGGCAAACCGTGCGCCGCACATTTTCAAGATTTGCCGAAATGGTACCAACTGGAAGGCGCAAAAAATAGCCCTACTCGCTAAACTGCCGAATTAGCCCTTCACCCAAGGGTTTCCGCCTGACCCCAGCGTTTTAGCCAATCGGTATCCTTGCAACTGGCATAGTATGACATCATCCGTCTAAAACAGCAGCGGTGTCAGAGCAGGTTCAAGAATCAAAGGACTCTAAGCAATGCCCACCGGAGAAAACATCACATTCCGCCCTGCGGCCCGCGCCGACTTGCCCACGATCGTCGCAATGCTCGCACAGGACGATTTGGGTAAGACACGCGAAGCAGACGCTGTCGAATTATCGTCAGACTATATCGATGCGTTCATCGCTATCGAACAAGATCCCAACAATGAAGTCATTATAGCTGAGGATGCGGATGGTGTAGCTGGCACCATGCAGCTTACCTATATCGCCAACCTGACCTTCCAAGGGGCCACGCGTTGCCAAATTGAAGGGGTTCGGATCGCGGAAAGTGTGCGCGGACAGGGTATGGGCGAACAAATGTTTCAATGGGCAGCGGATAGGGCTCGAAATAAGGGCTGCCGGATTGTGCAATTGACTTCGAACAAAGCGCGGGAGCGCGCGTTGGCGTTTTATGAAAAGCTCGGCTATGAACCAAGCCATGTCGGCTTTAAACTCTATCTCGATTAAGGGTACCCCTCTTGCACATTCCTGAAGTCCTTTACGATGTCCTGATATTTCTCGCAGCGGCCATCATCGTGGTGCCGTTGCTCAAGCCCTTCAGGATTAGCCCTATACTCGGTTACCTCGCCGCCGGCGTGATTATCGGGCCGCATCTTTTATCCCTGGTCAAGGTCTCCTCCGAGGCACACGCCTTAGCGGAATTCGGCGTTGTTTTCCTGCTTTTCATGATCGGTTTGGAGCTCTCTATCGAGCGTTTGAGGAGCTTGGCCGGCAGTGTGCTCGGGTTGGGCACCTTGCAGGTGGTCATAACCGGCTTCGTCATCGGAAGCATCGCCATCATGCTCGGCGCGACGGGACGCGAAGCCATCGTTATCGGGGGCGGTCTCGCCTTATCGTCCACCGCATTTGTGCTTCAGCTTCTCATCGAAAGAGGTGAGCGCATGACGGGGTATGGCCAAGCTGCTTTTGCGATACTCTTACTGCAAGATCTCGCCGTCGTCCCTTTGCTCATCATTGTGCGACTGCTGGGGGATACGGAAGCTGGTATTGCGCAACTTGCCCTCCTTTCCGCTATCCAAGCCGCTGCGGCAATCGTCGCAATTGTCATTATTGGCAGGCTTGTCCTTCGCCCTCTCTATCGCGTCATCGCGGGAACCAACAGTTCGGAGCTTTTCGTTGCGGCAACGCTGCTCGTGATACTTGGGACCAGTTGGGCGGTTTCGCTGGGCGGCTTCTCGATGGCATTGGGCGCCTTCATGGCAGGGCTGCTGCTCGCGGAAACCGAGTACCGGCATCAGGTCGAAGCCGATATTCGGCCTTTCCGCGGCATCCTTCTCGGCCTGTTTTTCATGATCATCGGCATGTCGATCGACCTGCCGCTCATCGCGGGACGCTGGTGGGAAATCATCCTGCTCGTCTGCAGCCTGATGATCGGAAAATCTATAATTACGGCGATACTCTGCCGGCTCACGGGGCAAAGCAGTGCAACGGCAATCCGCGCCGGCTTGCTTCTGTCTCAAGGCGGCGAGTTCGGATTTGTCATTTTTGGCGCGGCGATGATTTCCGGTGTCTTGCCGCATGAGATCGGGCAAGTCCTGCTTGCGGTAATTTCGATCAGCATGGTGCTGACACCGGCCTTGGATTTTGTCGGCGCCAGATTGGCAAGCTCGATTGGCAAAGGGCCGGAACCAAACCTCGCGGCCATCAGTGAAGAAACGCAGACGCTTAGCGGGCATATCGTCATTGTCGGTTTTGGCCGGGTTGGTCAAACGGTTGCGAAAGCCCTGGCGCTCGGCGGCGTTGATTATGTTGCCCTCGATCTCAATCATCAACGGGTGCGCAATTGCCATCGCAAAGGCATGTCCGTCTTCTACGGAAACGGGAGCGATATCGGAATCCTAAACGCCGTCGGCGCAGGGCGTGCCAGCGCGGCAGTCATCACGATAGACCAAAGCGACTCCGCCAGCCGCGCGGTTACGGTGTTGCGCAGCAGCTTTCGCGACCTGCAAATTTTTGTACGGGCGCGAAATCTGCGGCACCGTCGCGACTTAACCCAGGCAGGTGCAACATCCGTGGTGCCTGAAGCCCTCGAAGCCAGCATCCAACTGGCGGGCATCGTTCTTCGTGCGGTGGGTATCAGCGTCGACCGGATTGACGAAGTCGAGCAGGAGTTCCGGCGCGAAGACTATGCCGCACTGGAAGAAATCGAAGGCGACAGCTAACGATGATGGGCTATTTCTTTCCTGAACCCAGCATCCAGGCCGGAATCATCGCGAGAACAAAAACAATCACAAAGACCCAAAACCCATCCTGAAATCCCAGGGTCGTCGCCTGCGCTTCCAGCACCTGGCCAAGAAAATGCAAAGCCCCCGGCTCGGTCACGGCGCCCGGGACACCGGCTTCGCGCAGTATCTGTCCAACGCTGTCCAGCAATTCTCGGCTCACGGCATTCGATGAATCCTGCGTCGCTGTGAGGGCGTCGGCATGGAACTGAGTCCGCATTTGCACGAATACCACCCACGCATTGGTCCCCAGCGATCCGCCAAGCTGGCGTGAAAAGTTGACCATGCCGGCGCCGGAGTTCAACTTTTCCGGTTCAAGCGTCCGCAACGCGGTGCTCATGAGGAACGGCATCGTAAATGCCATGCCAAAACGGCTGATGATGTAATAGATCATCAAACTGAAGAAAGGCGTGTTGACGTCCGCATCGATCATGAAGGCGGAACCCGACGCGAAAAGGGTAAGTCCAATCAGGATTCCGAGCCGTGGCGAAATCGTGTCCGCCAACCGGCCGGTGAAGGGCAAGGCGGCGGCGACCATCAATGCTGCCGGCATGATCAGCAAACCGGCAGAAAGCGGGGTCATCCCCTGCACCAACTGGCCGAAGACCGGCACCGCATAAGAGGTGCCGAAATTACCGATGCCAAATATCAACGTAATAATGATAACAGCTGTATATTCGCGGTTTTTGAAAAGCGTCAAATCAACCAGGGTTGCGTCGCTACGCATTTGCGATCTCAAAAACCAGACACCGCATACGACAGCAACGACAAAATAGGTGACGATACGGTTGGAAACCCATCCATCACGTTGACCGTCTGTCAACCCGGTCATGATGCAATAGAGCGATACAATAATCAGCCCGTAGCCGGTCCAATCGAAGGGTTGCTCCTTTGCAGCCCGATAGGACGGCATGAAGATCAGACCGGCGAAGAAAGCCAAAAACACCAATGGCAGCGGGGCAAAAAAGATATAACGCCAATCAAATATCCCAATGGCGATACCGCCGAAAGCCGGCCCGATCGCCACAGCCAGCGACAATGCCATTCCGTAGAGGCCCATTGCGGATCCTCGCCGGTCGCTTGGGAACACCTGAAATATGGTGACCATCACGAGCGGCTGAATGACCCCGGCGGAAAAGCCCTGCAAGGTCCGTCCGAATACAACGAAGCTGTAATCCTCCGCGAACCCGCATATCAGGCTCCCTATCGTGAAGATGATCAGTGTCGCGGAAAAGCCGATGCGCTGCCCGAAGACAGCGATCACCCATGCGTTAAGCAGTTGGCTCGTCGTCATGGCGATATTGAAGGCCGTCGCCATTAACTGCGCCTGATCGAGCCCGATCCCGAATGCGCCCATGACATCGGGTACCGCCACATTCGCGATCGTCCCCGAGACCACCATGACAAAAGACGCCATCATACCCGTTATGGTCACAAACATCCGGTAGGAAGGCCCGTAGCGCGCGAATAACTCGTCGACGGAATCGGTTCTCACACGCGCACCTTTGCAGCCCGATGGGCATGTCGGTTTTGGCGTTTGAAGAAGCCGGTCAAAGAGCGCCTGTTCGGATTGGAATAAGCTGGAAAACGCACGCGATGCTATTGCAATCTCGCCAATATGCATAGAGGCCCCGTCAGGTTAGGATATTGTAAAATTCCTACCCTGGCAGAAATCAGATCAATCAACGTCACTCGAGCGGAGCAACATCAATGCGCGAAGTAAACGTCCTCAATATTCAACGAATGTCTCCGGCGGAGACCGACCGTGTGAAAGCGATCAGCCCCGCGATCAAATACACCGACGCGGCCGGCTGGTTCGATGGGGAGATCCGCGACACATGGCCATCCTTCACGTCTAACCGCTATCTTACGCCGGACGCCAAGGGCGAAGGCACGAAGGAAGAACGCGACGCCCTGCTCGCCGAGGCGGAAGTTGTCCTGGGCGGATGGCCCTTCCCGCTCGATCTGCGCGCCAGGTCCCCGAAGCTGAAATGGTTTCATCAGCGGCCCGCCGGCGCGAGCAACCTCATGCTGGGCGATCTTTGGGGCAGCGATGTCACGGTGACCACGTCGCGCGGCTTCGGGAACACGCTTCCGATCGCCGAATACACGATTGCCGGCATTATGCATTTCGCCAAGGGCCTGCAGCGGACCACGATCGATAGTCAACGCTCGGAATTTGATCACCGTGCCTATGCCCCTGTGTTGATCGAGGGGAAAACTGTTTGCGTCATCGGTGCGGGCGGCATCGGCCAGGATGTCGGCCGGCTCTGTGCCGCGCTCGGCATGAGGGTCATCGGCACGCGGCGCCATCCCCCGAAAGACGGCGAAGCCTTGCCGGAAGGCTTTAGCGAAATCCGGCCGCCGCGCGATCTGTTGGCGATGCTTGCGGAAAGCGACATCATCGCGGTGTGCTGTCAATGGACGCCGGAGACGACGGATTTGATCAACGCCAAATCCCTGGCCGCGGCAAAACCCGGCAGCATTCTGGTGAATGTCGCACGCGGCGAGATCATCGATGAAAACGCCCTTGCCGACGCGCTGGATTCCGGTCAGCTGCGCGGGGCGGCGCTCGATGTCTATATCGGTGAATTCGAAAGCCCACCGCCGCAACGGCTGTGGCAGCATCCAAATGTGCTAATCACTCCTCACACATCGGGCGGAACCGACATCAACCGCCATCGCGCGATCGAGGTCTTGTGCGAGAACATGGAACATTATTTGCACGATGAGCCGCTGCGAAACGTGATCGATTGGGAAGCGGGTTACTGATGCGCCTCGCGGTTATCAACGATTATCAAAACCTCGCCCGGGAGGCTGCCGATTGGTCGCAACTCCCCGCGGAAATCGACGCCGTTTTCTTCCAGGACCGGCTTACCGATCCTGAAGCGGCCGCCACCCTGCTCGCCCCCTATGACATTGTCGTCACCGCGCGTGAAGAGACGCAGTTCGACCGCGCCTTGATCGGGCGGCTGCCAAAACTGAAATGCCTGATCACACACGGCCAACGCAACGCCGCCCTTGACATGGCGGCACTCGCCGAGCGCCAGGTTACCGTTTGCGGTACCGGCTATGGGTTTCCAATCGCTACCGTGGAGTTGGCCTGGGGGCTGATCCTCAGTCTTCTCAAGCATATCCCCAGCGAAGACCGCGCCATGCGCGACGGTAAATGGGGCATCGATTTGCCACTTGGCCTGAGCGGTCGGACCTTGGGCGTCGTCGGTCTCGGCACGCTCGGTTCCGGCGTCGCCAAGGTCGGCAAGGCCTTCGATATGGACGTCATCGCATGGAGCGAAAACCTCACCGACGCACGGTGCGCCGAAATTGGCGTCACGCGCGTCGATAAGGATACGCTCTTCCAAACGGCGGACATCATCAGCGTGCATTTGATCCTGGGCGATAGAAGCCGTGGGGCCATTGGCGCGCGGGAAATCGGTTTGATGAAATCAACTGCCTTGTTGATCAACACTGCGCGCGGCCCCATCGTCGATGAGGCGGCCCTGATCGCCGCCCTGGAAGCCGGCGCCATCGCGGGTGCCGGGCTCGATGTCTACGACCAGGAACCACTGCCGCGCGATCACAAGCTCCGCACGATGTCGAACACCGTGCTGATGCCACATGTCGGCGGCCGGACACGGGAGAACTTCGTCGTCCGCTATCAGGACAGCCTGGAAGATGTCCTCGCCTGGCTGTCCGGCAATCCCGTTCGAGTTCTCAGTTAGCCCCCTTGCAGAGAGTGAATGATGCCCGACCCCAACCCGTTTGCCGGCGCCCATCAAATAGCCGCCGATATTCGTGCCCATAAAACAACGGCGCGTAACGTATTGGAAGCCTATCTGGACCGGGTGGCGCGCTTCAATCCGGATTTGAACGCGATCATCTTCAGCGATCCCGACGGCGCGCGGCAACGTGCCGACGAGCTCGACGCCTTGGCGGCAAAAGACGACTGGCTCGGCCCGCTGCATGGCGTTCCGATGACGATCAAGGAATCCTACAATGTGGCCGGCATGCCGACGACCTGGGGCATGCCCTCGCTCGAAGATAATTACGCCGAGACGAACGCGCTATCCGTCAACCGGCTGAACGCCGCCGGGGTAAATCTGTTCGGCAAGACCAATGTGCCGCTCCTCCTCGCCGACTGGCAGAGCTATAACGACATTTATGGGGTGACGAACAACCCGTGGAATCTCGACCTTAGCCCTGGCGGATCCTCGGGTGGTTCCGCCGCCGCGCTAGCCGCGGGGATGACGGGCCTCGACGCCGGCAGTGATATTGGCGCGTCGATCCGCAACCCGGCGCATTTTTGCGGTATCTTCGGCCACAAACCGAGCTATGGCGTGATTTCAACGCAAGGCCATGCGATGCCGGGCTCTCTCACCTACGCCGACATTTCGGTGGTGGGTCCCCTCGCCCGTACCGCCAAGGATCTCGCGATCGCGCTGGACGTCATGGCTGGCCCCGACGAAACCGACGGCGTCGCCTGGCGCCTCGAACTGCCGAAGGCCAAGAAAACCAAACTGTCCGATTTCAAGATCGGCGTCATGCTCTCGGAGCCCGGCTCGAGTGTCGACCGGGAGATGACCGATGTGCTGCAGGTCCTGGTCGACAAAATCGCTCAGGCCGGTGCGACGGTAGACGATGCCGCCCGCCCCGATATCGATATGTACCGGGCCTATGAGCTTTATGTCTTGCTGCTGCGCGGCGCGACTTCGGGCCGGATGCAGCCGGAAGTCATCGAAGCGCAGAAAGCCACGGCCGCCACGCTCGACCCCGGCGATGACAGCTATTACGCCCGCATGCTCCGCGCCAACACGATGGGGCACAGCCAGTGGCTTCAGCTCAACAATGAGCGCGCCCATCTGCGCCAGCGCTGGGCCGAGTATTTCGAGGAATACGATCTGCTGCTCTGCCCCGCCGCGGCCTCAGCCGCCCAGCCGCACGACCATCACGGCGAGCGCTGGGAACGCACGATCACCGTCAACAACGAGCGCGTGCCGACAACCGATCAAATGTTCTGGGCCGGAATCAGCGGTGTGGTCTATCTGCCCGCCAGCGTTGCGCCGGCCGGCCTGACCCGATCCGGCCTACCCGTCGGCATTCAGATCATCGGCCCCAACTTCGGCGACCACACCTGCATCGAGTTTGCCCGGCTAATCGAAGAGAATTTCGGCGGCTTTGTCCCGCCGCCAGGTTACGACTCGTAAGTAATATCGTCAGCGCCGAGGTGCCGCCACTTCGTGCCCTGCTGCTGTTCCTCGTAATAATGCGCCGCGAAGCTGACAGACCGCGGCGTAATCAAAAACATCCGGGTCAGTTGCCAGGGAAAGCCGAGGTCGAGAATGATCGCCGCGCCGATGCCGTCGAGATTGAGGGGAACGGGTTTCCCGCGCGTCCGCTCAATTTCCTTCTCGATCAATTCCGTCAAGCGGCAGTGCGGTCCGAAGCAACCTTCCTCATGCGCGATTTCCAGCATCTTCGGTGAGCGCGGATCGGCCCCGTGTAGTGGAATGCCGTACCCGGGGATTCGCCCACCACGCCCAACGATCTCCGACGCCAGCGCCTGAAGGGCTGCATCCGACATGTCGCCGCTCAGGTTGGTGATCTCTTCCGACAACATCTTCGCCAACTGCTCGCCGGCACCGCCCATCGTATCGCCAAACGCCATGATCCCGCCCGCCATCGCCGCCTGGATCGAGGTGCCATAGGACGCGTAGCACCGGGCAATCATCGAGGGCGGCGCGATGCCGTGCTCCATGGACGCGACAAGCAACGCGTCGAGGACACGCGCCTGCGCCTTGGTCGGCTCGCGTCCCGTCAGGAGGAGGAACATGGCTTCCGCAAAGGAAAGCGAGCCGATTAGCTCGCTCAACTTTCGTCCGCGGATGAGCACCTCCTCCTCGGTATCCGTGCTGACGACTTCGGCGATGCCGGTCCGCCAGTCGGTCATGTTATCGCCGCTCATGTCGCGCCTAGCGTCCGTGGAAGACGGGTTTACGCTTCTCGACGAAGGCCTTGCGGGCTTCCGTTTCGTCGTCCGAGCTGTTCAGGATCAGGGCGGCGTTCGACGTCAGCACCATGGTGTGATCCAGGGTCGTGTCCAGCGCGGCACGCATGATGCGCTTGCTGTTCCACTGCACCAGCGGCGGGATACCGAGCATCTTGTCGCACATCTCGCGGGTGAACTCTTCCAACTTTTCGGACTCCACCAGATGATTGATCATGCCCCAGCGATAGGCGGTTTCCGCGTCGCAGCTGCCGGTATAGGCGTATTCCAGCGCGCGACCGAGGCCGATCATTTTCGGCAGGTAATAGCAGCCGCCATTCTCGATGATCTGGCCCGCCTGATGATACGCGACGAAACGGGTTTTTTCGCAGCCGATGCGGATATCACAATGCAGCGACATATCCATGCCCGACCCCACGGCGGGACCGTTGATCATGGCGATCGTCGGCTTGCGAATATCGGCAATGTCGCGGTGCAGCTTGGTGAACCCGTGGAAAAAATGCTGACGTACGGCATCCGCCCCTTCCCGTCCGCTGCGATTCCCGACGAAGTTTTCGCCCGTCACCTCGGGCGGCGCCTTACCCTTCAAGTTCGCGCCGGAGCAGAAGCCGCGCCCGACACCGGTCAGGATGATGATCCTCACGTCCGGATCGTCATCCGCGGCGCGCATATACTCGCCGACCTTCGCCACCGTGCTGTTTTCTTCCGAATTGCCGATCAGCGCATTCATGACTTCCGGCTGATTGAACTTGATCCAGACGAGACCGTTTTCTTCCTTTTCGTAAAGCAGATGGTCGACGAGCTTCGGGCCCATTTTGATTTCCTCCTGATTGTTCGCTGTATGGGTGAATCTGCCGCCATGTTGTGACCTGACGCCCGGCAATGCAAGAATACGGAACACTGTGTCTTCACATAGGGAGGATGTCATGGATCTGCTCATCAAAAACGGGACGGTTGTCGACGGATCGGGTGGTGCCCGCTATCGCGCGGATGTTGGTGTGACGGATGGGCGGATCGTCGAAATCGGCCGTATTAACGGCACGGCCACAAGGACAATCGACGCGGAAGGCATGATCGTCTCCCCAGGCTTTATCGATGGCCACACGCATATGGATGCGCAGGTTACCTGGGACCCCTTGGGGAGCTGTTCCTGCTGGCATGGCGTGACCAGCGTCATGATGGGCAACTGCGGGTTCGCGCTGGCGCCCTGCAAGCCGGAAGAACGGGAATGGTTCGCGCAGTGCCTCGAAGCGGTCGAGGATATTCCAAGCGACGCCATCATGGCCGGCGTCGATTGGAGTTGGGAGACCTTCCCGGAATATCTCGATGCTGTCGCGCGCGTCCCCAAGGGCATCAATTACGGCGCTTATATCGGCCACTCTGCGTTGCGCATGTATGTCATGGGCGAGCGCGCCCTGTCGGAAAAGGCGACGGACGACGATGTGGCGACGATGGCCGCTGCCGTCTCAGAAGCCGTCAAAGCCGGGGCCGTGGGCTTCTCTACGTCGATGTCCACAACACACTCCACCCCTGCCGGACTGCCAGTCGCGAGCCGCTATGCGGACTGGTCGGAAGTCGACCGGCTGGTCGGCGCGATGGCGGACCTGAATGCCGGCATCTTCCAGGTGGGCCCAGACGTGTCCAGCGGCTCGGCGCAAAAGGAATTCTTCAAGGAATTACAACGGGTCGCGCTTGAAAGCGGCCGGCCGATTATGTTCGGCACGATCGCCACGCGGATGCTGGACGATCCCACATCCTGGCAATTCCAGACCGAAGTCATCGACGACACGGTGGCCAAGGGTGGTCGCATGTATGGGCAATCCTCGACGCGGCCGATCAGCGTCGTCTTCTCGATGAAGTCCAATCTGCCCTATGACGTATTGCCGGCGTGGAAGGAAGTCCGTGCCCTGCCCCTGGATAAACAGAAACGTAAGCTCGCTGATCCGGACACGCGCGCCAAATTGATTGCGGAGGAAGCAACGATGCGGCCCCGCGTGGCGGAATTCCAGGGCGGCGGCGATGCGTCGACCAATCCGATGCGGCCCGACTATGAAAACCTGCTGGCGATGAAGGGTGTCGACTGGAACGACCCCTCGGTGGCCGAACTGGCGCGGCAACGCAATACCAGCCCGGTCGAGACGGTCATCGATCTGATGCTTGAAAACGAAGATCAGATGTTCCTGCAGCCGCTAGTGAACACCGAAAAGGACGACGTGCTCGGCATGCTCAAGCATCCGCGCACCTTGGCCACCTTCTCGGACTCCGGCGCGCATGTCTGCCAGGAGATGGGGTCGTCGCTACAGACCCATCTGCTGAGCTACTGGGTTCGCGACCGGCAGGCCTTCACCTTGGAAGAAGCCATCCGCATGCTCACTTTCGACAATGCCTCGGCATGGGAACTGCCCAATCGCGGTCTGATCCGCACCGGCTACGCCGCCGACATCGTCGTCTTCGACGCCGAAACCATCAAACCGCAAATGCCGACTGTCGTTCAAGACCTGCCCGGAGGTGCCAAACGGCTGGTACAGAAAGCCAATGGTATCGCAGCCACCGTCGTCAACGGCGTGGTCGCCTTCGAAAACGGCGTGTCGACGGGCGACTATGCGGGACAGTTGCTGAAAGGGCCGCTCGCGGCGGCCTAAAGCGACGGCAGATCAATAGCGTGAGGTAGCTGTTTTGAGTCTGGAAATCGTTCCATCGGGATCTGACGTCGGTGCGGAAGTCAAAGGCGTCGACATTGCCGAACCCCTTGCGCCGGCGGATCTGGCAGCACTCGAAGCGGCGTTCGTGACCCATCAGGTCCTCCTGGTTCGAGATCAACCGCTCACCCCGCAGAAATTCGCGGCCTTTTCAGGTCAGTTCGGCCACCTGCAGCGCCATATCCAAAAGGCATTCTGGCATCCGGACGTGCCGGAAATCGTCTACAACCGCAATGTCGACGAAAACGGCAAGTTCGATGAAATGGCGGCCCGTCGCGGCGTCACCGACAATCTGCGCGAAGGCTGGCATTCCGATACGAACTACGATGAAATTCCGGCCAAGGCGACATCCGTCCACGCCATTGAGGTGCCGTCGCGCGGCGGGGCCACTTGTTTTGCCAGCGCCCACCGCGCATACGATTTGCTGCCTGAAAAGGTACGAAAACGGGTAGCAGGATTGCGTGTCGAGTTCGCGCTCGGGAGTAACCCGCGCAATGCACAGGCGCAATTTTTGTCACAGAAACTGACTGACGAAGATCAGACGCGCGCTGCCGTAAGTCACCCCGTCATCTGCCGGCATCCCGTTTCCGGCAAAGCGGCGATCTATGCCAATCCCCTCCTCTCGGTGCGCATTCCCGGCATCGATGAAGCTGAGAGCGAAGACCTGCTCGAGACGCTTTATGATTGCCTGCACGCCGCCGGCGGCGATGGATATCGTTGGGAGCATGAATGGCAGGTCGGCGACACGATCATCTGGGAGAATCGCGGCGGTCTGATGCATACGGGACGGCTCGACTATCCCCGCGACGAGCGCCGGATCATGATCCGCTGCACGATTGGCAGCAGCCCCATCGTGCCGTACAACGCATAACCCGCAAATTCTTCAGGACCCTTCTCGATGAGTGACCCCGTGACCAAACTGCCCTTGGACGGCGTGCGTATTCTCGACATCGCGACCTTCATCGCCGCGCCATTCGCGGCGACAGTTCTGTCGGAGTTCGGCGCGGAAGTGATCAAGGTCGAAAACCCGAAGGGCGGCGACAATTGGCGGCGCTATGGGACGAAGACCAACCGGGATGGCGATACGCTCGCCTGGCTGACGGAATCCCGCAACAAGGCCTCTGTCGGTCTCGATTTCCGCACGCCTGAAGGGGTCGAGTTGTTCAAGGAACTGGTCGCGGTTTCGGACGTGATTTGCGAAAACTTCCGGCCCGGCACGATGGAAAAATGGGGTTTGGGCTGGGACGTGTTAAAGGAGATAAACCCAAAGATCGTCATGCTACGCGTCTCCGGTTATGGCCAGACGGGTCCGTATAAGGAACGTCCCGGCTTCGCCCGCATCGCGCAAGGGTTCGGCGGATTGACCTATCTCGCCGGCATGCCCGATGGGCCACCCGTCACGCCGGGATCCACCTCCCTCGCCGATTACGCGACGGGCCTCTACGGCGCGGTGGGCATCCTGCTGGCGCTGCGAAGCTGCGAGCAGTCCGGCAAGGGGCAATATATCGACCTTGGCCTTTATGAATCGATATTCCGCTTCCTCGACGAGCTCGTCCCCGCCTACGCCAAGGAAGGCACGATCCGGCAGCGCGAGGGCATGGGCACACGGCTGGCCTGCCCGCACGGTCATTTCCAGACCGGCGACGACAAATGGATTTCCATTGCTTGTACATCCGACCGTATGTTCGAACGGCTTTGCCACGTTATGGGCAAGCCGGAACTCGCCGCCCCGGACAAATACCAGACAGCGGCACAACGCATCGCCGGCCGTGAATTCGTCGAAGGCACGGTAAGCGCCTTCACGACCGCCTACCCGATGCTCAAGGTCATCGAGCTTTGCTCGGATGGCGGCGTGCCGTGCGGTGCAATCAACTCTATCGCCGATATCTTCGAAGACGAACAGTTCGCTGCCCGCGAAAACCTATTACGGATTCAAGATCCGGACATCGGCGAAGTGGTCATCCCCAACGTCATCCCGAAACTATCCGAAACACCGGGCCGCGTGACCCATCTGGGCCCAGCTTTCAAAGAGGGTACGGATCGTATCTTTGGCGACCTGCTTGGCCTATCACCGGAACGCATTCAGGAACTGCTCTACAAGGAAATTATCTAGGCCGCCGCCGTCTTCTCCCGCTTCGGGCAAGACCGCACGACTTTAGCCTCGGGATCGAATTCGCTGCGGTCGATTTGAGATAGGCTCTTGCCGTAGATATGCAGCGACAGGGTCGTCTTGTCGCTGTCATTGCGGACACTATGGATATCGTCGGGCATGAAAACCGCCACGTCGCCCGGACCGACGCGAAGCTCGTGCGCCGCTGTCAGGTCGGCAAACCCGATCTTGCTGCCGTCATCATTGCGCAGCCAGTTCACATTGGTCTCGATCCCATCGATTCCGACAACGATACCCCAGGTCTGGTGGTCGTGCGGCAGCACGCCGCGTCCCGGCAACCAGGCGATGGCCTCGACCAGCAGCTTATGGTCCTCCCCTTCATGCAGCACGGTAATGCCGAAGCCCTGGTCCTCACCGCAGTCATAGAATGCCGGCTTGACCCAGCTTTGATCCTCCATGACCCGTCTGACCAGCGGTGCCGCGCGCGACAGGATTTCCCGTTCGTCGGTATAGACGGCGGTGATGCCTTCCAGGTCGGAGACAAGATCGTTTATCGAATAGGTACTCATTGAGTATTCCTCATTTAAACTCGTCATCCTCGGGCTTGACCCGAGGATCCATGCTACGTTGGTAACCCTCGATCAGGCATGGATTATCGGGTCAAACCCGATAATGACGCGGATATGGTTGGCAGGAATTGCGCTCACGCCTGCAGGACGATTTTGCCGAAATGGGCGTTCGCCGCCATATGGTCGAGCGCCGCCGGGGCCTCGTCCAGCGGGAAGGTCCTATCGATCGGGAGATTGAACACGCCTTCAGCGATGGCATCGCCGAGATCGCGTTCAACTCCGGCAACGATGGCGCGGATTTCCTCAATCGAACGGGTCCGGAACGTAACGCCGGTATATTGAATGCGGCGCAAGGCGTGCAGATCGAAATTGAATTCCGCGACACCGCCACCAAGGCGGCCAACATTGACGATACGGCCTTGAATCTTTGTCGCCGCCAAGTTCTGGTTCGCCACGCTGCCCGAAATCTGATCGACGATGAGATCGACCCCTTCGCCACCCGTCGCATCGAGCACCGCGTCGACCCAGCCCGGATCGCTGGAATCGAGCGCGAGATCGGCGCCATGATCACTCAGTTTCATCCGGCGTTCCGCGTTGGTCGATGTTCCGATGACAAGGTCCGACCCCATATGCTCGGCTATTTTCATCGCCACCAGTCCGACGCCGGAGCTTGCGCCTTGAATCAGCACTGCCTCCCCGGCCTGCATTTTGCCGACCGTAATCAGCGCGTTGTGCATCGTGTGCAGCGCGATCGGCAGGGTCGCCGCCTGCTCGTAGCTCATATTGTTGCCGGGAATCTTCATCGTCCGGCCATAGTCGCTGACCGCATATTCCGCATAACCGGCGGTGCCCGTGCACATCACCCGGTCGCCCGGGACGACATTCTTGACCGCGCTGCCGACTGCCTCGACCTCGCCAGACCATTCCATACCCATGACCGTCCCGGCCCCCCCCCTGCGCACCGTGAAAGGCGCCCTGAGAGACCAGCACATCGGCCCGGTTCAGGCCGCAGGCCGATACTTTGGTGAGTACTTCATGGGGCTTCGGCTCCGGCTTGGCAACATTGGTGACGTCAAGGCCATCCTGGCCCAGAACAACAGCTTTCATTCTTCGTTTCCTTCATTCGGGTCGTTAATCAGGTCAAGCGGGTAAATCGGGCGGCGCACATTCTCGAACGTCAACTGGCTGTAATCGGACGTGCAGACGCCGGTGCCGGCGCACTCTATAACTTCGGTCGCGATATCGCCAAATCCGGCCCGGTAATGAATTCGGCTCTTCAGCATCAGATATTTCTTGCGCGCCGGATCTATCCCAAGACTGAGGAAACAGTTCTTGTCGTTCGGTTCCTGCTGGCGTGAGATGATAACAATTTCGACCTTGCCGGTGTCGAGCACCGCAGTCGCGCCCATATCCATCAGCACACCGGGCGACGCCGGTCCAAGGTTCTTGTAGAGCCCATCCGAGATTAGCTTAACAGTGCCGGTTACGGTGACCGGCTCCCCAGTCTTGCCGATCGACGGCATATCCATGTTACCGCCGAGCGACAACGTGACGTCATTACCGACACCCGCCTTTATCAGACTCTGCACCGCCTCAGGATCGCAGATCGCGAATACCGCGACGTCTTCCAATCCAGCTTCCAGGATCGCTCCCAGCACTGTCGTCGTGTCCTGGGTCCCACCAGATGCGGAGTTGTCATAATGATCGAGCAGGACGACAGGCCCATTGGTCATGTGCTTCGCGCGCGCCATCGACTCTTCCAACGGCTCGATCTGGTAAACCCAGGCTTCGCGGTCAGCCCAGGCTGAATCGAGCAGTTCGTCGCGCAACCGTTCTGCCGCCGCCTTGTCTCCGTCGGTAACGACGCAGACGCTGAGACCGGCATTGCGAATATCGGCATGCGGGAAGCCCGTGAACAGGGTCGCGACCATCGCCTCGCCGCCGTCTTCCATCGCCTTGATGCGTTCCTGCAATTGCTTGTTGGGAAAATCACCGGTCCCCTGGCGCATGACATGCGGCAGCATTGGACGGTTACCCCAGGCTAATACCGGCGCGGCTTCCCCTTTGATCGCCTTGATCAATGCTTCGCCGGCGCGTACGCCTGTCTCGTAATTGTCGATATGCGGATAAGTCGTATAGCCCGCCAATGTCGTCGCATTGTCGACGATTTCAGGATAAAGGTTGGTGTGCATATCGAGCGCGACGGCAATCGGCACGTCAGGTGCGATCTCGCGCAGCCGGACCATCAGTCCGCCTTCGCCATCCTCGCGGCTTTCCGTGACCATCGCGCCATGCAGATCGAGCATGATGGCATCGCAGCCATCGGCCACCGCCGCGCAGATCGCATCAGTCATTTCCTGATACGCGGCGTCCTGTACCGGAGCACTGGGCGACGCCTGCGCCGCTAGTGGCGTAACGATCTCCCATCCCTCTCGCTCCGCCAAGTCAATATAAGCGGCCATTGCCGAGCCGGTGCCCTTGAACGCATCGTAAGCGTCCTTGCCGCGGGGCGGTAGCGGAAAGCCGCGTGCGAACCGTTCAATAGGCGTCGGTACCGGTGAAAACGTGTTGGTTTCGTGTTTCATCATCGCGATGACGACGCGCATGGTAGTTCCTCCCTCGAAGACGGTTTATCGCGTGCGGTTCAAACGCGCAGGATCGCACGACCATTCAACATGATTCAAAAGATAGAACATGGAACGGCCGTACAGAATGATTTTCCACAATTATGGGCCGGGGAGCCTCTTTAGCGCCGAACGACGAGGCATCCCTGTCCGGCAGCCTTCATTTTCGCACACAAGGTACGGGCCTGATCGCGGGTCTCAAAACCTGCCGCGCGAAGCCGATAGAAGGTCCCTCTCTTGGCGACCGTAGCTTTTTGAATCGACGGCTCGAAGGGACCTAAGAGCGTTGCGTAGCGCTTTCTCAGACGTTCCCACTCACGGTCCGCCGCACGCCGCGATTTTACGGATACGAACTGTACGAAATAGCTGGACTTGGTTACTGCAGCGGCTGCCGCTTTTTGAGGCGCTGCCGGAGGTCGAGCCGCGAGCCGAACTGGCTTTGGCGCCTTGGGTGGCGTTACCGTCTGTGCTGGCGCTCCTGCGCTTGGCGCAGCAATTTTGGGCTTCACCGGTTTTGGTCTCGGGGAGGCCGGTACGGCGATTTTTGGCGCAGCCAGTTGCTCTATGACTGTAGCTGTCTCAACGGCTGTAGGTGTCTCGGGAACTGCTCTTGGCGCTTCCGGAACTGTCGCCGCGGGAGAAGCTTTGGCGACAGCCGTAGGTAGCAGTTTCGGCGGTGCGGGTATCGCTTCGCCTTTAGTAGAGACACCCGGAGACTTTGCTGCAGGAACCGGTTGCTCAACCACGACTGCGACGCCTGTTTTGTCCGCGTTGGCCTTGACCATCCTGGCGTTGTCCGCTGCGTTTATCTCACTTTCGCTCGGCAGTTCCGCCAGTGGCACAGGTGCAGTTTTCGATGCTTCCAATCCCGATGCAATCCCGATATCGGTTGTTGTCGAACCCTGAGATTTTGCCGCAACCGGCTTTGGCTCAAGCGCGGCAGATCCTGTTTTAAGCGTTGGTGGGGCGGTCTCCACGGACGCGATGGGTTTCGGGTCCGTTGCCGCGGACACGACCGTTCCGGACGCTGTTGGTATCGTCTGCTCGCCATTTTGTGCGCTGTTCGAAGCGCTGTTAGGTCTAAGGTAATACCCCGCAGCGACTGACCCTATGACCAAGATGGCAACGGCACCGAAAATGATGCTTTTCGATACCCGTTTGCGCACCGGCACGGGCGTCGGATTCAATCCCCGCGGTGCTTCTTCGTACTCCCCCGGCGTATCCTGACCCACAGGCCCGACCTTGCTCAGCAGCGTGTCCAGATCAGTACTGCGCACCGCCGCGACCGCCTCTCCCTTGCGCGCGAGAAGATCATGGGTCAGCGGCGCCGCTCCTTTGCGGCCAGCGGATTTTTCCTTTGTGTCAATCAAGAGGGTACGCCACTCGGCAGTCTCATACAGTTATCTAACAGCCGCTTAAGCCCGTGCCTGTCCATACCCGAAAGCGCGGCTCGCCGCGGTGAGTATTTCTCCAAATGGCAGTCGGACCTTTTTGCCAAATGTCTTGTTCAACCGCTCTTCGAGATAGACCCACAATTCCTCTATTTCCGCTGCGGCCCTCGCTTGACCTGGAATTTCCATGACCGTGCGGCCATCCGTCATGCTCGATGCGAACCCGATGCGTTGGTGAATGATTGACGGCGATACGGTCCCATGCTGGGAGAGCGCAATTGCAACTTCCGACGTCACCTTCGCCCGTGGGGTGGCGCCATTGACGACGAACACAAGCGGTTTATTCAACGACTCGATCAAATCGACGGATGCGCCGACAGCGCGCAGATCATGCGGGCTGGGCCGCGTCGGTACGACAACCAAATCAGCGACTTGAACGACTTCCGCAATCGTATCGGTGATCGCCGGCGGCGTATCAATAACGACAAGCTTGATGTCATGGTCGCGGAGACGGCGGATATCAGCCGTCAGGTTCGTCACCGATGTCCGCATGAAAACAGGTGTCGCCGCCGATCGCTCATTCCACCAATCCGCGAGACTGGCTTGTGGATCGGTGTCGACGACCGCAACCGGCCCTGCGCCTGCCAATTCGGCTTGAACAGCGATATGTCCCGCAAGCGTTGTTTTTCCTGACCCGCCCTTTTGGGACGCAACCGCAATTACATGCATGAATACTCTCTCCCCGCCTTAACTTAAGCCGAAGCGACTGAATTCCCGCCCGTGCTACGAAAAGTTTATCGATTGCACAGCTGCCTCTCCGCAGTATCAGCGGAGCATCTCGGACCAATGACGTCAATAATTTGTATGGTTAATTTTCTGAGACACAGAATATGCGGTTTATTTTCGGGATTTTTGCCCTGTTTGGATTATTCCGGATGTTAAATTTCCGCGAGTTCGACTTTAAATTACCGCCACAAATCGATGTCACGGGCCCAGTGATTCGCGTATTGATTAGCGGGCCAGTTATCTCAGGCAGCGTTCCCACATGACGAAGAGCTTCGCCCACGCCTCTTCTGCCGCTACGGGCGCATAGACCTGACGTTCGGCGAATTGGAAGCCGTGCTCGGTGCCGGCGAAGACTTCGATCTCGCTGTCGGTGCCGGCTTTCGCCAGTGCCGCCTTCAAGTCCGGGATAACGTGGTCGGGCACATGGGCATCGGTTTCGGCAAACGCGTAGTACAATTCGCCCTGAACCTGATCCAGCAGCAGATGCGGCGAATCTTCCTCTTCGGTCACGACCCCGACGCCATACATCGACGCCGATGCGGCGAAGCGGGTGGGAAACCGGGCCGCCACGGTGGTGATGTACTGGCCGCTCATGCAGTGCCCGACACAGCCGACCGGACCCGGCGCGCACTTATCCTGCGCATCCAGGAAACCGAGGATACCCGCCGTGTCATCCGCAACGTCGGCGTTATTGATGTGCCGCATTGCCGCCATGACGACAGCGGACATTTTATCGGAGCGGCGCGGCAGATCGAAGCGGATCGTGCCAAGGCGGTAATACATGTCAGGCAGGACGCAGAAATAGCCCTGCTTCGCGATGCGGCGGGCCATATTGCAGAGTTCCTCGCGAAAACCCGGCGCATCCATATAGAAGATGATCCCCGGGAAACGGCCTGGCTCATCGGGGCACGCCGCGAAGCCTGGCATACGGCCATATTTCGTGGTGATAACGACATCTTGTTCGATCAAAGCCATAACGTCTCTTTTCCCTCAACTTTCTAATTTTATGCGCGCGCTCAACTCAAGCCGGCGAGGAACGGGTCCACGGCCTCGATAAAGCCGTGCGTGTTCTGCGAGTGCACGTTGTGCCCGCATTCCGGCACGGTCACTAATTTGCCTTGCGGCAAGGCCGCTTCGAAGCGCGCCGCCGCGTCCGGCGTCAGGATATTGGAAGTCTCGCCGCGAACCAGCAATACCGGAAAGTCAAAAGTCGCCGCATCCTCCAAGGAAATGTTGTCGCGGTTTTCCTTCTTATTCAGCGTTCCAGCCCGGCGCGGGTTGGAATCGCACTTGCTGACAAACTTACCGTCTTCGCGTTGGATCATATTGTATTTCACCGTGCGCTCGATGTGTTCACGGCTGCGGTAGGGATCGTATTTCCGCACGTTACGAACAAAGTGCTCCAAATCGTCGAATTCCTCATTCTCCCTAACAAAGGCAGAGATTGCCTGGCGCCCCTTATCTGAAATTTCAGGCCCAACATCGACGATCACCAGGCCGCGCAACAGTGACGGGTTCCGCTTGGCAAGAAGCATTGAATTACGGCCGCCCATGGAATGCGCCATCATGATCGGTTTGTTCAAACCCATTGCCTGAATGAAGGCTTCCGCGTCTTCAGACATGGTGTAATTGGAATAATCCCAACTGCGCGACCATTCGCTATCACCATGGCCTCGCTGGTCGAGTGCCAGGACGCGATAGCTCTCGGCGAGGTGCAAACTGACCAGATCCCAGGAATGCGCCGACTGATGCCCCCCGTGCAGCAGCACAATGGTTGGCGCGTCCGCCTTGCCCCACTCCAGAAAATGGAAGCGCTGGTGCCGCAAAACGATGTTGCAGGACCGATAGGGAATATCCGGATGATGGGGGATTGAAAGGTCCGCAGCACTGGCGAGCAAACTGGCAAACTCATCGGTTTGCGTCATATCGAGCGGATTGCTGGTTTCCGAAAACGCATTCAAGTGCATTATAATTCCTTATATATCAGTCGTATAACCTAGAATTCTAAGAAAAAAGTCGAAAGCCGGAAAGGTGCGGCGTAAAAAGGATAACCGAAGAGAGCAGCGCGGGCGACTACGAGAAGACAAGAAATTTTTGGTGAAATTTGGGAATCCGTAAATTGCACTCTATATTACTGTTATTATCGAACGCCTCCGAATCCAGTGATACTGGAACCGGCCCTTCCCCAAATTGATGGAATTCATGACTGATACGCTTCGTGTTGCACACTGTTCCGACATTCACCTGGATGGCGATGCCGCCGGGATGAATGGCGCCTCGGGAGATTATTACCGTGAAGGATTTGCCCGCGTTCTTGCCGAGATCCGCGGCCACGATCCCGACCTGATGCTGATTGCAGGCGACCTTTTCGATTCCAACACGGCGACTGACGGCACCATCAACTGGGCAATGGATATCCTTTCGGAGCAGCCGGTTCCCGTCGTGATGATCCCCGGAAATCACGACTGCCTCGAAGAAGGGTCTATCTACCACCGCTATGACTTCAACCGAATTTCCAACGTGCAGATGCTCGCGACGGAAGTCGGTGCGATCGCCCGCGTCCCGGAGCTTGGCGTCGCGGTTTGGGGCAAGGGTATGGTCGAGCACGCCCCATCCTACAGCCCGCTCGGCGGTTGTC
This sequence comes from Alphaproteobacteria bacterium, assembly GCA_021774435.1. Classification (GTDB taxonomy): domain Bacteria; phylum Pseudomonadota; class Alphaproteobacteria; order UBA8366. Next base: position 28,448 of record JAJFJB010000338.1, read on the forward strand.
CGGAGCGGCCAGCGGATTGCCAGTGGTATTTCGGTATGGGGCACGGCATCTATGTCCCGCATGGCGGCGAAACGCACCGGTCATCACCAATCCATATGCAGGAGATCGAGGACAGTCATTGCGACTATCTCGCGCTCGGTCATCATCACGCCGCCTTGGAACTATTGTCAGATAAAGCCTTCGCCGCCTATTGCGGCTCACCAACGGATACCATCGGCAAGGGCGCGACCTACATCGTCGTCGATCTGCAAAAAGACGCCGTACCGGAACTGACACTGCACGCGATCAGTTAAGAAACGCCTTGTAGACCGGATTATCGGTTTCGGACCAATGGTTATATCCGAGATCGCTCAGGAAATCCCGGAACTGCCGAAGATCCGATTTTGGAACCTGCATACCGCATAAAACCCGTCCAAATGCGGAGCCATGATTCCGGTAGTGGAACAGGCTGATATTCCATCGCTCGCCAATTTGATTCAGAAAATTCAGCAGCGCACCGGGACGTTCGGGAAACTGAAAGCGATAAACAACCTCGTCCATGAGGTTCTTCGGCCTGCCCCCGATCATGTAGCGAATATGCAGTTTTGCCGTATCATTGTCCGATAGGTCGGTGACCGCATAGCCACCTTCGCGAAACAACGCCAGAAGAGAGGCTTTCTCCTCCTGGCCGCCGCTCAGCTTGATGCCAACAAAAATCTGCGCTTCGGTTTCGTCGGCATAGCGGTAATTGAATTCAGTGACCGACCGCTTGCCTAAGATACCGCAGAATTTCCGAAAACTGCCGGGCCGTTCCGGAATCGTGACCGCGAACAGCGTCTCTCGGTTTTCGCCAATATCCGCGCGTTCCGAAATATGGCGAAGACGGTCGAAATTGACATTCGCGCCACTATTGATCGCGACAAGTGTCTTGCCTTCCAGGCCATGCTCCGCGACGTATTTCTTGAGCCCTGCAACAGCCAGGGCACCGGCGGGCTCCGCAATCAAGCGCGTATCGTCGAAAACATCCTTCACGGCGGCGCAGATTTCATCGACCGACGCCAAAATCATGTCGTCGACGAGCTGGCGGACGAGGCGGAAATTCTCCTTGCCCACCTGTGCGACGGCAACACCGTCAGCGAAGATCCCCACCTGGTTCAACTTGACCCGGCGATTGCTTTCCAACGACCGTGTCATCGACGCCGCGTCCTCCGGCTCGACGCCGATAACCTTGATCTCGGGCCGGACGGCCTTAACATATGCAGCGATCCCTGCGATCAGGCCGCCGCCGCCGACAGGAACAAAAATCGCGTCGATATCCTCGGTGCATTGGCGCAGAATTTCCATCCCCACCGTCCCCTGCCCGGCAATGACATCGGGGTCATCGAAAGGATGCACGTAGGTCAGATTCTCCACCTCGGCGATTTCCATCGAGCGCGCATAGGCTTCCTGATAATCGTCGCCATGCAGCACGATCCTGGGCGACCAGTTGCCAACCGCCTCGACTTTAATTTCCGGTGTCGTCTCCGGCATCACGATGGTCACAGGAATGCCGAGCTTTTTTGCGGACAAAGCGACGCCCTGCGCGTGATTGCCGGCCGAGGCCGCGATGACACCGCGCTCCTTCTCGGCATCGGAAAGATGCAGCATCTTGTTGTAGGCGCCGCGCAGCTTGAACGAAAACACCGCCTGCAGGTCTTCCCGCTTGATCAAGACGTTGTTGTTCAGCCGCGCAGACAGGTTGGTTGCCACATCAAGCGGCGATTCCGACGCGACGTCATAGACACGCGCGTTCAGTATCTTGTTCAAATAATCTTTCGGCACAACGCGAAAAACCCCCGTTAAACGACCGATTTCAAGGCGGTTTTCCTGCGCAATGAATATCGCCCTAGCTTCGTCGACGCAGGACATAACAAGGTTCCGTCGCTTTCTCCAGCCCACAGACCGCTTTAGCGTTGATTTGTTGCGTGGGACTTTTCAACGAATACGTGCCGGCGCAGCCCCAAGACGATCCCGCTGGCGTCGGCGCATGCCCTGGCGTAGATACATTGCCGGCACCACGCCGCCGCCAGAAACCCAACGCAACGTCTCCCCGAATAAAGAGAGCAGACGAGACAGTATGTCCGCTGAAACCACGCCAGACCGCGGCAATATCCGCGCCTACCTCGTGCTCACCACCGCCGCGCTTTGCTGGGCGGCGAATGCAGTGTTCGGGCGGCTGGCGGTCGGTGAGATATCGCCTTTGTTGCTTGTCTCATTCCGCTGGCTCGGTGTGCTCCTGCTGCTTTGCGTTTTTGCTCGCCGCTACTTCCTCCAGGATCTTCCGGTGTTGCGCACCAGATGGCGGTTCGTCTGCACCATGGGCGCCCTTGGCTTTGCGATGTTCAATGCGCTCTTCTATCTCGCAGCGCACACAACAACCGCAATCAATCTTGGTATTTTGCAAGGCGCGGTACCAATCTTCGTCATCATCGGCATGTTTGCCGTCTACCGGACACAGGTAACCAAGATCCAACTCGCCGGCGTTCTGGTCACGATTATCGGTATCATCATTGTCGGTTCCGGCGGCAGCCTGACCCGTCTGGCTGCACTGCGGTTCAATGCGGGCGATCTGCTGATGCTGGCTGCCTGCGCGCTCTATGCCGGCTACACTGTGGGGCTGCGCCGCCGGCCTGCCGTATCGTCATTGGGCTTGTTCACCGCGATGGTCGCCGCCGCATTCCTTGCCACACTGCCGCTCGTCAGCATTGAAGCCATGCTCGGGCAACTCCAATGGCCGAGCCCGAAAGGCTGGGCCCTTATCGCGATGATCACCCTGTTCCCTTCCTTCCTGGCGCAAATTTGTTTCCTGCAAGGGGTTACGTTGATCGGTCCGAACCGGGCCGGAGTCTTCGTGAACCTGGTGCCCGTGTTTGCGTCCATTCTGGCCGTTATATTCCTGCAAGAAGCGTTCGAATATTTTCACGCCGCTGCGCTGATCTTCGTGCTTGGCGGCATTTGGCTCTCGGAGCGCGGCAAGGCGGAATAACCCGTCCCGCAATAATTCTTGCGTCCTTTTCGGAGATCATTCGTCAAACAAGTCAGAAACGACAAATTTGATGGAGAATTACGATGCGACTGCAACTCGCCTTGAATGTAGACGAGCTTGAAACAGCAATGGATCATTACACCAAGATGTTCGGTGTGCCGCCGCACAAGATACGCGACGGCTACGCGAACTATTCAATCGAGGAGCCACCTTTGAAACTCGTCCTGTTCGAAAAGCCCGGCGCGGCGGAAAAACTAAACCATATCGGCGTCGAAATGTTCGATCATGCGGATATCGATGAAACAGCAGCACGGTTCGAAGAAGCTAATATCCTGGGTTCAGTTCAAAAAAGTACCGTGTGCTGCCATGCCGACCAGGACAAGGTATGGACCAAACAGGCGCAGGGCCTGCGGTGGGAATGGTACGTCATCAACGACGATCAACCAGGCCGCGAAGGGTCAAATACCAACTGTTGTGCGCAACCTGTGAAAACGGCAAGCTAAGCACGTGACCAACTGAAAAATCTGTCATGACAGAAATTGCGTGGCACGAGTTCGAGAAGAAATTGCGTTCGTTTGTGCGGCGTCGCATTGACGACGGTCGCGCAGACGACGTCGTTAGCGATATTCTTCTTCGCCTAGTGCAATCGCGCCAGAAACTCGAAACGGCCAGAAACCCAATGGCCTGGGTGTACAGTGTCGCTACCAACGTCATTATTGATCATCACCGCAAATTCGCGCGTGAGAACGCCGCCATGTCCGCCGCAGCACAGGAGGACCAACCGATTGCCGTTGCGATCCCGGACGATCCGTCAGATGCTGCGGAGCTTGCTCAATGTTTGTTGCCCATGATCAAAGATTTGCCGGAAGCCTATGGCGAAGCCCTGCTCTTGACGGAGATCGAAGGCCTTAGCCAAGCGGCCGCCGCGGCGAAGCTCGGCCTGTCCGATTCCGGTATGAAAAGCCGTGTCCAGCGGGCACGGAAGCAACTGAAATCGATGCTGCTACGATGCTGCGCCATCGACTTCGACAGTCGTGGCAATGTTCTTGATTATCGCCAGAAACATGCAGTGGTAGCGACGAAAAAGCCTCAGAGTGCGGCCAGTAATGTGTCGGGAGAAGACACAAGTTGCTGCGCACCCGCGGTACGCAATTCCTCGTGACTCCCATAACCGTATAGGACACCGATCCCGGTCAAGCCATTGTTTTGCGCGCCGATCATATCGTGCTTGCGGTCACCGATCATCACGGCGGTGCCTGTCTCGGTTTCCGTGCGTTCGATGGCGTAGGCCAAGAGGTCGGATTTATCGACTCGCGTGCCATCGAGCTCGGACCCGAAAACCGTGTCGAAATAACTATCGAGACCGAAGTGGCGCACGATCCTTTCCGCATAAACATGTGGCTTGCTGGTAGCGACAAACAAGCGGTCTCCCGCCGCCTGCAGTTCGCTCAGAACTTCCGGGATGCCGTCATAGAGGGTATTTTCATACAGGCCCGTCTCGGTGAAACGCTCCCGGTATAGCGCCACGGCCTTCCCTGCCGAAACCTCATCACCGTCCAGCAATTCGACAAAACTGGCCTGCAGCGGCGGTCCAATACACCACAGCAATTCATCTGTCGTTGGCACTATCGCCCCCAACGACTCAAGGGCGTATTGGATGCAACGGGTAATGCCGTCTTTCGGGTCGGTCAGCGTCCCGTCGAGATCGAAAAAGATCGTGCGCATTTTCGGTCAGCCCTTTTCGCCGTTGGTCAACCGGCCTTCGCGCGAATCCCGGTCTCGAGCCTCGGTATTGCGCGATCCGGGGTCGCCAAACCCGCCGCCGCCCGGCGTCGCGATGCGCAAAGCCGCGCCGCGCGGCAACGGCTCCTCTTGCACCGCGGACGGCAATTCACGCGCATCATCCGTCTCCGGATCGCGCATGAAAAGGCCAACCGCGCCATCGCTTCCGCCTTCCATACCAGGGGCTGCCACATCCTGGCGTTCACCGCTCAGGCTGACGGTAACGTCATCGCCCAGTATACGATAATCACGGACGATACCGTCGCCACCGCGAAACTG
>JAJFJB010000339.1 GCA_021774435.1 Alphaproteobacteria bacterium
GCGGTGCGAACAAATGACCCAGCATGATTCCGTGCAGCAACATTGCCGGCCAAATCCATGCCGTATCGGTAGCTAAATAGATTAGAACGCCAGTGGCGCCGATACAGGCAATTAGGCCGCCAAAATAGATGAGGCCGGGCCTGTCGCTGCGTCTCGTAAACGGCTTGAGCTCTTTTCGGGAAATAATCTCGCGCTGACGTTTCAGCAGGTCAGCGTTCGCGTCCAACGTCGTCATTTGTCACCCCTAAAATCGCTCGCGCACCGCGCACGGCACGCCTTCCCTTCCTCCAAGACGCTAACGCCGGCCACATCTTCAGTCAAAACAATGATATTGAAGTTTTTCTTCGGTTTTGCTTAAGATAAAATATGCAGCTCAGACAGCTAAAAACTTTCGTCGCAATTGCCGACGCCGGCAGCTTTCATGGCGCCGCCGAGAAGATGTCGATTACCCAGTCGGCCGTCAGCATGCAAATGAAGAGCTTGGAGGAGACGCTGCAGCTTGAGCTGTTCGAGCGGACGGTGCGCCCGCCCCGTCTCAGCAACACCGGCTTGCTGTTGCTCGAGCAGGCTCGGGAGATTGTCAGGTTAACCGACAAGTTACTCGAATCTTCGCCGGTCGCCGGCCAATTCGCTGGATCAATACAGATCGGCACTATTCCTGGCGCTTCATTTATCTTGCCCGAGACGTTGGACAATTTACGCCAGACCTACCGTCATTTGCAGGTTCGCGTTCAATCGAATTTCACGGATGAGCTTGTCGCTCTCGTTGGACAGGGTCGGCTGGATGCGGCGCTCGTGACCGAACCGAAAAATCTCGACCGTCAATTGCTCAGCCGATTCGTTTTAAGCGAACCGATGATGGTACTCTCGTCGCGCGATCAAGCGGGGAAAAGCGATATCGAACTGCTTAACAGCAATCATTACATCGGTTTCAATCGTAAGGCCGAAGTTAGCCGAATGGTCGAGGAGGTTTTGAGCCGGCGTAATATCATTGTCGACCCAATTATGGAGCTCGATACCCTTGAGACGTTTCAAATGATGATCATGCGTGGACTTGGTGTCGGAATCCTGCCTTTGTCTTCAATCCGTGACCGGTTTAAGGAGGAGTTCTATACGGTACCCTTTGGATCTCCTGCGCTCCAGCGGCGTCTTTCTCTGATACAGCGACGCACGCAGCATCGGCAGAGGTTTTTGGACACGCTTTTTGGCGCTTTAAGTGCCGTTGCACGCAGCGGAGAAAACGTGTCTCCGCAATCGGAAGCCTAGATCCTCGCCGCACTGGACCGAGGACCTCCGAAAAATCCAGACACCTTTCTAGTCGAGGACGGCTCTCAAGGTTTCGGCCAATTTCTGCCTTTGGAAGGGCTTGTTGAGCAGAACTTCACCGGAGTTGAGGAGGCCGTTGTGTTTGGCAGCTTCCATGGGATAGCCGGACATAAAAATGAATTTTAAATCAGAATGATTTTCGTGAACTTCCCGTGCGAATTCAGGTCCGCTCAAACCGCCGGGAAGCACGACATCAGACAGGACCAAATCGAACAAATGACCATTCGCCAAAGCCTTCCGAGCTTGACCTGCGTCTGGGACATCCACAACTTGATATCCGAGCCCCTTCAGTGTTTGAACCGATAGGGCACGCACATCAGGATTATCTTCGATAACCAGAATGTATTCCCCGTTGCCGAGGGGTGGAAGTTGTATCGGTAGCGCCTCTTTCGCTGTCTGCGCGACTTCAGACCGCGGCAAATACAGTTTCACCGTCGTCCCTATTTCCTCTTCGCTGTATATGGTCGCGTAACCGCCGGATTGTTTTGCAAACCCGTAGACCATCGAAAGACCCAGGCCGCTACCTTCGCCAACATCCTTGGTCGTGAAGAACGGTTCAAAGGCGCGGGACTGGACATCAGCTGACATGCCATGTCCTGCATCGCTTACGACCAATACGACATAATCGCCGACATTTGCGTCTGGGTTTTCTGTAACCGTGACAAAATCTCGACGGCTGTTAGTGCATTCAATTGACAGCTTTCCGCCGTCCGGCATCGCATCGCGTGCGTTCAAAGCGAGGTTTAAAAGCGCATTTTCAACCTGACCTGGGTCGGCGACGGCATTCCAAAGGCCTGGCGCAATACTGGTTTTGATTTCGATCGTTTCACCCAGCGTCCGCACCATTAGCTCGGACATACCGTGCACAAGGGATGCCATATCGATGGTTTGAGGCTGTAAAGGTTGTTGTCGTGAGAATGCCAACAATCTTTGCGTTAATTCAGCCGCGCGCGAAGCCGAAAGGAAAATCGCTTTCAGTGGTGAATTGTCCTGTCCGAGTTGATCTTCTAGCAACTCAGAATTCCCGACGATAACCGCAAGAAGATTGTTAAAGTCGTGCGCGATGCCACCAGTCAATTGTCCGACAGCCTCCATTCGCTGTGCCTGCAACAGGCGGTCCTCTGCAGCACGCGCCCGCTCTTGTTCCGTTTGTAGCGCGCGATTGCGCTGCCGAAGTACCCAAGACAAGCGGAACAGCGCCAATACTGGCAGCAAAAGAGCCAAGAGCGTCAGCCCTGCACTTTCGAGCCCGAATTGAGCGAAGTCGGACTTGACAATTTTCGCGGCTTCCGTTTGGTCGACATAGACTTCGACGATGGCGACAATAATTCCATCCCGCGTGATGGGTACGTAGGATTCAACATAGATATCTGGTCTGGCAGGCTTGCTGGTGCCGTCCATTAGTTGAGTATGAGGTCGACCTTCAGCTACGACCCGTGCCGCAATTTCGTTGTGTGTGCGGAGGTCGTTTTTTGCCCTAATGCTAGTTTGTTGAGCACCGGAAACAAGTCTCAGATTACCTGTGCGGTCGAACAGTTTGAACAGAAAGACGTCGCCCAAACCACGTGCATGTCCAATGAATTGAAGGTCCACCTCATTAAGGGGGGCGCCCGATGCTATTTCCTCTATTCTGTCGAGATTGAGGGCAAATTCTTTTGCCCAGGCCAAGGAGATACGTTCCGCTTGACGAGCTACGATACGATCCGAGGTCCAGTTCAGAACCGAGTATCCGGCGATGCCGATTGCCGCAAATACCAACGGCAGCGCTACTAGGAGCAACCGGGACCCATTTGTACCGTTAAGGATTGGTGGCATCATCCTATACGCTTAGCTGGAGACCAGGGGCTGGCATGTCTAAATGGCTGCTAAGTAAGGGAATTAAGATTATCATAGATTGTGGAATCGCGAGGCGGAGTAGGTATAAAAAGGCTGCCTCGGCTGCTGTTGAACCAATTGATGCTTGCCTCAAATTCAGCAACCCTTTTGCTCAGCTATTTCGTAATTTCGAACCGCTTTTATCAAACAGGTGGAGGATAATCCGCATTGTTTAACTGAGGTTTAATCCAGCCCCATAAAGGAAAGCGGGCGGGGCGGGCAGAATTTTCAGGTCTATCAAGGCCGTAATTTGACCTTGAACCCGTTAACCAATCAGGAGAAAAGCTTATCGCCAGCGGACACGGCTGATCGCCAAGGTGGAACAATAGTAAATGTCCCTGTCCCAGCCAGGCGTCAGAAACATCCCATTTCCGACATGAGACCCGGTACTGACGCGGCTTAGGATCTCTCCACTTGAGATATCCACTACGATCAACTGATCGTCGCCATTTCGAAAATCGTTGATGACAAGTTCCCCGGATTCCGGAAAGACAACGGGCTGCATCGACGGCCGCGCGTCGATGCGCCAGGCTGTTTCGAGAGTAGCTCCGCCGGTTGCAATCCCGGCGAGGCCTCCATTTATACTGTCCCACGCGATGCACATTTCGAGTTCCGGCACGTGTACCGGTGGCGCAATAATGCCGCCGCCCTCATCATCAAAAGGCGCGGCGGCTTCAATGCCGCCACTGTCCAGGGTGACTTTCAGCAGCCTTTGGCGCCCGCGCCAGGGGGCCGTTCTGCGCCAGCTCAGCTTGTCGCAATGCCCCGTAAACCGGCCATTCGGATGCTCGCCATAGATTGCGCGTAGCGAGTCGATGTCGCCATTATCCATGAGCCATAGCGCGCCGCCGGAAATGCAACCGTCCCAGGATAGGCCCTGTTCGCCACTAGCCGTTCGGTATCGAGGTGACCAATCATCGTCGACGCTCATATGGTCTGCCTCCACACGGATGCGCCAGACATGTTCGATCCCAGGGATGTAGATAAATTCTCCATCCTCAGTCAGGTCGGCAGCAATGCGGCCCATAGAGCCTTCTGGCAGGGCAAGCGGGGTACCCAAAAAAGCTCCAGAGTATTGGGATCAAGGCGGGTGACCGTTGAGGGCCCCTGCCCTGCAAGCCTCAGGTCCTTCGTGACGATGCTGCCGTCGGACAGGATGAGCAACCCATTGTAGGCCTGGTCAACAGGCAACCGTTTTTCGATGACGACATTGCAGTTGGGACTGAGCCGGTGCAGATAGCAGCCATTCACCTTGTAGATATCGCCGTTCTGGTGTGCGGCTATTGCCCCACACCAGACATGCTCGCCACATGGCAACGATGGCGACTGGGAAATGACCTCGAGTGATTCCGGATCCAGCTTCTGTAGCCAGCCAAAGGGTGGCGGGCCCGTAAAGGCGGCATTGTGCCACCGAGGAAAAGTTCTCCCTCACCGCGCCGGATCATCATCACGTTCCAGCGGCCATTTATCTGCGGCGTTGCGATTGCCGTCGCGCCTCGCGCATTCAGGCCGCCATGCGCTGCCTTCTGACGGCGATTGCCACCACATTCGACTGGCCAACGCGATGGGAAATAACCAGGGAGGAAAGCATCCCGGTCCGTGAGGGTTCTCATGCCGCCAATTGCTCCGCCACGTCTAGCGCGGGTGATCGGGTGGCTTCGGTGAAACGAACGGAAAGCGCGCCAGTCCTTTTACATGGGTTGGACTATTGCCGGAGCGAAGATATTGCTTGGAGGCATCCCAATGTGGCTGAAAATCCCACATCGGGGCGGCGCCGGACTGCATCGTCTTCTGCAGAAAATGGCGCCGTTGCTGGCTTGCAATGATTTCAGACCGCAGCGATACTGGATCCCAGCGGGTTAGAATTTCACTCAACATTTCATCGGCAAGATCACTATAGGCCTGATCTTCGCAAAGGTTATTGAGTTCATGCGGATCCTTCTCCAGGTCATACATCATGCCCGGGTCGGTCTCGCAATAGACATATTTATACGCGCCGCGGCGCAGTATTAGCGCCGGTGCAAACGTGCCCTCGGCGGTGAATTCAACCATCACCTCATTCTGCCAATCTTTGGCATTACCACTAAGAAGCGGCAGGAGACTGCGGCCATCGACCGGATCGACCATCGGTGGCGGATTGCCGTTTGTTGCGAGATCGAGGAACGTTGGCAATAAATCGACCAGTGACACGAGCGATGGGTCCTTCGCGCCGCGAACGAAACCGGGTGCGCTTACCAGCAACGGCACCCGGATCGATCCTTCGTAAGGATTGAACTTATACCACATCCCCCGTTCACCGATCATGTCGCCATGGTCTGCGGTGAAGAAGATGACGGTGCCGTCCGCCAAACCGCTTTCGTTGAGAACTTTGAGCAAGCGGCCTATCAGATGGTCGATATAGGAACACATTGCGTAATAGGCGTGGCGCGCATTTCGGACGTCGGCGTCCGTCACGTCGTGTTCGTCATTGCGGATCAGATGATAGTAGCGCTGCGACCAGGCATCGCGCTCCTCGACCGGCTGGCTGGGAACGGTTGGCATATCGATCTCATCATGGTCGTAAAGATCCCAGAATTCCTGCTGTGTTGTGAAGGGATTGTGCGGGTGCGTGAAGGAGGCGGCGAGGAAGAATGGCTTCTGTTCCGCGGCTCTCGCATATTCCCAGAGTTTGACTTCGGCCTGATAGCAGACCTCTTCGTCGTAATCGATCTGCAATGAGCGCGCCGATACACCGGCTTCGACAACCGAGCGCATGGACATGCCGGAGGGAGGCAATTGATGTCCTTCGGCAAGCCAGTCCGGCGTCCAGCCGAAGTCAGAAGGATAAATATCTGTCGTTACCCGTTCCTCGAACCCATGCAGCTGGTCCGGACCTACAAAATGCATCTTGCCTGAAAGGCAAGTGCGGTATCCTAAATCACGCAGATAATGTGCGAAGGTCGGTATCGAGGCGGGAAATTCGGCTGCGTTATCATAGGCCCCAATCTTGGATGACAATTGTCCCGACATCATCGAAAATCGCGATGAGGCGCAGATTGGATTATTACAATATGCGTTCTCGAAAACGACACCACGTTCCGCTAATCGATCGATATTGGGCGTTTTCACCAGCGGATTGCCGTATTGGCCGAGCGCGAACGCTGTCATCTGGTCCGCCTGGATAAATAATATGTTAGGTTGCTTCGAATCCGGCATGGTTGCCCCCTATCCTCGTTCCGTAAGCCTTTGATGTCGTAGCTTCCGGTGCGGCCTTCGTAAACGCAATTAAATATCTTTGAATTTTTATTCAGTTACATTGAAGAACTTTCGCTGACGAGACTGATACTTGGCGAAACATTTGCGCTTATGGCAACATCGGGCGCCGCTGAAATCAGCGGCCCAGGACGGTATCAGGAATTACGTGTATGAGCATCGAAGTCGTCCCAACCAATGCAGGGCTTGGCGCGCAGATCAAGCGGGTTGATCTTGCGAAACCGATGGATGACGAGCTGTTTGCGGAAATAGAGGCTACGCTAGACGAGCATGGTGTGATCGTCTTGCGAGATCAGGAGATCACGCCCGAACAGCAAGTCGCTTTCAGCGCGCGGTTTGGCGAGGTTGCGGTTAATCATAACGCGAAGGATTTCGGTATCGACGGCAGCCCGGAGATTTACCTGATTTCCAATATTACCAAGGAGGGCCGCTTGATCGGAACGCCGCGCGCCGGCAGCGAATGGCACACGGATATGTCCTATGCCAAGGTTCCGGCTCGCGCGACGATGCTCCACGCGATCGAGGTGCCGGAACTGGATGGCCTATCACTCGGTGACACTGAGTTCGCGAATACAGCCGCGGCATGGGATGCCCTGCCCCCTGCCCTTCAGGAAAAACTGGCGGGCCTTACAGGCACATTCGATTTTCGCGGCCGCAAACGCGGCCGGCCGATCAGCGAAGAAACCATTGCGCAATACCCGCCGGTCGAACACCCGATCGTCCGAACGCATCCCCGTACGGGGCGTAAAGGACTTTACGTCATGCGCAACGACTGCACGGGCATCGTTGGAATGAATGTTGAAGAAGCGCAGTTGCTCATCGACGTGCTGGCAGAACACATTATCCGTCCGGAATTCGTTTATCGACATCGTTGGTGCGTCGGCGATGTCGTCGTATGGGACAATTGTACCGCGCAACACAAGGCTATGATCGACTACGACCTGCCGCAACGGCGGTTGATGTGGCGTACCACGGTAAAGGGTTCAGTACCCTTCTAATGTTGCGAAGGTGCTTTATTTTCAATCTGATCTAACGGTGCAGCAGAGCGAAAACCCAGGCAGCGGCAAAGAATAGCGAAGCGCCAATTCCAACGGCACGCTTGCCGCGCGGGGTAAAAGGTCTGTGCGTCTCGAGCAACCCTATGGCGAACCCAAACAAACAGCCGGCACCAAACCCTGTAAAATGGGCGAAAATATCGGTTCTTTCGCCGCTCATCCCAATAAAGGCGAGAATGGCGAGACCGGCACCCAAGGGTACCCAGCGATTGATTTGTGTCCGGCGCCAGCTCCATGAAAATGCTGCGAGGATGCCAACCGCCGCAAAGACTGCCGTGGACGCGCCTATCGACGCATGGCTGAGGGATTGGGAATAGGCGTTTATGAGATTGCCGAGCGTCCCCGCGAGGAGGATGCCTGCCCAGGCAAGTCCCCAACTGAGCATTTCGCCTGCCAGAAATACGAAAATTAATCCGAACAAAAGATTATTGGCGAGATGTGCCGTGTCGACGTGAAGGCCTAGCGCCGTGACCGCGCGCCACCACTCACCGTCGCGGATCAACCCGGCCTGACTTACACCTATTTCCAACCAATCAATCGAAAAGATCTGGTCCCGTTGCAGGATATAGATGACCAATATGGTGACGGCATAGAGCCAGGCGCAGGTCAGCCCATCCTGAACGCTAAAGTTTGGGTTGAACTTGTTCCCACGGGCCTCGTTTTCACGGACATACAACCCAATTTGCGTTCTTGCACGCTCCGCGTCGTGTTCAAAAACCTGCAACTCGAACGTATCGTCCAGATGCACGAGTTCGCAGCGGATACCCATAGCCAGAAGAACGAGCGCGTATTCCATGCAACGCTCTTTCGAACGCGACTTTAAGAGCAATACCGATTCGGGGCGCACGTCCTGCATGGTTCCTCTGAGCACGGCGCAACGCGCCGCAATGGCATGTATCCAGACTATGCAAGATACACTAGTTGTCATTGCTTTTCGTGTCCTATAGGACATTCAGGCTCACGCTAGCATATTGGCATGTTGTGACCTTCCACTCGCCGAACAAGGATTGGAGCCGGAATTTGGCAGACTGAGTATATTTTTCAGAGGTAGTATGAATTTAGGTTTTGAGCCGGCCGAATCTACGGCATAAATAACAAGACTTTGAACAATGCCGTTATTGAGAGCCTTGGCTAAAATCGGCCGAAAACGCAGTAAACGGTGCAATTATATTCCGATTTAGGCGTGACTTGCTTGGTAATCTGCCGCGGCATGCTTCGGAATATCCAGTTTTCAGGAGAAACGCGATGGATAATCGCGAAATTTGGGTGCGCGCGAAGTTTCTGATCGAAAAATACGGCAACGATGCCGTGGTTTACGCGGCTATGCGTACCGAGCAATTGCTCGACCAAGGCGATTTGGATGAAGCGGCAAAATGGCACGAAATCATTAAGGCCGTTGAAGAACTGGAGAACGTTGAACCTACAGGGCGTCTGCATTAAGCGGATTATTCCTGAATGGTTCTATATTTTTTTGCCCAATCCGACTTCTGCTTCTTTCATTGCCTTAAATTGCAATTTACCGCGGATGGTAGG
>JAJFJB010000340.1 GCA_021774435.1 Alphaproteobacteria bacterium
CAACGTCAGCGGTTGGTCTGCCGCGGCGCAAGCCTCACGCAGCAATTCCGGTTTGAGTTCTTCTTCGAGAAAAGGGTCCGCAGTACCTTGGTCGACCAGTATTTCCGACTGCTGATGGCCCATTTTGATCAGTTCACAGGCATCGTGCCGGCGCCAGCGCTCGCGGTCCTCGCCGAAATAGGCGGTAAAGGCCTTGACCCCCCAGGGACAAGCGCTCGGGGCCACGATCGGTGCGAAGGCGGAAACCGAATGATACTGATAGGGGTTCCGCAACGCGCAGATCAGCGCGCCATGCCCGCCCATCGAATGGCCGAATATGCCTTGGCGTTCGCCGTTGGCGGGAAAGTTTTCCTGGATCAGTTGTGGCAATTCCTGGGTGATATAGCTGTACATCAAGTAATGCGCGGACCAGGGGCTCATCCTGGCGTCGGCATAAAAGCCGGCACCCTGGCCCAAATCGTAAGCGTCGTCGTCCGCGACATCGTCGCCCCGCGGACTGGTGTCGGGCGCGACAATTATGAGCCCATGCTCGGCGGCGTGCCGTTGCGCGCCTGCTTTCACGGTAAAATTTTCTTCCGTGCAGGTGAGGCCGGACAGGAACGTTAAGACGGGAACCGGTCCACTCTCGGCTTGCGGCGGCGTGAATACGGACAACCGCATCTCACAATTGGTGCTATCCGCGAAATGGCTGTAAATGCCCTGTGTGCCGCCAAAGCAGCGGTGTTCGCTTATCGTTGAAACTGACATAGCATGCTTTTGGCCGGTATCCGTATAGACAGTAGAGAAGTGATTCTAAATATACGAGGCGGGTTGTATGATTGTCCAACAGCTTAAACCTTTTGCAAGTGAACGACAAAAAAGCTGCTTATGTCAGTAAAATACAGGTTAGGCCGGATCTCGATAAAAAAAGAGTCATTCAAATTGGAAACGGAGATTCATTTAGAGGGGTCTATTTGAAAGATAATGACATCTTCACCCTTTAGAAGCGTTTGAGTCGTCTTGCTAATTTTGTTCTTCACGGCACGAAAAGGGATTAATGTCGCCGCTGCATTTAGAAAGTCTGCTTGAATATAGGCGATTTTCATCATTGGGTTATCTACCTGATGAACGATACGGCCGGTACTTTTGAGCGTGTCGATACCGATCATCTCTATGCCATATCGCGAACCCCGGTATCGTTGGAAGTCTCGGTTTATCAGCACATACCCTTGCACGTCTTTTAATTGTAGGGTCGTGGTTTCTTTGGTTGCAGGGTTATATCGATGCAACGCTTTAATGTTCTCCACCTCTGGATTTCCGCGCCATAGGAATTTCGCTATGGGATAACTGCCGTGATCAAGAAAAATGGGGAAAAGTTTGTTTTTAGCTACATACGACAATGCATGTTTAGTTGCCTCTTCCCGCTCCGATCCCAAACTATTAAAATTTATCATGAATAGTGAAATCAACGTCAGAACTGCAACACCACTATAAAATTTTAGGTTACCAAGCTTGTCACTAAAACGATACAAAAACACACCAACAAGGATACTCATCGGCACACTGACTACCGCACAATATCGCAGTAAGTGGGTCTTGAACTTTATTTCCTCTGCAAATGGGCTGAAGCCGAATTGTAACCAGGCAAGAAAGATGACTACCCAAATGACAATGAGAAAAAGCTCTTTGCATCGAGTGCTTAATGTCCAGACAATTCCGGCGAAGAGTAGGTAATAATGTATTCCGAATTGATACGGGGTAATAAACCACGCTTTGGGAAACACCCAGAGTTGCCGGCCCGCTAAAGCGTTATCGGCAATGCTGGGTTTGACGCTTGCAATCGCGTGAAGCCGGTGCAGCCAGTTCCCTGTTTCCAGAAAATAACCGATGTTCTCCAACGCGAATACGAATCCACAACTAATGCAAATGATTAAGCCGATGCGCCAAAAGTGCCAGTTTTGAACTAGCATCGTCAGGAAGACGAATACCAAAAAAAATGCTTCAATCTTTATGAGATAGGCATATCCCCAGCACAGGCCGGACAATAGTGCCCACGGCAAAGGATTACTTGTACTCTTCGCTTTTAACGCGAGAAATACCGATAACGCACAAGCCGTACCCAACATTAAGTCCGGAAAGAACCGCGTTGCTTGTCCGACATCGAGCGGAAAAATTGCCAGGACAAACGCGGATATCAGCCCGACTTGTTGCCCCATAAGCTGCTTGCCAATCAAATAGGCAAGCGCGACGGAGATTAAGCTGAAAACTAAAGGCAGGCTTCCCAGTTGCCAATCGCCTGTCCCGAACAAGGCGAGGACGCCTGCCAGCGGAAACAGTAGCCCGATACGCCCGCTATAGTGATCTGTCGGTACCGAGAAGCCCTGCTCTGTTATTGCCAGCGCCATATTTGCGAGCGACAAATCGTCTGCGCCAACAACACCGCTGAAATACATCAGCCTGAGGACCAATGCGAGCAGAAGTATTCCTGAGAGTTTGTATTTTACATCGGTCATGATGAACGGCGAGTGAAAGTTGATACGTTACAATCACAGAAATTCATTATGCCGACACCAATTTTATTATGCTGAAAACAAAAGATTCTGAATAAATATTTCAATAAAATTGTTAACATTTTGTAGAGCCTAGCACCCTAGAAATACTAGTTTATCCTTATAAAGACAATAAAGGAATTTCGCATTTAATTTTATATTCTGAAAACATACTAATGATAGCGGTAAGTTCTTAACTTTTCTTGGAATATAAATTTTCCTAGCCCCGGAAAATATAATAATGCTATATATTTGAACGAATTCATGTATTCTATATTTGAATTATAATATTAACGTTTAAAAATGAAGTAAAGAATAAATATCCTGAGCTTGTGTGTTATGTTGAAGATAAAATTCTCAAGAGTGGTGCTGAGAGAACAATGACAAAACTGATTGTTCAAATACCATGTTTCAATGAAGAAGCTACGCTACCTGAAACGCTTGCCGACATTCCCCGGAATATCGATGGCGTGGACAGGGTTGAAATCCTCATTATCGATGACGGCTCGACTGACCGGACGGTTGAGGTCGCACGCGAATGCGGGGTCGATCATATAATTCGAAACAAAAAAAATGTTGGACTGGCGCGGACGTTTCGAAACGGTCTGGACGCTTGCCTTCACCGGGGCGCTGACATCATCGTTAATACGGACGGTGATAACCAATATGAAGGCGCCGATATACCGCTACTCATTCAGCCGATTCTGGATCGGCGCGCTGATATCGTGGTAGGCGACCGCAGAACCGATCAGGTTACGCACTTTTCTCCAATGAAAAAACGTTTGCAGAATTTGGGAAGCTTTGCGGTGCGGAACCTGTCCGGCCTCGATATTCCAGATGCCGTCAGTGGCTATCGCGCCATTTCCCGCGACGCAGCACTGCAATTAAACATCGTCTCATCGTTCAGCTACACGATTGAAATGCTAATCCAGGCCGGCAAGAAGCATTTGACCGTGACTTCCGTGCCCATCCGTACGAATCCGAAAACGCGCGAATCACGGCTTTTCAAAAGCATTCCGAAATTCATCGAGCGCTCGTTGACCACCATGGTGCGTATGTACGCCATGTATCAGCCCTTGCGCGTGTTTTTCTACATTGGGTTAGTCTTGTCACTGATCGGTGCGGCGCCGATACTTCGGTTCTTATATTTCTACATGATTGACCAAGGCGACGGTCATATCCAATCCTTGATCCTTGGCGGTATGTTGCTAATCATCGGTGTGATTGCATTTTTGGTTGGGTTGGTCGCGGATTTAATTAATTTCAATCGCCAGCTCCTCGAGATGACGTTGGAGCGGGTACGCCGCATGGAGCTACAGCAGAAAAATGTCACGGATGAGGCTGTGGGCGCCCTTCCTGAGTTGGATAACGCACCGCAGAAATCCGCTATCGATGGAAACTAGACAGGCCAGCAGATTAAAACTTTTTACCAGTTGATCAGTTCTAATCCCGGTCCGTTGACGGAAGAGATTTCTTGGGCCGTCGGCACAGCAACGACGAAATAAAGAATAAGCCGTCGCCGCCGGTTGTTACCAAGCGAATGGCAATTGCCAATGTGACGGCGTCCGCCTCGCCAATGGTATCGCCCAGCAGAAATACGAGAGCGGCTTCGCGCACGCCGATCCCCCCGGAGGCACCGGGTGTGATCATTCCCAGTATCCAGGCTGCGACATAAGCCGCTGTGATGATGCCGAGTGTTTCGAATTTCCATTCGCCACTATTAAAGCCTTGCAACAGAACCCACATCGCAACGCCGGTAATCGCAAAAAAAATGAGGAATACAAGAAAACTTACGGCGAGCCGCCGTACGGTGACCGATTGGCGAACATCGAGCGCATCGACGTACCGCACCGCAAATGGAAGGCGCTCTACGATGCGCGGTAAGGCCCAAGGCACAATCAACAGGCCTGCTAAGGCTAAATACAATATATAGGTTGGAATGAGACCATAGATTTGGCTGTTCCAAAACGCGCCATAAGCGAGCAGAATAACTGTAACGGTAAAGGTCACGACAGCGGTTTCTAGGAAAGATGCCAGGGCAAGAGCCGCTTGCGACCAACCGAACTGACGCCCTAAGACTTGCCTTCCGACCAAATGGAAGACGTTCCCTGGCAGGTATTTTGCAATATTCGAACGCGCATAAACTTCGCTGGCGGAACCGAATTCAACGGGAGAACCGCAAGCTCCGGAAAGAAGGTTCGCCCATCCGAACGCGAGCAAATATTGTGCGAATGAATAGACAATTATTCCGAATGCCAAGGCGAAAAAGAAAAAGCTTTTAAAGTTCGAAAGCTCGATATCAGGAAGTACATCGATAAAACGTTGGACGAAATAAACGAGTGCGACTCCAACGATCAACCATCCAAGTATTTTGATGGATTTAGCCATACCGCTCCGATGTTCTATGGATAGGGAACGTTGTTACGAAACCAAAAAAGTCGAAAACAGAGTTATTGCGCCGGAAAATTCCGAATAACCCGCGCCGGGTTGCCGCCAACAATAACGTTCGGCTCGACATCCTTTGTGACGATGCATCCCGCAGCTAAAATGGAGTTTCGTCCAATTGTTCGAACCTTGGAAAGGACGATGACGCCAGCACCAATCCACACACCATCTTCGATGGTGAGCGAAGAAGTTTCAATAGGCCAATCTTTTTTTATTTTACCTGGCGTCGGAATATGGTCATGCGTTTCGATTAGAACGTTTTGACTGATCCAAACCTCATTTCCTATCTCAACGGACCCGGAATAGTCAATTTCCACGTCCCGATGAATTCCGACGTCGTCACCCATGCGAATTGTACCGTTAACCAGCATATGCGGTCGCGTAAACTCGACACGTTTAAGGACACTGAGGTTGCGACCGCCACGAAAGAGTTTGCCGTAAACAAGGCAACGCAGCGAATATAGTCCAGGAAGATCAAACATTCCCGATCCAAAAACTAACTGAGCGCCTCGTCTTATATATTCGGAAAAAACAGTCTGCATATCTATTATTTGCTGCATATAAGTGAAATTCTTATAGCAGAGTAAAAGTAAAAATCCTATGTCTATAAGGACATAATCGGCTAACAATGGAACTTCAGCCAAGCGTGCCCCGGTTCAATTAATGTTAATATGAAATGAAAACTGCAATTATTGGGAGTGGTGTCGCTGCTGTCGGCGTGTTACGTGCGCTGAATGAATGGGGCACAGACACCGAAGTCACGCTCATTGATATCGGCGAGGAGGCGGCGGGTGAATTGCAAACTGCCGAGCCGGCCGGCACTTGGACGAAAGAATATTACCAGCAGCTTTATTCATATATTCGAAAGCGCTACGGCTTTGCGTTTCCGCCACCGAAAACGTTATTCGGCGCAGATCCACCAAAGCGGAATGTGCTTGATTGGGGTAATGTATGGGAAAGCCGTGCCCGGGGCGGATTGACCAATTATTGGGGTGGTTCATTGCTCCCCCTGTCGACGGCGGAATTTAGAGACTGGTCCGTCACGGCGGATGATCTGGCACCTTATTATTCTCGAGCGGTGGACATGATGGGCATGACCGGCTCGCAGGATGCCTTGGATGAACTTCTTTGCGGCAATTACGTCAACCGTCCGCCCCTGGAAACGCCCCCCATTATCGACGCGCTTGCCGCGTCCGTTAACAAAAGCGACAGCGGCGGCCCCTACACATTGCGCGCGGGTGCAAGCCGCCTCGCTCTCGAAACGCGCCAAGGACACCATAACCAGTGCGACTATTCTGGCGCTTGTATGGTTGGCTGTCCCAATAACGCGATTTACAGCGCGAAGCGGGATATCGATCGCTTTACATCTGACGGAAATATTGCCCGCACCGTAACAGGAAAAGTCTTGGCCTTTGATCCAGGCAAGCGGACCTTGCAAGTGGAATCCAATAATAAGCAACAGACGATTGGGCCTTACGATCGAATTTATCTTTGCGCGGGATGCATCGGCAGTACCGAGATAGTCATGCGAAGCATGAACATTACCGACGGGTTGGAAATGGCTGACAATACCGTCTACAGCTTTCCGATCCTGTATCTGGGCCGCGGGGTTTCTGGCAGCCTTGACGACAAATATTTCGGCCTCACAAACCTGATAATGGGTTGCGCGCCCAGTGAACCGGACAATCGCTTCGCCTTTCTGCAGGTTTACTTAAACTATGATCATATGTGGCGTTACTTCATGCCGGTATCGTCATGGCGTGCATTCCAACCCCTGGCACGTTACGCGCGCGCCCGTATTTTATGGGGACGTGTTTTCACGCATGGCGACCATTCCCAGCGCTATGGGTTTCAGCTATCGGGCAATGGTTCGTTCAGCATGAATATATTGCGGAAGCCGACCCCGATTCGAAAAATTCCAAATTTATGGCAGAGTATTCGCCGCGGTATCGGAGGTGGCGGATTTTTCGTGCCGAACATCGGTCCGGTTCGACATAAAACCAGTTCGCATTATGCGGCGTCGATGCCGTTGGGCAAGGGCTTGGTGGATGTCAACGGACAGGTCGCATCGGGCGTGTATGTGTGCGATTCGGCTGTTTTCCCCGATTCGCCCGCGACGTCTCTGACCTTCACGATCGCGGCGAATGCGTGCCGCATCGCCCATAGAAGTATTTCTGAAACCCCCGGGTCGACGCCTTAGGCCGCAAGTTCCGGGCCGCGGTTAGAACTAAAATAACGCTTGATGATAGCGATGTTTTTTTCCGCTTCTTCCGGTGTATATCCCGGATAGGTTGGTAACAGAACCACTTCGTTAGCTGTTTTTCTAGCCGCCGGGCAATCGCGATAATCATCCGAAATACACGGTAGGTCCGCCGTGTTGCGGATATGCTGAATAACGATGTCCCGCCCGTTTTCCATCATGAATTTTACGAAATTCATCCG
>JAJFJB010000035.1 GCA_021774435.1 Alphaproteobacteria bacterium
GACAAGTTGATTGTTTTGTCGCGTTCAGTCTTTGCTTCACTTGGGTTTAACTCTATATTGCTAACGCTGATCGGGTGGGGGTATGGGCCGCGGGTGCGATTTCGATGTGCCTCGTACTCAGTATCCGGAATGTAGCGTGCAGCATGGGGCCGCTGAGGCGGTTGAGGAGGACGGTTGATGGACGGTTTGTTGCGGGAATATTTGCCCGTACTCATTTTCCTTGCGATAGCTGTTGGAATATCCGTCGCCATGTTGGTGGCCAGCGGGATACTGGCGACCCAAAAGCCGGACTCGGAAAAACTCTCCGCCTACGAGTGCGGGTTTGAAGCGTTTGATGATGCCCGCAGTCGGTTTGATGTTCGCTTTTATCTCGTAGCAATTCTATTCAT
The DNA here is from genome assembly GCA_021774435.1 of Alphaproteobacteria bacterium. Classification (GTDB taxonomy): domain Bacteria; phylum Pseudomonadota; class Alphaproteobacteria; order UBA8366. The sequence goes on from JAJFJB010000035.1 coordinate 390, forward strand.
AATTTTCGACCTTGAAGTCGCGTTCCTATTTCCGTGGGCGATATCGCTTGGCAATATTGGGTTGTTTGGATTCTGGTCGATGGTCATTTTCCTCGGGATCCTGACAATCGGGTTTATCTATGAATGGCGAAAGGGAGCCCTCGAATGGGAGTAACATCCCCCGCGAGTGGCGCCGTTCCGGCGCTTAAAGAAGGCGATACCGATGGTGCGATGCGCCTTGTAACGGATACGCTTGCCGATAAAGGTTTCATCATCGCCAATGCCGATAAGCTGGTGAACTGGGCTCGGACGGGTTCGCTATGGCCGATGACATTTGGTCTCGCCTGCTGTGCGGTGGAAATGATCCACGCTTATATGCCGCGTTACGATTTGGACCGCTTCGGTATCGTACCGCGAGGTAGTCCCCGTCAATCGGACGTGATGATCGTCGCTGGAACGTTGACGAACAAAATGGCGCCGGCGTTGCGCTAGGTCTACGACCAAATGGCGGAGCCCCGTTGGGTAATTTCGATGGGATCTTGCGCGAATGGCGGCGGCTATTATCACTATTCGTATTCCGTCGTCCGGGGCTGTGACCGGGTCGTGCCCGTGGATATCTATGTACCCGGTTGCCCGCCAACCGCGGAGGCACTGGTGTATGGATTCCTGCAACTCCAAAAAAAGATTAAACGGACCGGCACGATAGCGCGCTGAAAACAGGATATTTGATGGACGACGCCAGCCTAGACGCGCTCGAAGAATTGGGAGCGCACATCGCCGCGCAATTAGGCGCGGTGGTTCTCGATAGCCATACCGCCAATGGCGAATTGAATGTTGAAGTGACGCCAAGCGACATCCTCCGCGTCGTGAAATTTCTCCGAGATGATGCGAGTTGCCTGTTCAAAAGCTTAATGGATGTCTGCGGTGTCGATTACCCCGAGCACGAACAGCGCTTCGAAGTGAATTACAATCTTCTGAGCTACAAACATAATCAGCGGGTCCGTATCAAAATCCGCACGGACGAGGACTCGCCTGTTCCCTCGGTAGCATCGGCGTTTCCGACGGCCGCCTGGTTTGAGCGGGAGTGCTGGGACATGTACGGCGTATTCTTTTCTGAGCACCCTGATCTGCGACGGTTGCTGACGGATTACGGCTTTGAAGGGCATCCGCTGCGAAAAGACTTCCCGCTGACGGGATACGTCGAAGTGCGATACGACGATGAACAGAAACGCGTCGTTTACGAGCCTGTAAAGCTGACCCAGGCCTTTCGGTCGTTCGACTTCATGAGCCCCTGGGAAGGCATGACGCGGCAATTGCCGGGCGACGAAAAGGCGGAGGCGGGAGAGGGCTGATGACGGCTGAAGCTGAAATCAAGAATCTGACGCTGAACTTTGGTCCCCAGCATCCGGCAGCGCATGGTGTGCTTCGCATGGTTATGGAGATGGATGGCGAGATCGTCGAACGGATCGACCCGCATATCGGCCTCCTGCATCGCGGCACCGAGAAGCTCATCGAATACAAGACCTATCTTCAGGCGATGCCTTATTTCGATCGGCTCGATTATGTCGCGCCGATGTGTCAGGAGCATGCCTTCGTGCTTGCAGCGGAAAAGCTGCTGGGCATAGCGCCACCGCCGCGCGGCCAGTATGTGCGTGTCCTGTTCGCTGAAATATCCCGCATTCTGAATCATCTTTTGAACGCGCCGGCGCTGGCCTTGGATGTTGGTGCTATGACGCCGATGCTTTGGGCGTTCGAAGAGCGCGAAAAACTGATGGAATTTTATGAGGGCGCCTGCGGGGCGCGGTTGCACGCAGCCTATTTCCGCGTCGGGGGGGTGCATCAGGACCTTCCCGCCGGCATGATGGATGATATCCTGGCGTGGGCGGATGGGTTTCCGAAATTCCTCACTGATATGGAAACGCTGCTCAACGAGAATCGCATCTTCAAGCAACGCACGGTCGATATCGGTGTTATCTCGGCCGATGACGCCATGGCGTGGGGTTTTTCCGGACCGATGTTGCGGGCATCAGGCATCGCATGGGATCTGCGTAAATCCCAACCTTACGACGTTTACGACCAGATGGACTTTGATATCCCGATCGGCAAGAACGGCGATTGCTATGACCGGTATCTCATTCGTGTCGAGGAAATGCGCCAAAGCGTTCGGATTATACGGCAATGTATCGAGCAGATGCCGGATGGTCCGGTTATGACGGATGACGGTAAGGTGGGCCCGCCGGATCGTGGCGAAATGAAGCGCTCGATGGAGGCGCTTATCCACCACTTCAAACTTTACACTGAAGGGTTCCACGTTCCAACGGGCGAGACGTATACCGCCGTGGAAGCGCCAAAAGGGGAGTTCGGCGTTTACCTCGTTTCCGATGGCTCGAACAAACCTTATCGTTGCAAGATCCGCGCACCCGGCTTTGCGCATCTGCAGGCCATGGACTTTATGTGCAAGGGCCACATGCTTGCGGATTCGGTAGCTATTTTGGGCGCCATGGATGTCGTGTTCGGAGAAATTGACCGATGAGTGAAAGCTTCGAATTCACGCCGGAAACGCTTGAAATAGCGAAAAAATATATGGCGAAATATCCCGAAGGCCGTCAGGCGAGCGCGGTGTTACCACTGCTCGATATCGGTCAACGGCAAAACGGTGGCTGGGCGTCCGACGGGGTCATTGATGCGGTTGCGAAATTGCTCGACATGCCGCGTATCCGCGTGGTCGAGGTCGCCAGCTTCTACACGATGATCAACACTGAACCGGTCGGAAAGTATCTGCTGCAATTCTGCACGACCACACCGTGCTGGTTGCGCGATTCGGATGCAGTCGTCAATGCTACGAGAGAGCATCTCGGCATCGAATTTGGCGAAACGACGGAAGATAAGCTGTTCACGATGCGGGAGGTCGAATGTCTCGGCGCCTGCGTCAATGCGCCAATCGTCCAAATCAACGACGATATGTATGAAGATTTGACGGGTCCGCAAATGGTGGCGGTTCTGGATGCCCTGAAAGCGGGTGAAGTACCGCCACACGGTCCGCAGATTGACCGGCAAACTTCTGCGCCGATTGGCGGCCCACAGGTTCTGAACGATCTTGAATTCGCAAAGGCTGACTGATGCTGCAAGACAAGGATCGCATATTCACGAACCTTTATGGTCTTCATGATCCCGGATTAGCTGGTGCTCGTGCGCGCGGCGACTGGGACAATACGAAGGCGCTCATCGAAAAAGGCCGCGACTGGATTGTCGAGGAAATGAAATCGTCCGGGTTGCGCGGTCGTGGTGGTGCCGGTTTTCCGTCCGGGCTCAAATGGTCGTTCATGCCTAAGGAAATCGGCGATCGTCCGCACTACCTCGTTGTCAATGGCGATGAGAGCGAACCTGGCACCTGCAAGGACCGCGATATCATGCGCCATGACCCGCATAAGCTGGTCGAAGGATGCTTCCTGGCCGGCTTCGCAATGGGCGCGCATGCTGCGTACATTTACGTTCGCGGTGAATTTTACAACGAAGCGGCGGCCCTCGACCGTGCCGTCGATGAAGCTTACGAGGCCGGTTTGTTAGGGCCTGATGCGTGCGGCACGGGCTGGGCGTTTGATGTCTATGTTCATCGCGGCGCTGGCGCTTATATCTGCGGCGAAGAAACCGCCTTGCTGGAGAGTCTCGAAGGCAAGAAAGGGCAGCCTCGGCTGAAGCCGCCATTCCCCGCAATGTCCGGTCTGTATGGCTGCCCGACCACAGTCAACAATGTTGAGACGATTGCCGTTTCGCCGACAATTCTGCGCCGCGGCGCCGATTGGTTCAGTAGCTTTGGGCGTGAGAATAACGTCGGTACAAAAGTCTTCTGCATATCGGGCCATGTTGAAAAGCCGTGCAATGTCGAAGAAGCCATGTCGATTCCGCTCAAGGAGTTACTTGAAAAGCATGCCGGAGGAGTCCGTGGCGGTTGGGATAACTTGCTGGCGGTCATTCCGGGCGGCAGTTCGACACCCATGCTGCCAAAGTCGATTTGCGACGATGTGTTGATGGATTTCGATGCACTGAAAGAACACAAGACCGGCTTGGGAACGGCCGGCGTTATCGTCATGGATAAGTCGACGGATATCATTAAGGCGATCGCGCGACTGGCGTATTTCTACAAGCATGAAAGTTGCGGGCAGTGCACGCCGTGCCGGGAGGGTACTGGCTGGATGTGGCGGGTGCTGGAACGCATGGCGAAAGGTGAGGCCGAGATCGCGGAGATCGATCTGCTGCTTGATGTGTCGTTGCAGATCGAAGGGCATACGATTTGCGCCCTCGGTGACGGAGCTGCCTGGCCGGTACAGGGCTTGATCCGGCACTTCCGGGACGAGATTGAACATCGGATCGTGGGTCGCAAGAGCGTGTCCGTCGCGGCGGCGGAGTAGGGGTGAGGTATGCCGAAGCTGACGATTGACGGTGAAGAAATTGAAGTTCCCGACGGGCTTACAATTTTGCAGGCTTGTGAGTTGGCTGGTGCCGAAATACCGCGGTTCTGTTACCACGAGCGACTGTCAATCGCGGGCAATTGCCTGATGTGCCTGGTAGAAGTGAAGCCGGGGCCGCCCAAGCCGCAGGCGTCGTGTGCCTTACCGGCGGGTGAGGGCATGGAGGTGTCTACCAACACACCGATGGTGCAGAAGGCGCGCCACGGTGTCATGGAATTCCTGCTGATCAACCATCCACTTGACTGCCCGATTTGCGACCAGGGCGGCGAATGCGATCTTCAGGATCAGGCGATGGCTTTCGGCCACGATGGCAGCCGGTTCGCAGAGAATAAACGGGCTGTCGACGATAAATATATGGGACCGTTGATCAACACGATCATGACCCGCTGTATTCACTGTACGCGCTGTGTCCGATTTTCAACGGAAGTTGGCGGCGTCGAAGATATGGGCATGGTCAACCGCGGCGAAAATGCTGAGATAACGACCTTGGGTAAAGCGGTGTCGTCCGAACTGTCGGGAAATGTCATCGATTTATGCCCCGTCGGCGCTTTGACATCGAAGCCCTATTCCTTTGTCGCGCGGCCTTGGGAATTACGGAAGACGGAAACGATTGATGCGCTTGATGCGGTGGGCGCTAATATCCGGGTGGATGCGCGGGGCAACGTAGTGTTGCGGGTACTGCCTCGTCTGATTGAAGACGTGAATGATGAATGGA
>JAJFJB010000341.1 GCA_021774435.1 Alphaproteobacteria bacterium
GTTTCCCGATCAGGACCCTTCCGGTTGCGCCATAACGGTAGTCACAAGCGAGAAACAGTGCGCACGCCCCGCCGGCCGCATGGCCTCGAATAGCGCCGACGACCGGTCGAGGAAATTCCAGAATGCGCAGCAGGCAGTTGCCCAGTGTTAAAAACAGACCCCGCATCTCGGCTTGCGACTGGGCAAGCGCCCATTCGAGATCGACACCATTGGAAAAGAATTTCTCGCCGCCACATAGCAGAATGCCGCTTCCGTTCGCTTCCGCCCGGTCGACCGCTGCGCAAAGCTGTTCGAGGACATCGGTTGTCAGGAGGTTCGCAACACCATTGGTCAAGCGGATATGCGCACAACCCTCCACGATCTTGTATTGCACTGTCTCCATAGCAGTTCCCCCTACAGAAATTAGTGCGGCGCCTCGCTATGCATGCCGCCGTTTCAACTCCTCGAATGACACGATTTCTCCAGCGATGGCGCTGGCTGCGACTGTCGCAGGGCTGGCGAGCCAGACTTTGCCGGGGCCGGATCGGCCGGGGAAATTGCGGTTGATCGCGCTGACCGTGACTGTTTCCGTGTCGAGCGACAGGCCCGGGCCGCAGCCCGCGCAGGCGCCGCAGGCGGGCTGCAGGATTTCCGCGCCGACCTGTTCGAAGGCGTCGATGTATCCTTTCTCACGGCAATAATCCCGCACGGCGGTTGTGCCGAATTGCAGGTATAATTTGACGCCATCTGCGGACTTCAATCCTCGGTCCGCCGCCCAGCGCAATACTTCGTGATAACCGTCGAAGTCGACCCGTTTGCCGGCCGTGCAAGACCCGCCATAGGCAATATTCACTGCAACGGGCACCTCCAAGTCGCTGACCTGAACGCCATTTCCCGGGTCGCCGGGCGCTGCCAGCATCGGCGACAGCGTGCTGCAATCGATCTCGATGGTGTGGGCGTAGGTGGCGCCCTCGTCGCTTTTCATCCAGGATTCGATGGTGAAATCGATGTCGCGCCGTTCCTTCAGGAAGCGCACGGTCTGTTCGTCCGGCGCAAAGATACCGGTCAGCCCGCCCATTTCCGCTGTCATGTTGGTGAGGGTCGTTCGTTCGTCGATCGGCAGTTGCGCCGCGGCGGGCCCCCCGAATTCATAGACCCGTCCAATACCGCCGCCACCCTTGGTGAACGGGTCTGCGAGCACATGGAGAACGATGTCCTTGGCCATCACGCCAGCGGGAATGTTGCCCTTTAGCTCAACTCTGACAGTTTCCGGCATAGAGATACGGTTCAATCCGGTCATCAAGGCATTCGACATGTCGGTGCTGCCAACACCATAGGACAGGCAGCCCAGCGCGCCGTTATGTGGCGTGTGCGAGTCCGTCCCTGCAAGAAGCTGACCCGGCAGGGCGTAATATTCGGTCATAATGGCGTGCGAGATGCCCTCCGAGCCTTCCTCACCATCCAGGTAGCCATGGTCGCGCAGATTGTACTTTTGCCAGAAGGCCCGGTGTCCTTCGGACATCCGTCGGATATCGGGCATCCGGTCAGTTTTTGCGTTCACCTCGGGGCGATGCGCATAGGAATAGTGATCCTCGAAGGAGACGATCCGATCCGGATTGTGGAGGTCGAGATCAGGTCCATAGAATTCGTGCAGCATATGGGCGCATTGCGCGGAGAAAATATCGTGAAAATACCGCCAATCAGGCTGGACAAAGCCGGCCGTTCCGGGCTGCAGGTCCCAATCGAGCTCGTCGGCAACAACCGCATGCCGCGCGACGATTTTTTCCGCCAGGGTTTTGGGGCCCTCCAACGCATCCGGGTCGGATAGGGCAGGGCGAATGCCCTTGGAAATCGCGCGTCCAAAGCCCAGCAGCCCGCCGGCGCGCAAGATCTTCGCCGCGAGCGGCTCGCGACCGGCGACAAGGTCGTCGACCGGGATGTTTTCGCCAGCGCGTATGCGGTCGATCAATCCGAAGTCGGTCGACGTAAAAAGGCCAAGATTGTCGCAATTTTGCCGGTACAGCCGCTCGAAACTTTCGGCGACGATCAATTTTACGCCGGAATAGAGCTCTGCCTGCGGGCTATGCTCCCGCGACGACCCCTTGCCGTAGCGTTTGCCGCCGACAATCACCGAGAAGCCGCCGTTCAAGAGTCCATCCGTACCAATCGGCTGCTTGCCGCCGGTTTCGAAGCCGACATGGGCATAGCGGCCGAGCTCGCGATCATAGTGGACCAGAACCGGGATCGGCGTGATCTCGTCCGTCGAGATGTCCTCCCGGAGCGGAGCGGCTTCGCTCAATTCGACATCAGTGCCGGTCAACTGTCGCGAAACCATATCGGGGTCCTGCGATAGGAATAGGACGCGGCCTTCAAAGGCAATTTCTTTCATTATGTGTCCAATTCTCCAGACAAATCGTGATATTGGGTCGCAGCAGCCAAAGGGCTGTCAAACCGAAATTCAGTTGGCGGCAACCTAGAATATGAGAGGTATCTTGTCCAAATCCAAGCGGGCCTTTTTTGACAAAGCTTGGCTCTGCTGCGCTTTTCTGGCAGACACGCCCCTAATTGGGCAAAATGAGCGGTTAGCATGAGCGAGACAGACGTCGATAGTACAGAGAACGCGTCGGATTTTATTCGCGACGTGATCCGCGAAGACGTGGATGCCGGCCGGCATGCAACGATCGTGACACGTTTCCCACCGGAGCCGAACGGGTATCTGCATATTGGGCATGCGAAATCGATGTGCCTGAATTTTGGCGTCGCGTCGGATTTTGGCGGGCGTTGCCATTTGCGGTTCGACGACACCAATCCGGTCAAGGAAGAGCTCGAATATATCGACTCGATTCAGGAAGATGTGCGCTGGCTTGGTTTCGATTGGGGCGAGCATCTCTATTACGCGTCGGATAATTTCGAGCAGCTCTGCGCCTGGGCGGAACATTTGATTACGGAAGGTAAGGCCTATGTCGACGATTTGTCGGCAGAGGAAATGCGCGAATATCGCGGTACGCTGACGGAACCCGGCAAGCCGAGCCCCTTCCGCGACCGGACGGCCGAGGAAAATCTCGATCTGTTCCGCCGCATGAGCTCGGGGGAATTCGAGGACGGAGCAAGGGTTTTGCGCGCGAAGATCGACATGGCGTCGGGCAACATCAATCTGCGCGACCCTGTATTGTACCGCATCTTAAATGCGGACCACCCGCGAACCGGCGATGCGTGGCACATCTACCCAACCTACGATTTTGCGCATGGCCAGTCGGATTCGATCGAGGGCGTAACCCATTCGCTTTGTACGTTGGAATTCGCCGATCACCGCCCACTTTATGATTGGTTGATCGAAAATCTGCCGGTTGACGCAACACCGCGTCAGTATGAGTTTTCGCGCCTTAACTTAACGTACACCGTCTTGTCGAAACGGTTGCTGATGCAATTGGTCACTGAGGGTCATGTAAAGGGCTGGGACGATCCGCGCATGCCAACTCTTTCCGGCTTGCGGCGGCGTGGCATCCCCGCAGCTGCGATCCGCGATTTTGCGGGTCTTATCGGTGTGACCAAGAGTAACAGCACCGTCGATATGGCGCTGCTCGATCACTGCACCCGCGATCTGCTGAACAAGTCCGCGCCGCGCCGTATGGGCGTGCTGCGTCCGCTGAAGGTCGTCATCGAGAATTTTCCCGAAGGCAAGGTTGAGATGATCGAGGCGCAAAATCATCCTCAGGACCCGGATGCGGGAACGCGACAGGTTCCTTTCACGCGCGAACTGTATGTTGAGCAAGAAGATTTCATGGAAGAGCCGCCGCGTAAATTCTTTCGATTGTCACCGGGGCGAGAGGTTCGCTTGCGCTATGCCTACTTCGTGACCTGTCAGGAGATCATCAAGGACGCGGCTGGTAAGGTGACTGAGCTCCGCTGCACCTATGATCCGGAGACCAAGGGCGGTAACTCGCCGGATGGCCGCAAGGTGAAGGCGACGCTGCACTGGGTTTCGGCGACGGAAGGCGTGCCGGCTGAGGTTCGGCTCTACGATCATCTATTCAAGGAAGAAGAACCCGGCGCGAACGGCAATTTTCTCGATGATCTGAACCCGGAGTCGCTTACCGCATTGAACGCTTACCTGGAACCTGTGCTGGCGGATGCCGCAGCAGGCGATACCGTTCAGTTCGAACGTCAGGGTTATTTCTGCGCGGACCCGGACACGTCAATTGACGCGCCTGTGTTCAACCGCACCGTCGCGTTGCGCGACAGTTGGGCGAAAGCGAAAAAGAAATAGGCCTTTCGTTTAGGCGTCGTTCTCGAATACCGCGAGCAGGCGCGTTTCAATGCTGCGGCGTGGCGGGATGTCCTGCGCTACCGACTTATTATCAAACGAGGTGTGCGGGCAGTAATACGCGCGGTTCGGGCGCCCATCGAGCTGCTTGATAATCAGTACTTCGTCGGTTGCCATGCTGGGAAAATAGCACCAGCGATGGTCCGGATTGTAAACCGGCGCCGCAACTTTGCTGTCACGTCCGCGGCCCGTGTAGTAATAGTCGATGACGTCCTGCGGCGGCAGTGACTCCCAATCGATAACGGCAAGCGGGTTATGGTGGGCCGGATTGTCGAAGGGCTGCCAAGTATTGAACCAAGCGAATGTCCAGTTGTCCTGCGGTGTTACACCATGTTTCGCCAACAGATCGTGGGACATCTCCTCAAGACGGCCCATATTGTAATCGCAATGGACGAAACGTGCGTAACCGTCGTTGAAGTCGATCGGTTTTTCCGTGCGCACAAGATGATTGTATACGAAGGCCTGATTTGCACCGGTAACCCGTTTAACAAAATCCCGCATTTGTGGGTGATATTTCTCCGCAACCTCTTCATCGTTGCGGAAGTCCGCGACCGTTGCGTGGTTCTTAGACAGGAAAAAACCGTTTCTATCGAGATCTATGTCGCCTGCCGCAAGCCGAGGCCGCGCGTTATGAACTTTGACCTCTTGAAACGAGGTGTTGGCGCGCCGCGATTCTTTGGAACCAATCCGGGGGGACTCTTCTTTATTTCGCCATTCCGCATTGATATAGCGAACCTGTGCGTCCACCGTTTCAGTTGCCCTGTCTTCCAAAATTGCTGCGTCGCTCACGATCGAGCCCTCTCAAATATCTGTTGCTACTCTTCGTTGAAGCTTAATTGATTTGGTGCGCGCTGGAAACAGCCCGGCCCTATTCTTCTAAAGTGGGGCCGGTACCTTGCACGCGCGTCTGGCGCATGCGCCGCCGATATTTGTCCGCATCGTAGCCGCTGCCGCGGTGCAGCAGGCATCGATTATCCCAAATCACAAAGTCGCCGGGCTGCCACGCGTGCGAATAGACATATTCGGATTTGGTGGCTCGTTCGAGCAGATCGTCAAGCAACGGTCGGCTTTCTTCGAGACTCCAGCCATCGATTTGTTTCGCATGCGAGCCGACATAGTAATTTTTTTTGCCGGTTCTTGGATTCTTCCGGACCAGTTTTTGCTCAATCGGCGGCAGGGATGCGGCATGGGACGGTGTGACGGCGTCTTCGCTCACTTTACTGCGTGAAAAGACATAATCGTGGATGGCGACTAGGGGATCTACCTTTGCTTTTTCGTCTTTTGAGAGCCGGTTATATGCCGCCCTCTGACTGACAAATTCTGTGCAGCCGCCTTCGTCCGGTACTTCATATGCGCGCATAATAGATACGAAAGACGGGACCTCGCGAAAGGATGAATCGGAGTGCCACATATTGTTGCCGGTTTGGAATTTGGTTTTCTTGTGATCATTGCCGATCTTACTGCCGTCCGGCTGTACGTTTCCGATCGTGCCGAAATATTCGATGATACCTTCCTGACCCAGCTTGACGTGATTGGGTTCGGGCTCCCCCAATGCGCGGGTGAAGGCGAGTTGTTGTTCATCGTCCAGGGGTTGGTCAGGAAAATAGACGAAAGAATATTCATCGATCGCGACCCGGATTTCCTCAACTAAATCTTCGGGTAACCCTGCTTTCAGATCGGCACCGGTAATGCGGGCGCCAAAGTCATCATGCAGCGGTTCGACGGTCAGCGTGGGCATAGGTCTCTCTCCGACATGTTCGTACCCGTCAATTCAAGCATCTATCGCACGTCGATCCAAGTTGCATCGGGTCGCCATCCGGTGTCATCCTGATCTGATTGAGCGATCATCGCGTGTGAGGCAAGAAATAGGAGGCGGTTCGATGACAGAGGCAGCAGAACAATTTCCAAACGGCGTCGGCTATATCGACGGTGAATATTGCGCGAAGGAGGAGATGCGGCTGCCGGTCGCGGATCTTGGCTTCCTGCTGTCGGACATGACCTACGATGCGCTGCATGTGCACAAGGGCAGTTTCTTTCGCATGGACGATCATCTCGACCGTTGGGAACGGTCGATTTCGAAGCGGCGCTTCGGCAGTTTGCCACACGATCGCGGTGGTGTCCGTGACGTTCTTATGGAATGTGTTCGCCGCTCGGGCCTGCGCGAGTCGATGGTTTACGCCGTCGCGACCCGGGGCGCCGCAATGGACGGGCTGAAGGATTTGCGGAGTTGCGAGAACCGCTTCATGGCCTGGGCCGTGCCCTATTACGGCGTCATTCCGGAAGACCGTATGGAAGACGGTATCGATATCATGGTCAGTTCCGTTTTGCGCACGCCGCCCGAGGCCATTGACCCGACGGTGAAGAACTTTGCCCGGGTGGATTTCTCAAATGCACTGCTCGAGGCCTATGATCGGGGTTGCGAACATGCGGTGCTGCTTGACCGGGATGGCAATGTAACCGAAGGGCGCGGTTGGAACATTTTTGCGCTGCATGGCGGACGGCTGGTCTCGCCGGACGATGGCGTGCTGGAAGGCATTACGAGGCGCACGGTCATAGAGTTGGCGCAGCAGACCAATATCAAGGCGGAGTTGGGCAAGATCAAAGCGGACGAACTTCGGGCCGCGGACGAGGTCTTTATGACATCGACGGCGGGTGGGATCATGCCAATCCGCAAGATTGACGACCAGGTCATCGGCACCGGCAATCGCGGTCCGGTCACCAAGCGTCTGACGGACATGTACTGGGCGCTGCACGACGACGCCGATTATACGACCCCCGTCGATTATTAGTCCGTTAGCTGGCCAGCGTCGTGTCGAAGTCGAAGGCGATACTGATGCGCATCGCATCGTCTTCGTAAGGCACCGTCCGGTGGTAGAGGTAGGACGGAAACAAGATCAATTTGCCCTCCACCGGCTCCAGGAACGTAACGTCCGGTTCGACGGTTATGGGATAATGTTCGGGTGGCCGGCCGAACTCGATCCAACCTTTGTGGGCATTGTCGCCGCGGTGAACCAGGTCGGGTACGCTCACGTAATAGACGCCGCTAAGCCAAGACGTTGGATGGATGTGCGCCGATTGATGTCCTTGCGAGCGCATCACGGTCGCCCAACTGACAAGTGCCGTCTTCGGTAGGGGATTTGCGAGGAAAGGGTGTGCCGCGTTTCGGCTTAGTTTTCGCCGGTAATCCTGCATAGCACTTCGGATCATCGCCTCGAATGCGACAAAGGGCTCCTTGTCATCAAGGAATAAATCATCGGTCTGATCAGCAAAGTGACAGGAGCGATGATTGGGATCGAGACGCAAGGTCGGGTGTGCCAAGACGGCGTCCCTTAGCGCGACATTAAAACTGCTAATGCTGTCATAGCCGGGCGGCGGTTCAAGCATTCTTGTGTCGAGAAGCGTTTCGAAATCGATGAGTGGCCGCAGCGCTTCGTGGTTCCCTTGCTCCGCCAGAACGATTGATTTAGTCGCCAGGGCAAAGGTTTCGGCGGGGTCGAGCAAGAGGCAATCGTTGCAAGCGGCCAACGCTTCGGCAGGTTTTCCGGAGTCCATCAGGACGCTCGCCAGGTTCGCATGGCCGAGGGTGAATCCGGGGGCCAGCGAGATGGCCTTGCGAAGCGAGTCCGCCGCTTCGTCCAACCTGCGTAATATGTTTAAGGACAGGCCGCGGAGATAGAAGGCTTCGGCGTAATCCGGTATGGCGTCGCACAGCCCCGTCAACGTCGCGACAAAGTCCTCATAGCGGCCGGTACTCTGCGCGATAGAGGAGAGCCGTCCCAAAATGTCCTGGTTGCGTGGGTCTATGGCAAGGGCGGCAACATAGCAGTCAAAGGCATCACTATCGCTTCCCGACGCCTCGTGCACGACGGCAAGATTGATGTGATAATCGAGGGTGCCGCCGTCATTGGCGATGGCTTGCGCGATCCGTTTGATGGCAGAGACATTGTCCCCGCGCTGGCTGGCAAGAATGCCATAAAAATTTAGCGCAGGGGCGTATTGTGGGTCTCTGTTCAGGATTCTTTTGTATAGCCGGGCGGCCTTTCTCAGGTTGCCCGTTTCATGTGCAGCTTTTGCTTCCGCGAGTGCGGCATCGATTGGGACGCCGCCTTGGCTCATTCCGCTGCCTCAGCCTTGCGTGCCATCGAATCCCAGTCATAAAGGCGCGCCTCCTTGTTTGCGAAACGCCGAACCGCTTCTGCGTGGAAATCGGTTTCCCGGCAAAGCGGCTGCGCCTCGACTTCGGCTTCCAGCATTTCTTCCTGAGTGCTGTTCAAGGAGCGGTCGATAAGCTGTTTCGCCTGTGCCATCGCGACTTGTGATCCGGCCGTGAAGCGCGTTGCCATCTCGCGAGCGGCGGGGAGCAATTCTTCCGGCTCGTAGATCGCGTTGACGATACCCATTTCAAGTGCTTCTTGAGCGGAAATCGACCGCGCCGTATAGGCCAATTCCTTCATCTTCTTGGGTCCGATGACCCGGGTGAGGAAGTAAGTTACGCCCATGTCCGGAATGAGCCCAATCCGGCCGAATACGAGGCTGAAGCGCGCGCGCGGTGTCGCCAGAACGATGTCGGCCGTGAGCGCGAGGCTGAACCCACCACCAAAGGCAATGCCATCTACCGCCGCTATCGTGGGGCGATCAAGATTGCCGAGACGGTAAATCCATTTCAAGGTCTGCCGCAGGCCTTCTTTTCGCTCTTCCGCAGGACGAGGGTTGTTCCCCCCCATGCGGCCAACATCGGCGCCGGAACAAAAATTTCCGCCAGCGCCGGTGAGGATCAACGAACGGATCGAGGCGTCACTCTCCACGCGATCGAGCATGTCCGGAAAATCTTGTTCGAACATGTTTTGACTGATCGCGTTCATCTTGGCAGGCCGGTTCATAGTGAACAGACCAACACCATCAGTGACGTCAAATATCGTTTCGGCTTCGCTCATGCTTTTACTCCTCCCACAACGCTATCGGTCAACGTTAGCACGGATTGCCGCGAAGGGAAGCCAGTGTCAGTAACCGATTGAGAGCGGTTCGACCCGATGGGCGTAGACCTGTCTTTCCATCGCGCGAATTTTCGGCAGGGGGCCAAAAACTTCGTCAAACCCGAATTTGGGATCGATCGCACGCAGGTGCGGGTCCAAGGCTTGCGGAAACGTATCCCAGCGGGTCGTCGAATCCAATCCGAGTACGTGAATTGCCGTCCAGTTAGGGATACTGTTGTTACTCTCGATGACGTTTACAGTGTCAAAGGTGAGAAAGCAGTGCGCGTACCCATCATCGACAAGCGCGCCAACCGCGGGTCCGGTTCGCGCTTCCATCATGTACTGGTATTCGTCGAGGTGGCCGTTGAATACGCGGATATATTCAAGGCTATAAACTGCCGCTGTTGATTCCGGACCGGGATAATAGGCGTTGGCCGTTGGTTTGAGGAATTCCGCGCGCCGAATTGAGGCAAGCGGTTCCGGTTGCACGCTTTCGATTGCAGCCGAGAACGCGGCGGCGTCGATTCGCGCACCGAGTCTTGTAAGGGCCAGAAACTGCCACGCGGGCAAGTCGTCGTTTTGGACGTTTGCGAAAGTTTCAAAGACGGTACGGCTTTCGATAATGCCGTCCGCCGCCAGGGCACGCCAGGCCGGCAGGGTTTGCCGGGCACTGGCGTCAAGGTAGTCGGCATGTCGATCATCAGGGACGTGGAAACAGACCGCGTGATGAAGGTTACTCGTGTCGACGACCATTGCCCTGTAATTCCGAAACGATGCAGGCTATACCTACAAAATACAGCTCTTTGTAAAGTCTGTAGCTTCGCTTGCGGTCCAATCACCCTTGGGTTTGGCCTTCATGTCTTCGCACCATTCTTTACTACCAACTTCGGGAGAGCACGCCGCTACGAACAAAAACATTCCGGCGGCTGTCGCGAATTGGAGTGCGCGTTTTATCGACATGAGTGTATCTCCTTGAATTCGTGATTAAGTGCGCTTTTTTGCACAGAGTCGGGGCCGCCGCCAGAGAAAAGCCAATCGCTATATTCTGCCGCGACGGAATAGTTGCGATAGCAGTGCGGCGGCAATCAACACGACGAGCGCGCTGTAAATGATCGGGATTTCTATAGAGTTTAAGAAGAAACCCGAAAGCAGTGGCCCCATTGCAGCGCCAAAATCTCGCCATGTTTGCATCGTCGCCATCCGGTGCATGACCTGATCTGGTGGATTTCGAGTGGCGACGGTAGCCGGGCCCAAGGCGGCAATGGCGGCGCGACCCGCAATAACGAACCCGGCACCAAGATAGACATGCCCCAATGCAATTCCTGCGAGGCCAATGGCAACGAGCAAGGTTGAGATGAACAAGGTTTTTTCCGTACCGAAATGGTCTCCCAGCATGCCGCCGAGCGGCGCCACAACGGCGTCGCCGATGCGGCGTAAGGACAATACGATGCCGCCCCCGAGCATCGCCGCTTCAAGAGACACAATGTCGGCCAGTATTATCGTAATTGTCATGGCGAAGACGCCATCTACAGCGAAACCAACGGCAAAGAAAAGCAGGTCAAGCAGGTGTGGGCTCGGCAGCCATTGGGTCTTTGCACGGGGGGCATTGGCTGCTTCGCGCGGTAACGCGAGTGCCAGAGGAAGAGCGATGAAGGACGCAAGGCCAAGAAAGAGAAATGCGGCTTTTGGGCCAATTTGTCCCGCCAACCAGGCACCGGCGGTGAGGGCGAGGACGGAACCGAATTGCTGAATGGCCCGGCTTAGTCCGACCCTGGTTCCCGCGCGCTGGCGGTCCGCGATCGCGTAGGAGAGCGTCGTCAGTGTCAATGCGGCGAATGAAACACCCCACAAAAGGCGTGCTGCCAGCAAGGGCCAACCACCTTCGAACATCCAATACATGACTGTCGAGGTCGCACCACCGATACAGGCGGCGATCGTTGCGAGCCGGATGCCGTAAGTGGTCGTCGCGTGGGCGATCGCGCCATAGGTAACAATCCGAACGAACCGGTTCGCCGATAGCAGAATGCCGACCCAGACGAGGCTGATACCAAATGTTCCGGCGTTGATGGGGAGTACGACGTAAATCAAGGCGTCGCCCATCAGAACGATGGATAAAACACCCGCTGATAAAGTCGTTGGCCCCAACGAGGCAGCGCCCGGCGGTGCCTCTTTTTGTTCTGTCATTCGCTTTTGTTCCGCGTTATCTGATTTTTGCGAAACCCACCGGTCATTTGATCGTGTACGGGATAACAGCAGTCTTCTTCGTTCTGGACCCATTGTTTCGGATCGATAAAACAGTCTGTCCAAATGTCGCAAAACTGCATGCAGGTTACCTAGATTGAAGATTATGCGCTGGCTTTTGTGGTAAAAAAAACTGAATAGTTGTCAAAGCGTTATGTTGTATTCTCGTGATCAGGGTGCTGCTTCGTTTGCGCTTTGTAAAGCGGCGATTGTGGTTTCTACGTACCTTGCGGGAACGTTTGAATGGGCAATATATAAAAGCAGGAAGTCGATTCTACCGGCAGAGTTTTGTGCATAACGCAAGGATAGATAGATGATGACAAACATAACAAAGATTGCAGCGATTGGGCTCGCGGCACTGGCCGTTGCTGCGGCACCAGCAGCGTCACAGAGCTGGCTCGAAAAAGGCAAGAGTTTACTCGATAATGCCACGAAATCAGCGCCGGGCGGCACGTCCTCGGGTGCCTCTTCGCTGGCGGTGGACGAAATTGCGAAGGGGCTGAAGGAAGCGTTGAAAGTAGGGACCGAACGTGTCGTCAGTACGGTCGGACAAGAAAACGGCTTCAACGGCAATTCCGAAATTCATATTCCGCTTCCGGAAACCTTGGCCAAGGTGCAATCGACCTTACGAACGGTTGGCGCGTCAGGGTTGGCGGACGATCTTGAACTGCGCCTCAATCGTGCGGCGGAAGCTGCGACACCCAAGGCGAAGGAAGTGTTTTGGCAGGCGATATCGGACATGTCTCTCGATGATGCGAAACGCATCTACGACGGCCCCAATGATGCGGCGACACAGTATTTTCGCGGCAAAATGTCCGGGCCGCTTGCCGACAGCATGCGGCCGGTCGTCGATTCAACTTTGTCTGATGTAGGGGCAATTAAGGCTTATGATACGATGATGGGGCAGTATAAGTCGGTACCGTTTGTGCCGGATGTGAAAGCTGATCTCACGAAACACGTTTTGGATCGTTCGCTTGACGCACTTTTTCTATATCTTGGGCGAGAAGAAGCCGCTATCCGTGAAAACCCCGTGAAGCGGTCGACGGCTTTGTTGCAAAAAGTGTTTGGCGCGGGCAGTTAACATTGCGCTGCATCAAAGTGGCAGCGGGCGAAAAGGACGATAATGTCAAAATGTAATCGGATTGGAAAATGATGAAGTTCGCGCAAGCCGTTCTCTTTGGCTTAACCCTGATTTGGGCTGCTGGTGTTATGGCCGCAGACCGGTCGATTGAAGATTTCTACGGCGAATTTGCCGGCCGTAGCATCTCGGCGAGCGCGGACAAACTGAAGAAGCGGGATATTAACGTCGAAATAAAGGAAGTTCGGCGCGGTTTTAATATCTCTTGGACGACAGTGACGTTCCAAAAAGGCGGCAAAGCGACACGAAAGTCCTACACGATCGACTTTCGGCGCACCAAACGGGAAGGCATTTATCAATCGGCGATGCGGCAAGACGTCTTTGGCAATCGGACGCCGAATGATCCGATGAAGGGGGATCCATATGTATGGTCCCGAATTCGGGGCGATACGCTCTCCGTTTACGCCCTGATCGTTACGGGCGATGGCAGCTACGATATGCAGGTCTACAATCGGACCTTAACGGCCAACGGCATGACCTTGGACTTCAAGCGCTTCTTGGAAGGCGAGGAAGTCAAGTCGATTACGGGCGAGCTGCAGCGTATTAAATAGGGTGGACATGGAATCTAGTTTAGCCGGCCGTCGAGCCGCTGTTACCGGTGGCGCTCAAGGTATCGGATATGCCATTGCAACGACGCTCCTCTCGCGCGGTGCGCAAGTCGCCTTGTGGGATCGCGACAAGGCTCTCATGGAAGAGGCCGCGGCGAATTTGGGCGCTGGGGCGAGAAGCGTTGAAGTTGACGTGACAAATCCCGAGTCGGTTGCAGCCGCTGTGGCTGAGTCTAAGACGCAAGTGGGCGGGATCGAAATTCTGGTGAACAATGCCGGTATTGCTGGTGCAAACGCGACGGTGTGGGAATATCCACACGATGAATGGCGCCGGGTTATGGATATCGATCTCAACGGCGTTTTTTACTGCTGTAATGCCGTGGCGCCGGTGATGATTGCGCAGGATTATGGCCGCATCGTCAATATTGCCTCGATCGCTGGCAAGGAAGGCAATCCGAACGCCTCAGCGTACAGTGCGGCAAAGGCGGGCGTGATTGCGTTGACGAAGTCTCTTGGCAAGGAGCTTGCGGATACCGGTGTGCGGGTGAATTGCGTGACGCCGGCCGCAGCGCGGACGCGGATTTTTGACCAGATGAGCCAAGAGCATATCGACTACATGCTTTCTAAAATTCCGATGGGGCGCTTCGTTGCGGTGGAAGAAGTCGCCAAGATGGTGGCGTGGCTGGCGTCCGATGAATGTGCGTTTTCGACCGGCGCGGTGTTCGATATTTCAGGTGGCCGCGCGACTTATTGACCAGAACGTGGTTTGTTGGAATCGCTTTCAGCGTTCCAGCAACCGCTTGAATCTGATCTGACTTTCTGAAAATAGAGCATCTCACTCGTATTTTGACAGCAACGTGCGGGTTTCAGCGCCTCTCGGGGCGTAGGCGGTTAGCGCTTCGTTGAGGCGTTGGACCAGAACGGGGATATCGGCCTCGCCGTCCGAATCGACGGTTTCCTTGACGGCACTCAAGATATCCGAATAGAGCGTGTGTCCGGCACGGAGCAAGGCAAGCGCTTGCGCCATTTCCATCGCCATCGCTCTGGCATCGTCGTGATTACTCATGATGGGGTTACGTCGCGGGCGAACCGCAATACCCGCATACCTTTCCGCGCGTGTGGGTTTGGCATCACAAGGATGCAGTCATCATGGGGGGTCGTGATTTCCTTGCCGCCGTCAATAGCAATGACTGTCCCCGCTTTTACAAATTGTTCTATGCCGACGAAGTCGTCTACGAACCGAAATTCATCTGTTTCGGTGATCACGCCACCGGTAACTTCCAGGACGCGCTGCGGCGCGGGGTCGGCGTCGACGACATGCGTTTCGAAAAAGTCCCGATCTATAAAATCGACGGCCCGAAGGAAATGGAGCGCCGTATCCAGGGCGATCGGTCCGGTTTGCTTTGCCCAATGCTGGCCGCACTCGACGAGCAGCGCCGTTTTCTGGTTTGTGGAGTCGTTGAAGGGCGTGTATTCGATCAACCGTTTGCCTTGGATATGGCCTGAACCGCAAACGATATGGCCGGGATAACCGATCGCCTGTGCGATCTTCACTTCCTTGTCGAGACCGTTGCAGAGCATCAAGGCCGGCGACAAGGTTCCCATGGAATGGATGTCGAGTAGATGGTCGACCGTGTCGTAGATGGGGCGGAGTTCCCGCGCGCGGCGTAACTCGACGCTGTCTTCATCGCTGTCCAAACGCTCTTCAACCCAAACTCGATTGATGTCTTCGTCGACCAGCCGCGATACGCGCGGCACTTTCGGGTCGAAGCGATGGAAGGCGGCATGGTTCACGAAGGCAAATGTCAGGCGGCCCCGGCTTGGTTCGATGCCGTGACGAAAAAGGTGATCAAGCGCGATCGCGCCGCAAATTTCGTTACCGTGGGTGACGGCGTTGATCATTACATGCGGGCCCGGCTTGCCGCTATCCATAGTGGTGACGTAATCGACCCCCATATTGCCGGCCTTGTAGGCGGAAATGTCGGGCGCTGTCAGTTCGACGGGGTGATTTGGGGCGGGCAAGGCGATTACTCCTGATTTCTGATATTCATTGCCTTAGAGAAAAGGTTATCTAAGACAATTGTGACAGCGTTCAGCCGAACGTTAAAGGCTGCTGACTCCATGGTGGCTGCAATTTTTTGAGAGGATCGGGCATGACGCACAACGTGGCGGTAATTGGTCTTGGCGTAATGGGACAACGCATGCTGGGGAACATGGCGGCGCATGACCGGTTCGAAGTTTTTTCGGTCTGGGATCCTAGTGAGCAGGCCTGTGCGGAGACAAAGGGCGCATATCCGAATGTTGCTATCGCCGCGAGTGCCGAAGCCCTAATCGAAGACTCGGCGGTAGAAGTTGTCTACATCGCCAGCCCGCCCGCAACGCACCGGCAGCATGCTCTGTCCGCGATGGCGAAAGGCAAAGCGGTTTATTGCGAGAAACCGCTGGGCGTCGATATCGCGGAGAGCGAGGATTTGGCGGCGCAGGCCGAGACATCGGACAGTTGCTGCATCGTCAATTTTTCCCTCGCTTCGGCGCACGCGGTCGGTTTGGTAGAACGACAGCTTCAGGACGGCACGATCGGCGAAGTTTCCGGTGTGGACGTAAGGCTGCATTTTTCGACCTGGCCGCGCGACTGGCAAATGGACGCAGCGGGTTGGCTGGCGCGCCGGGCACAAGGCGGATTTACCCGCGAAGTGCTCTCTCACTGGGTTTATTTGAGCGAGCGTTTGTTCGGCGCGGCGGACCTGGTCCATCACGCGGCCCGGTATCCGAAGGGCGACGGTGCTGAAACGCATCTGCACGCGGAACTCGATTGTCGCGGCGTGCCGATTTCGGTTGCGGGCAGTATCGGTGGCGTTGGGCCGGACCGGGTCGAGTATACGGTTTGGGGCAGCCGGCAATCCTGCCGGATATACGATTGGAACCAATTGCGGGTGAGCGATGGCGGGGTCTGGCAGGAAGCAATGACTGATATCGGGGATCCACGGGAACTTGGCTATCGCTTGCAGTTGGACAATGCGGCGGCGGCTTTCTCCGGCGCGGCGCATACGATGCCGGGTTTTGGGGAAGCTCTGTCCGTTCAGAGGCTCATCGAGGCCATGCTGGCATAGTGCTGATGGTGCTAAGTCTTGGACCGCGATTTGAAGAACGTTTCGATGGCGTTGTTCGCGAGTTCAGGCACTTCATAATGCACGAAGTGACCGGCATTTTCCGCGACATCAATTTGGATGTCCGTGAAATAATCCCCTAAATTGTCGCGCCATTCGGCTTTCAGCACGGGGTCATGTGCCCCCCATAGGACACTGGTCGGGACCGTGATTTTATCCATGGCGGGCACGGTGCCGCGGATCGATGCGAGCCGAGACTCGTTCGTGGCACGGTACCAGTCGAAGCCGCCCGTCAGATTGCCGGGTTTCATGAAATTGTCGACCCAGGCTTCGAGATCGTCGTCGTAAGCATGGTCGTCGTAAGCCCAATGCGACAGGAAGTGCCGAAAATAGGTTCGGCAACTGTCGCGGCTGGCACCGACCAGGGTCGCGGCGAATTCCTGCTGATGGAAGGACTGATACCAGATTTCCTTCAGATGGTCGGCCTCGGCCCATCGCTTTCCGACCCCGGGATGCGCTGCGTTGAAGAGGAAAAGGCCGGTGAGCCGTTCCGGCCATTGCCGCGCGAAAACCTGCATTACGCCGGCGCCGACATCATGCGTGGCGACCCCGAAACGGTCGATGCCGAGATGATCGGCGAGTGCCTTCAGGTCTTCGGCATAGGTCGCCACTTCCGGAACGGTATCGGGTTTTTCCGTATCGCCGAACCCGCGAAGATCAGGAACGATCACGTCGAAACTCTCGGCAAGCACCGGGATGTTTTTGTGCCACGCATACCAGAATTCAGGCCAGCCATGGATCAGGAATAACGGTTCGCCCGCACCGTGCCGGACGTAGTGCGTTTTGAGGCCTGGCAGGTCGGCATAGTGGTGGTTCCAGTCTGTCATCGGTCAACCCATATGGGAGTACATCGTCTTGCCTGGCCACGGCATTTCCGCACGCAGAATCGTGTTGCTACTGGATTCCGTGATGTAGAGATAGCGATTGTCCGGACCGCCATAGGCGCAATTGGTGGTCGCCAATCCCGTGCAGGATCGCACGCGATACAAGGGTTCACCGAGGTGGCTGAACAACCACACCGACCCCATGCCGGCGTGGCACACCGCGAGATTGCCTTCCGCGTCGAGCGCCATACCGTCCGGACCGCCATGCCCGCCGGAGAGCTGCACAAAGAGCCCGACCTTGAAGGTGCCGCCGGATTTCGGCAACGGCATGCGCCAGACGGCGTTGGCTCGTGTTACGGCGATATAAATCAGCCCCTCGTCGAAGTCGGGGACCAACCCGTTCGGGCTGGGAACCGTGTCGATCATGCATTCCAGCCGACCGTCGGTGCCCAGGCGGTAAACCCGTCCCGTCGGATCGTGCAGACCGGTCAGTCCCTGGTCGGTGAAATACATCGTTCCGTCTTCGGCGAAGACCAGATCGTTGCAGCCTTTGAAGCCTTCCATCTTGACGCGCGTGCAATGCGGGCTGACGTCGCCCGTTGCCGGGTCGAGCTTCATGATGCCGTTTCGATAGTCGGCGATATAGATTGTCCCGTCGCTGTGGATCTTGAGGCCGTTGGGCTCGCCGTCGTAGTCCGCGACCACGCTCCATTCCGCTGTGTCCGCACCGAGGCGGAAGATCCGGCCGAAGGGGATGTCGACGATATAAAGGTTGCCCTGTCGGTCGAACGATGGCCCCTCCAGGAACCCATCCAGCTTGGCGCCTTCCAGGCTTGCGTCTGCCCAGTGAGACCGAGCGTTCATGCGGAGTTCGTCCGGCAGGCGCGCAAATACTTCGGTTTCGATGTCTTGCGGCGGTGGGTATAGGCTCATCAATCGACCTCATGGTTCGTGCTAAAAATTGACTATTGCTTGCGAACAACCTCTTGCCAGGTGTTTTTGAGCCAGGCCGCGCCATCCATTGCCATGTAGAGGCTTGCGGCAATGGCTGCGGCGGCGGCAATCCGTTCCCGGTCCGGCAGGGCGTAGGTGTTGCGGGCTTGCGCCGCGGTAATGATCTGACCGATGAAATTGCCGTTCCACAATATTGGCGCATACATCGCCGAGCCCATGCGGGCGGTCTTCAGGATCTGTTTAAACTCGGTGTGTTCGTCCGTATTTTCCAGAATCAGCGGGTGTTGGTTTTTCCAGATCCAGCCGGGATGGCCGGTATCCAGCGGAAAGTTTAGCCGGTGCTGCTCGGGCGGAAATCCCCATTCCGCGACCAGCAGGTGCGACGCCTTGTCCGGCGCGGCAAGGAATACGCCGCCAACGAAGAATTGCGTTTCACCAGCTTTAAGCGCGCCGGGTCGGTCTGCGGCCTTGTTATCGCCGGTGATACGGAGTGTCGTGTGGACGCACTCACGCAACGCCGCTTCCATGTCACCGCTGTCATTCGCGGTTTGGACAGCGCGGGCCAGTTCCGGCCAGGGATCGTGCGTCAGGCTTGTGGGAACGACCGTATCCATTATGTCCTCATGCGGAATTCTGTGCTGCCCAATGGTCGGCGATTTGCTTACGCGTGGCAATCCAGACATCGGGTTTTGCCGCGACATGATCGAGGAATTTTTCCAGATAGCCGATACGGCCGGGCCGCCCGATGATCCGAAGATGCAGCCCGAGCGACATCATTCGCGCCGACTCTTTCCCCTCCCGATAAAGCCAATCGAAACTGTCGATGGCATATTGCAACCAGTCTGCAGGCGTCAGGCTCGGCGCGGTCCACATCTTCATATCGTTGGAGTCCACCGTGTAGGGCAGGATGACGATTGGCTTCTCCTGGCTGCGATCCCAAAAGGGAACGTCGTCGGAATAATCGTCCATGTGATAGGTAAATCCCTCCTCGACGAGGAGGCGGCGCGTATTGTCGGTCAATAGGTAGCGGGAGAGCCAGCCATAGGGTCGAGTTCCCGTCGTTTGTTCGATCGACTCGATTGCCTTGCGGATAAACTCACGTTCCTGGTCTTCGTCCATCTGGAACTGATGGATCCAGCGCCAACCGTGGCTACAGACTTCGTGACCACCTGCGACGATATCCTGTGTAAGCGCGGGTGCCCGCTCCAGTGCTAGTGCCGCCGCAGTGAAAGTGGCCTTTATATTATAGTCTTGCAGCAATCGCATGACCCTGGGGGCACCGGCTTTGATGCCATATTGGTAGTTGCTCTCGTTGCCGTAGTTGCGGATCGCTTTGCGAACGGAAACGCCAAGTTCGTCGACAACCTCAGGCCCGCGGTCGCCCTCCGCGATTGTCATCTCCGAACCTTCCTCGACATTGACGACGAAGGACATGGCAATACGGGCATCGTTGGGTAATTTCCAGGCGGTCATGGATGGCGGTCTCCAGTAAACGAACGTGCGCACGCGTTCTGTTATAGTGCCCATAACGAAACCAGGGAAACTGTGACGTAAACCATGGCCCAAATGCCGAATTATTTCAGTGCAACGGATATGAACAAACTGGTGGCGGATTTTCCCATTGGGCCAGAATTTCTTAATCGTTTTCAAAGGATCAGCCGGGACGAACTGCGCACATTGCAGGATGAGCGGTTTGCAGCCGTCATGCGGCAAGCCTGGCAAATACCGTTCTATCAACGTCATTGGGGCGAACAGGGAATCGAGGCTGGCGACATCCGGGGACTCGACGATATCGCGTTGCTTCCCAGCTTCGACAAGTCGGACATCATGCGCAGCATCGAAGCGCACCCACCGTTCGGCGATTTCCATGGCATGGAACTCTATTCGCCGAAAGACCGGCCGCCGGTCATCGTTCACACGACGTCGGGTACGACCGGGCGGCCGCAAGTGCTGTTGTACGGTCCCAAAAGCCGCGAGGTTCAGAACCTGCTCGTGGCGCGACTATATCTTCTGCAGGGATTGCGGTCCGATGATGTCGTTCACTCGGTCTATGGCCACGGCATGGTCAATGGCGGCCATTACCTCCGTGAAGCGGTCGTGCACTGGACCAACGCGATCTTTCTGCCGGCGGGAACCGGTTCGGAAACCCGGTCAGTGCAGCAGGTGGCGATGATGAAGGAATTTGGCGCTACGGTGCTGGTTGGTTTCGCGGATTACATCAAGCATCTGGCCGACGTCGCGAAAGAAGAAGGGCTGCAGCCTGGACGCGACATTCCCATTCGCATGATCTCCGGCCACATGGGGCGGGAGGCGGTCGAGGCGCTATCGAAGAGCTGGGGCGGGGCCGAAATCTACGATTGGTACGGTGTCGGCGATACTGGGTCCATCGCAGGCGAAGGCCCTGAACGTTGCGGGCTGTATGTCATGGAAGACGCACAATATCTTGAAATTTGCGATATTGAGGACGGTACGCCGGTCTCTGACGGGCAATCCGGCGATATGATTAATACCTGTCTTTTCAAGGATGATATTTACCCGATCATCCGTTTTAACACCCACGATGTCTCGGCCTATAGGACGGATACGGCGCCATCGGATTTGAATTTGCGGCGCATCGAAGGGTTTCTTGGTCGTAGCGACAATATGATCAAGCTGCGCGGCATCAATTTTTTCCCCCAGGCTATTGGCGGCATGTTGGCGGAGCGTCTGGAATTTACGGGGGAATTCATCTGCCGTGCGCGTCGGGAAGCAAGTGGCCGGGATGAAATGACGGTTGTTATCGAAGTTCGCGAAGGTAAATCGGACCCCGATTTAAAGCAGACCTACGCCGATATCCTGCGGCGAAAAACCGGAGTTTTGGTGGATGTCGAGCTTGTTGTGCCCAATGCGCTTTCGGAATTGACGGGAATTGAAACCCGCCAGAAGCCGATCCGCCTGTTGGATGAGCGGTTCAAATAGATTAATTGCGAAACAGGATTTGTATCCACCGGCTCGGCGTACCAGATAAATGGAATGTTCAAGATCAAGCGAATTTATGAATCTGTCTCTGACGACGATGGAGTCCGAATTCTTGTCGACCGAATTTGGCCTCGCGGTCTGTCGAAGGAATCTGCTGCGTTGGATCAATGGCGAAAGGATGCTGCACCATCAACAGAACTTCGTAAATGGTTCGGCCATGAGGTGACGCGCTGGGATGAGTTTAGAAAGCGATATCGCGCTGAGCTAAGATTGCCCCAACAAGCGCATGCGATAGAAGCCATAGAAAATGCGCAAAGAAAACACGGCGTCGTAACACTGCTTTTCAGCGCGCGCGATGAGCGACACAATCAAGCCGTGGTATTGCGGGAATATCTTGAAAGTGACATTGGCTAGTGTCTGGTCGCTGCTAGCGCCGCTCTTCTAAAAATGCAATGAGCCGTGGGTCCATGATGCCGTCGCCCGAGGCAATCTGCGGTAAATTTACATCGCCGCCGATATTCGCTTCTACCAATAAGGGGCCGTCGGGGCAGATCGCAATATCCCACGCCTGAAGCGGTAGGCCGGGTACGGCCGCCGCGGCACGCAGGCAAAGGTCTAGCGTGTCATCCCAGTCCGGCAGCGTAAATCCATCTATGGAGGCGCCGGTGTCAGGATGTTCGGTCAGGGACTCCTGCATGGGTCCGGTGCCGCGCACCAGACGGCGCACGGTGCCGGTTTCGAAATCGAGCGACGCGAGCATATTGCCGCTTCGCCAGAAATTATCTGCGATATTTCCCTTCCCTGGAATTTTCCAAAGAGCCCGAAAAATCTCCGGACCGTCAGCGCCGTGCATGACCATAAGCCGAATGGTCGATACGCGGTTGTCGCTAAGTGGCGCGAGTGCGGGATGGGGGAGGAGAGGCTCTTGGAGGAGGTAACCAATTTTAAAATAGCCGGCTGTTGCCGACACAAATTCGTCAACCGCAACCGTTCGTCCGTCACTTAAAGCAATCTGGTCGGTTTGAGGATCGTATGATTCAGCACTGACCACACCAAGACTGAAGATGCCGCCAACGGGTTTGCCGAAAAATGGATAATGACCGGGGTCGCGCAAATAATATTCCAAAGCCGCCGTGTCTTGGACGTGCGTAACATTCTTCATGCTGCGGCGAGGATGCAGTACCGCTTTGGTTTGTGGAACCGGAAATCCAAGACCGTCGTACAATGCGTAAAAAATAATCTTGTCACCCACGGTCGCACGCCAATTCATCGGGATGTGGCGCGCGTATAGCCGTTGCTGTGCCTTGACGCCCAGGAATTGCCGTTTCGCTTCTGGCGAATACCGAGAATCATCGAAAAGGCGAAAGTCGTAATATTCCTTCAAGGATAATCGGCCAGGACCAAAGTGCAGTTGCATATAATCCCGGACCTGAGCCATGGGGCTCTTACCGTAGCGTTTTGCTACCGTGCTGAGGCACTGCGCTGCCGAAAATGGTGTTTCCGCTTTGGCGGTATCGAGGAGGGCGTCAGTCATCTTATTCCGCCGCTGCTCTTACATTGTCAGGAATATTCAGTTCGTCCAGGAGCGGTTTCAAGTGCGCCGCGTACTTACGCCACCTGGCGACGGAAGATTTGTAGATCGGTTGGCGGACTTGGCGGTAACTCCAGGTCCGGACGGTACGGTCCGTTTTATGGAAATCGAGACAGTTTTCGTCCCATTCGAGGCCGCAAAATTCAAGCAGACGTTTTGTTTCGGCTTCTTGGTTCGCGATCAAATCTTCATATTGAACGTCCAGAATCGTATCCGGCAAAACGCGGTGCCAGTGATCCATCAGGC
>JAJFJB010000342.1 GCA_021774435.1 Alphaproteobacteria bacterium
GACGACAAGGGCGCCAACATCGTCCGCTTCGAGTGCGGCGATAACGTCGATGACTTGCACTTCGGGCATCACTGTTGGCACTTCCGAGCCCTTTGCATTCAATATCCGTTTAACTGTCATTTTGATTTCCTTCGTATTTAACGAAATCGCACGGTTCAAGAATCATGCGATTGTTCGATTAGGTCGAATGTATGGAAGTGTCCATTCGGACATGGTCTCGCGTGCGGCCCGGCTTTGCAGGTGCAAGGCCGGGCCGCATCGAAACTTAAAACTCGCACGAGTTAGAATCGACGTCTAGAAGTCCATGCCGCCCATGTCCGGCATGCCATTTGCCGCCGACTTTTGCGGGGCATCCGCGATCATGGCTTCCGTAGTGATCAAGAGACCGGCGACGGACGCCGCGTCCTGAATTGCGACCCGAACGACCTTCGCGGGATCGATAATGCCGCTCTTGACCATGTCGCAGTACTTTTCGTTTTGCGCGTCGAAGCCCCAATTGTTGTCCTTGCTTTCGAGGAGCTTGCCGGCGATCACCGCACCGTCTTCGCCCGCATTCTCGGCGATCTGACGGCAGGGCGCCTGCAGAGCCTTGCGCACGATATTGACGCCGACCTTCTGATCATCATTGGCAGGCGTTACTTTATCGAGAGCCTTGATCGAACGTAGAAGCGCAACACCACCACCGGGGACGACACCTTCCTCAACCGCGGCGCGGGTCGCGTTCATGGCGTCCTCGACACGGTCCTTACGTTCCTTGACCTCGATCTCAGTCGCGCCACCGACACTGATGATTGCGACACCACCCGAAAGCTTGGCGAGACGCTCTTGCAGCTTTTCTTTGTCGTAGTCGGAAGTCGTTTCCTCGACTTGGGCAGTGATTTGATCGCAACGTGCCTGGATCTCGTTTTTCTTGCCGGCACCGTCGATGACCGTCGTGTTGTCCTTGTCGATTTCGACCCGCTTGGCACGGCCCAGCATGTCCAGGGTCACGTTCTCAAGCTTGATGCCGAGATCTTCGGAAATAACCTGACCACCGGTCAGCACCGCAATGTCAGCAAGCATGGCTTTACGGCGATCACCGAAGCCCGGTGCCTTGACAGCGGCAACCTTGAGGCCTCCACGCAGACGGTTAACAACCAACGTTGCCAGCGCCTCGCCTTCGACATCCTCGGCGAGGATCAGAAGCGGTTTACCGGATTGAACGATCGCTTCTAGCAACGGCAGCATCACCTGCAACCCGGAGAGTTTGGATTCGTGGATCAGGATGTATGGATCCTCGAGTTCGACTTTCATCTTCTCAGCGTTGGTGATGAAATACGGCGAGAGGTAACCGCGGTCGAACTGCATGCCTTCGACAACCTGAAGCTCGGTTTCGAGCGACTTTGCTTCCTCAACCGTGATGACGCCGGCATTACCGACCGTGGCCATGGCTTTCGCCAGCATGGCGCCGACTTCGGTGTCACCATTGGCAGAAATCGACCCGACCTGAGCGATTTCCTCATTCGTGGTAATTTTCTTCGAGCGTTTGGCGAGATCCTCGACAACGGCTGCGACCGCAGCGTCAATGCCACGGCGCAGATCCATCGGGTTCATGCCAGCCGCAACAGCGCGCGTGCCTTCGCGTACGATGGAGGCGGCAAGAATTGTCGCCGTCGTCGTGCCGTCACCGGCCAGATCGTTCGTTTTCGACGCCACTTCACGCACCATCTGCGCGCCCATGTTCTCAAACTTGTCGCTGAGCTCAATTTCCTTGGCAACGGTCACGCCGTCCTTGGTGATACGCGGTGCGCCAAAGGCCTTGTCGAGGATAACGTTACGTCCCTTCGGACCAAGCGTCACTTTGACGGCATCATTGAGAACTTCGACGCCGTGCAACATCCTGTCGCGGGCGTCGGTTGCAAATTTTACTTCTTTCGCAGCCATTTATTTATTCCTTGTTGTCGTGCGATTGCCGATCCGCTCTAGGCGGCATTCTTTAATTTCTTGGTTTTCTCGATGATGCCCATGACATCGGATTCTTTCATAATCAACAGCTCTTCGCCGTCGATCTTGATCTCTGTGCCGGACCATTTGCCGAAGAGGATGCGGTCGCCGGCTTTTACGTCCAGCGCTACAATTTCACCGTTCTCGTTCCGGACGCCGGAGCCAACGGCGATAATCTTACCCTCGCTGGGCTTTTCCTGTGCGGTGTCGGGAATGATAATGCCACCGGCGGATTTTTCTTCCCCCTCAATGCGGCGCACCAAGACACGGTCGTGCAAAGGCCTGAACTTCATCGTTAACTCTCCATCTTCCGCGGTCCGCAATCACCGCGTGGGTTTTGGCACTCTCACATTTGGAGTGCTATTAATGTGAAAATGGTTCTATTGACGAGAGATACAATAATCCCGAAATACGAAATTTTTCGAATGATAAAATCGATAATTTCGATATGAAAATTGAACGGGCTTACCCCATTAAAAAAAGACCGAGTGGCGCTGAAGGGTAGGCCTGAATTAGGCCAGAGGAGTAAGCTAGTTAGCGCCACCCGGTTGACAGTGTGGGATCTTAATAGGTTTCCAAGCGGATATCGATCTTGCCATCCTTGATGACGGCAACCTGGTCGCCTTCGGCAATGACAGAATCTGTCCCACCGATCTGCATCGAACATTTTTCACAAAGATCAATGATCGTTCAGCCGCCAGCGAGCTCGAAACTCGTCGACTCGCTGCTGTCTACGACAACGATTTGATGCGTATCGGGATCTTCGTTCAGGATGTCTACAGCGTTGACTCCGGTAGAAAAACCAAAAGCCACCACGGTGGCGGCAAAAGCAAGAGGACGACTTATAATCAACACCAAGAAGGTCACCCATGTTCTGAACGGTAGCTATCTGTCATTGTGAATAGGTCGAAATAAATGAAATTATTTATATTTAAAAATTGTATCTTCGATATATAAGGATTTCCAAACCGTCGAACCCCTGGATTTGGTGTTTCCTATGGATATTGCGCTTGCGCGGACTTTTTTGGCGATCTGCGACCATGGTAATTTTGTGCGGGCGTCGGAGCAACTCTACGTCACCCAATCCACCGTCAGCGCCCGCATAAAGCAACTGGAAGATCTCCTAGGCCAGCCCGTGTTTGTCCGTACGAAGGCGGGGACCCACCTCACCGCTGCGGGCATTCAGTTTCAACCTTTCGCTGAGAAACTGGTGCAAATTTGGGCGCAAGCGCAGCAGGAAGTTGGCTTGCCGGACAAATTTACCTCGCTTCTTACCGTCGGTGTCGAGTTCACATTGTGGGAGCGTTTGCTTGTCGAATGGATTCCTTGGATTCGAAGCGCTGTTCCTGACTTGGCCCTGCGCGCCGATGTCGGATCCTCGGGGTTTCTCATGCGCCAACTCGTGGAAGGCTTGTTCGGGCTCGTCGTGACCTATACGCCGCAGCATCGCGCAGGGCTGATTATCGAAAAACTAATGGAGGAAGAACTTGTCCTCGTTTCAGCATCGCCGGAAACAAAAGGGCCTTGGGAAGCCGACTACATATTCGTCGATTGGGGACCTGAATTCCGTATCGAACATATGGAGGCCTTTCCGCGCAACGACTCGCCCGTCATTGCGGTCAGTTACGGGCCGCTTGCCCTGCAACATATGCTTCTCAACGGAGGGTCGGCCTATCTGCCGCAGCGCATCGTCGGCTCACGGCTCGATGAAGGGGTCCTCCACCGTGTACCCGACATGCCGGCTTTCCGTCGGCCGGTCTTTGCCGCCTATTTCGAACAGGACAACG
This sequence comes from Alphaproteobacteria bacterium, assembly GCA_021774435.1. Taxonomy (GTDB): domain Bacteria; phylum Pseudomonadota; class Alphaproteobacteria; order UBA8366. Next base: position 3,771 of record JAJFJB010000342.1, read on the forward strand.
ACGAACAGTTTAAAACCGCGGTCCAGGGTCTGCGCTACGTCGCATCGCTTGAAGAAAAGGTCTAGTTCCCTCTACGAAACGTTCGTTGTCCATCCGTTACGGTTGAGTGAAGCCGAGCTTGCTTGACTGACGTACTTAAAATCATCGCCTGCTGCGTGCCTCTATTCTCCGATGGCTTGGTCGCACGCAACAAATTAGGAATAAATTATGGCAGCAGCGCTCGTACCGGTAACCGCTCTTTTGCTGAGCGTCGCGCTATTGCTCATGGGCAACGGCTTACTCGGGACACTTTTGCCTGTCCGTGCCAATCTCGAATCGTTCTCAACCTTCGACATCGGTATCCTCGGATCGTCCTACTATGTGGGATTCGCCGCTGGATGTCTCCTGGGGCCCTATCTTGTCCGCCGCGTTGGACATATTCGCACCTTTACGGCAATGGTTTCACTCGCTTCCGCCGTCGCGCTCGCACATGCACTTATTCTCAATCCACTATTGTGGTGGGGCTTCAGAGCGGTGACCGGGTTCTGCTTTGCTGTCCTTTACATGGTGATCGAGAGCTGGTTGAACGAAAAGTCGACGAATGAAAACCGTGGCTTTGTTTTTTCCGTCTACACCATCATAAATTTAACCGTGATCACGATTGGACAAATGATGTTGCCGCTCGGCAGCCCAACGGCTTTTCCGCTTTTCGTTGTGGCGTCGATCCTCGTATCGCTCGCGGCGTTACCTGTGGCATTGACGAAAGCCCAGGCACCAGCGCCGATTGCGACTGTGGATATCCGTATCCGTCACCTGTATGAATCTTCGCCGGTTGGGTTCGCGGGCGCGCTGGTCGTCGGCTTGGTGAACGGATCGTTCTGGTCGCTGGGTCCGGTGTTTGCGCAAGGCAATAGCGTTGTACCTGATACCACGGCTGTTGCGATATTTATGAGCACCGCAGTCATTGCCGGTGCGATTGGACAATGGCCTCTCGGTCGGCTGTCAGACAAAATTGATCGCCGGAAGGTGATAATTGCGGCTTGTGTTGGTGCCGCAATTGCCGGACTTGGCATGACTCTGTTTTCGGACAAGTGGCCGCAGGCGATTTATGCATTTTCAATTCTTTTTGGCATTTTTGCTTTTCCGCTCTACGCGTTGAGCGCCGCTCATATGAATGATTCTGTTGAACCCGGTGGTTTTGTCGAAGCCTCTAGCGGTTTACTCCTGCTTTTCGCATTCGGCGCGGTTGTCGGTCCCTTGATAGCGTCGGCGGCGATGCGGTTCGTCGAACCGCAAGCTTTGTTCCTCTATACGGCGGTTGTACACATCGCGATGGCGATTTTTGCGATATACCGTATGCGGCAGAGCGCAAGGCCGCTCGGTGCAGAACGTGAACCCTTCGTGGATTCCTTAGTTGTGGCGCAAACGATTGCGACGCTCGACCCGCTCAGTGACGTTGTCGATGAAGATAATGAGGAAACCAGCGCCGTCGTGGATGAGCCGAGCCAAGGCCATAGCCCCGCTCCATGATTCAGGTTTCTTTTTCACAATCGTATTTGCGATTACAAGCGTCAACGTCACGGGAAAATTTGGTTGTATCGGCCTAGTCAACCGTAAGGCCGGCTCACGCGCTAATAGTCCAAGAAATTCCGAAGCAACTGGCTGTGGCTCGGATGCCGTAGTTTGCGGATCGCTTTGGCCTCAATTTGGCGGATGCGCTCGCGCGTCACTGAAAAGGAGACGCCGACCTCTTCCAGCGTGTGATCGGTATTCA
>JAJFJB010000343.1 GCA_021774435.1 Alphaproteobacteria bacterium
ATGAATTCGGTAAAGCGGTTCACCCTGACTTACAGGATCACCGACTTTTTTTAGAAGTTCGATTCCCGCCCCCTTATCCATCGGCGCACCAGCTAATCTGGCTATCCGGGCAATGCGATGACAATCGATGGTGCCTACAGAACCATCGCGCGGCGAGGAGATCTCCTGGATCAGATCGCCGAGTGCATCGCTGGTTTGCCGTCGCCCTTGAGCGTCGATTATTCGTTCCATCGCCGCGAGGGCCTGACCTGACTCCAGGAGTTCGCGAGCCCGGTCGTGACCTGAGCCGCCACGTAGTGCGGGGTCGAAGTCGAGCATGCGACCAGCCAGTAGAAGGGATCGCTCGCGCAGATCGGAGGCGGCGTCAGCCTCATTTCGCAACACTGCCATGACGTCGCGGGCTTCGAGGACGGGTCCAACGCCGTACCCGACCGGTTGAGAGCCGTCGGTCATGACGACGTCCAGAACGAGGCCAACCTGGTCGCCGACATATTCAAACATTTTGCGCAGCCGAACCGCATTGGCGTGGCTTCGGACCTTCGCAGTCGGTCCGACAGGAATGTCGATGACAAGATGGGTCGATCCGGCAGCGAGCTTTTTTGATAATATCGAGGCGACCATTTGTTCAAGCGTATCGATCCGGAGCGGCCGCTCGACCGAAATTAGGATATCATCGGCGGGAGAAAGGTTGACGTGCCCGCCCCAGGCCAAGCATCCCTTCTCTCGCTCGACGACGGCCCGCATCTCGTGCATCGACAGATCGACATTGGCCAGAACTTCCATGGTGTCAGCGGTCCCTGCCGGCGAAGTGATCGCCCGCGATGATGTTTTCGGAATCGGTAACCCATGGGCGGCGACAATCGGTACGACAATCATCGACGTCCGGTTTCCCGGAATCCCGCCAATGCAGTGCTTATCGATGACCATTGGTGCGTCCCATTGCAATTGATTGCCGACCTTGGCCATCGCTTTTGTCAGGTTGAGCATCTCGGCTGTCGTCATGAATCCGGCGGAGGCAATCAAATATGCCGCGATTTCCATAGGTGAATAGCGGTGAGCCGCGATGTCCGTGATGACCGCTTCGATTTCTGCCGATGACAGGGTATGTCCGGTAATCTTGGCTCTGATTGCCTCCAGGCTTCGCGGTGGGGTTGCCTGGGCTATACGCACCAGGCTGCCTTCTGGCAGGCCCATCCGCCGAAAGGCCTGCTCGCCGAGACCCAGCTCTTCTGGTCCGACCAGATTGGGGTCGTCCGCGATGACGAGTGTGGCCAATAATTGTTGGCCATCGCTTGAGATCTCAACCTTTTTTAGCGCCTGGAACTCTTCTGCCCGATACTTCGTACAGGCGCGGGCCAGCAAGGCAATGTTTTCGGGATAGGTATCGATTCCGATACGCCGAAGCTTAAGCATGAAGTGCCCCCGGTTTGATTACGTGATGGACAGTGTTGTTTGCCCCGGCATCTTTGCATTTCAAACCATCAGCGGATTGTGATTAATCTGTTCTTCGCTGATCGGTTTGCGCACGGTATCGACCGGTATATGCAGTGCGTCATGTTTTGCCGACTATATTTGAGTTCTTCGATTTTTGATTCTTCAAACGCGCCGGTTGGGCGCTTTGTTGAGACTGACTATGTTGACGGATGTATTCCATGATGCAGGTCAACACCGGTCGTGGGGGCTCCTTCACTCGGCGGGACAAACGGGGCAAGGGGAGGGAGCTAAGCCAGCAAGGAACCAAGCTTAGCACTTTAAGGGCGCAACGATTTGTGCCTGCGATGGTCTGTTATTCGGGTCGAAACAGGTCACCTTGCCTGGACCGTTCTGCCAAAATTCGTTGGGGTCGATATGACACCAGTGACTCTCGCAGGTTCGGGCGGAGAAATGTACGTGCGACCGAGGTCCTATGTAAGGTTTTCCTGCCGCGCCGACCCTTGCAATCACGTCGCCTGCCGTGACTCTTTGGCCCCTCGCCAGACCTTCGATCGGATCGATGTGGACCACATGGACGTAAACGGGAAGTGTCGCCGGACGGCCATCCAGCGTCTCAATGCTTAGCTGGTGCGTGACCGCCGTTTCGATCATGATCCAACCGCCATATGCAGGATTATCATGCCCGACTTGGATTATTTGTCCATCGGCCGCGGCGACCACCGGTGTTCCTTGCGGCGCGCAAAAATCCATTCCTTCATGCTGTGTAATCGACGGGGCGTCTTTTACACGAATAAAGTAGCGGTCGCCCGCATAGTTGAACCGTGAGCCGTAGTCGTTGCAGAGGTCCAGCCCTCGCGGAACACTCGAGGCGCCGATTATGTTTGGGAACACCGTGACTTTGTTTGTACCGCAGCCGAACATTGCCAAACCGACAACGAGCTGGGGTACGAGATAAAAGAATCGAATATTCATGGCTAATATTTCGCTGCGCATAAATAGTCAAATATCTGTAGAAACACGGAGTTCGCTTTCTTCCGGGAACGACTTCAAGTTTGATCGAAATATCAATGCGCAATTTGCCCCAATGGCATCAATCCACATTGATATACGTCAAGATCCCAGACGTCGGATTTCTTGTAAACAAATCATTGCTGATATCCCTAAAGTGAGCTCTTACGGAAGAAAGCCGCAGACCGCTAACGTGTTCTCAAAACACTACTGTCATGCGGCATATCGGGTCTCGACGACATACCGGCCGATTATTGAGAGATGGGGTTCCACCGTGGAGTTTGCACGATGTTTCTCTGGTATGAGAATCTGACCTATGCCAGGCTCTCGCGAACGTTTCATCGCGTCCTGGATTGTACGGTTGAGTATGCACTTTAGTATCTTTGCAAAAGCTTTGCTGAGCCGCGCGCGAGCAGCTTGTCCGTTGTCAACTCCATCCAAAGATCTCTACGATGTCACCGTATGGGGGTTTTTTAAAACATATAGCAAGTATTTGCGATCCTTTTTGCGTGCGATATCAGACAGCAATCGGTTGGTTTTTTTCTTCGGCGTCCGAATTCAGCTCGTTGACCCTAACTGATTGTTGGACATCGGGATTACTCAGGTTAAGATTAAATCTTGGTGCCAAGAAAAAACATGCGCTGCTTTATAGGCTCCATCAGATTCTTGGTTTCGTGGGCCGTTTCGATTCGGAAGAGGGTCGAATATTCTGTGCTGAATTAATTCAGATAACTATCGGTGGATCGGTGACAATATTCGAAATCGATCCGTAAGAAAGACCGCTAAAAGCTACTGTAAAAATTCCGTAAGAGTTTGTCATGATCATTGGTTTTAAGTCTTCGACATGCAGTATTGCCCTGGTTCTTTTCGTTTTGGGGTGGTTTGGCTGTGCCGCTGCGGCTGAGAAGTTCGGGCCGCTGACGCAATCGGCACAAGGAATACGAATGTCGGTAAATTTAGCGGGAAAGGAAGCCAATCTAAGTTGGCGCCAGACACGTCAACTCAGCGTCAACAAAATGATCACCTCATTCAATGGAAATGAGCTGACCATGGGCCCCATGGTTCGGTATCCGGGGAAAGACGGCAGGACTGACATACTGTTGCTCATCGATACCAGCGATCCTCGGCGAGCGCCGGTTGTCGATCAAAAGATGAAAATAATTGAGCGCATGCTTGCGGGGATACGGACTCACCATCGCATCGCAATTGCCGAATTTTCAAAGGGTTTGACCGTTCGCACGCCATTTACAAACGATCGGAACGCGCTTGTATCGGAACTCTACAGTATCAAGGCCGAAGGGCCTATTACCGAGCTATACAAATCGGTCCTCGAGGCAGTCGATAGACTCGCCAAACGCGGTGCGGATCGAAAAGTTATTTTTATTTTTTCGGACGGTGCCGCGGAGGACGAGGCGTTCACTAACGAACAGGTCGTCGAAAGTGCTCTGGAAAACAATATAATTATCAATGGTATTGGTTTTCCCGCCAAAGGAAATCGTGCAATCGCGGTTCAAAGTCTGGAACGCCTAGCCAAAGAGACTGAGGGGTTCTATCAGGAAGCAAACGCGAGTTTGAGCCGCAATTCGTCCCAACCGACTTATACTTTACCGCCGTCATTTTATAAGTCGGCTTTCAAACTAATCGACAGTGGTGGGCGCAGGGCTGTGACATTGGATCGGTCATTTAGATTTCCATTCGAGGAGCAGGCACCCTTGCTTGTCAGTATGGCGGGAGAGGCCCTGGATGAAAATCGAGTGCCGCAGCCCCTGAACGTTACCTTTAGGTTCGAAATTGAACGGCCATTGCCGAAGCCCGAAGAATTAATTTCTTTCGGCCGCGAAAAACAGAATTTACCCATAGTAATGGGAACCGGTGGTGTTATTTCCGCATTGCTACTGATTCTCATCGTCGTGAGTATACGACGCGTTATAATGCGGCGCAGACAAGAGCTTGAGGCAACCCGTCCGATAGCGTTTGTGAAGGTTTTGGATAGCGAGCAAAAAATATACGATATGATCGGCGATAGTCTGACCATCGGGCGTGGCGAGGAGAACGATGTGATTTTCGCCAATGACACGGTATCGCGGGTTCATGCACTGATCAAGCGCACTCCCGAGGATGGGGCGTTTTCGATACATGACCTGAATTCGGAAAATGGCGTCTTGATCAATGAAAAAGTATCGACCGAAGAAACCTTATTTGGCGAGGAAACTATTGAACTGGGTGAAGTGCGCTTCCGATTTTCGATAAATAGTTGAGGCAACACTGGGTGAGCTCATCAGCACGAGCTGGTCGTGAGACCAAGAGAATGTGACATTTGGGTTTGAATACGATGACGCCCAACGTGCTCGCTTCGACCGTGGCTGCCTTCACGGTCGTATCCACCGTTCATTCAAGTATTTATCGCAACAGAAAAATTGGACGAAGGATTGGAACACCCACGGAGTTCGCCATTGAATTAGTGCCTGACTGTAATTCGGACGCGATCCTGGTTAACAATTACGTGCGGCGTCAGCTCGTTGGTCTGGAAATTTTTTTGTCAGCTGTGTCACGGGAACTAATATGCTTTTGAAGAATTGTATGCCGTAATATCCTCTTTGATGAAGTGGGGGAAAATTCTTTTAACCACGACACCAGTGTTAAAAAGACGTAGCGAATTTTAGTGCCGGATAGTGAGGGATAATGATGCGACTTCTAGGGACAATTTTAGGGCTGTGCTTATTTGTCGGTCTAAGTGTGGATAGTTCATTGGTAAGAGCTGAAAGTGTTCCTAACGCCGTAAATCGGTTGTCAAAAGAATTGGTGAACCTGCGGGGCGAATTGAAGGAATTGGAGAAGCTCCGTGACGAATTGAAAAGGTTGAAGCAGTCCGTTGCAGATAGCGGTCGATCAACCAGCGGACAGAGTGTGCAAGGATCTCGAGGGCCACAAGGTGTCCAAGGCCCGCCTGGCAAGGAAGGAAAAGCCGGTCTGGCCGGTCCTCGTGGAGAGAAAGGGCCAAAGGGGCTCGCTGGCCGTACAGGCGCACAAGGTGAACGAGGGCCCGCTGGCCGTGCAGGCGCAGCGGGGGCCAAAGGAGATCGCGGCCCACAGGGTCCCGCTGGGCCTCCGGGTGAAGCGGGGACAGCCGCGGGGCGGACATCGCCAGAGAGCGTTGCGTCCGCTTTGCGGGCGCGAAATATTGAAATTGGCAGCGGGTCTGCAAACTATCTCGGCAGGCGTAAACAAACTCTCGCTTATATGGGGAGCATCAATGACCAGGGTGGCGGGATACTGCTATATGATGATGCTGGCAAGGAAAATTATTCGGTCTTGCCGCACGATGGTGGCGCCTTGATCCGGTTTTCAAACAAACGTGGTGATGCGACGCTATTGCTGGGAACGGACACTGGTGGCAAGGGCGTCTTGCAAATCAATGGCAAACTAAGAAGAGATTACGCCGAAATATTTGACCTTGAAACCAGGGAGGGTGTCGTTCCAGGGACTCTTATGTCTGTCACAGCCGGTTCAGGGAAATTAGCCCCTGCCAATACACCATACGATCCGCGTGTCGTGG
>JAJFJB010000344.1 GCA_021774435.1 Alphaproteobacteria bacterium
CGGTCGCTTTCCTTGACCCGAAGCTCTCCGATGCCAGGCATTACCGTCCGACCGTGGGCCACCGCGGCTGCCATTGCCAGCACCGGATATTCATCGATCATTCTGGGTGCCCTTTCTGCAGGGACGACGACACCCCGCAGTTCGCCCGCGCGGACACGCAAATCGGCGACAGGCTCACCCGCCTCGACCCGCTCGTTCAGCCGAGTAATGTCAGCGCCCATTTCCGTGAGCGTCTCGAATAGGCCAATGCGGCGCGGATTCATGCCGACGCCGGTCAAGGTAATTTCTGAACCGGGGGAAATGATGGCGGCCACGGCGGGAAATGCAGCAGAGCTGGGATCGCCCGGTACCGTGACCGGCTGTCCCGAGAGTTCGGGCTGCCCAACCAGGCGTATGTGCGCCGCCCCTTCGGAATCGTGCGTAATACTAATGTCAGCGCCAAAGTGCTGGAGCATCAACTCCGTATGATCGCGAGTTGGCTCCGGTTCGATGACGGTCGTATGACCCGGAGCGCTCAATCCGGCGAGCAGTACCGCCGACTTTACTTGTGCGGAGGCAACCGGCAGCCGGTAGGTAATCGGAACCAGGTCAGAGGCACCCGTAATCGCGAGCGGCAAGCGGCCACCGCTGCGTGTCACGATCCGTGCGCCGAATTTAGCCATTGGGTTGGCAACACGGTTCATCGGTCTGCTGCACAAGGATTCATCGCCTGTGATGAACACCGTAATCGGATGCCCCGCCAATACGCCCAGCAGCAGCCGGGCGCCTGTTCCGGAGTTGCCGTAATCAATGACCGAATCCGGTTCGTGCAGGCCGCCGATACCGACTCCCCAAACGTGCCAACGGCCAATGTCGTCCCGATCCGCCGTCGCACCCAATTTGCGAATGGCGGCAACGGTGTTAAGGACATCCTCGCCCTCGAGCAATCCGTCGATGACCGTTTCTCCGACAGCCAGGGCCCCCAACAGCAGGGCACGGTGCGAAATCGACTTGTCGCCGGGGAGCGGCATGCTGCCGGTAAGGGGGCCTGCCGCGGCGGAATAGAGGGAAGTCAATTCTTGGCCTCGTCGATATGCGGATTAGAGATAGGAATCGCCTCCTCATACACGAAACATCGGGTCAACGGTAGAGGCCAGATTATGCATAAATGCGCGCGAGCGCATTTTGCTTTTGACAGGCGCTGCGGAACGTGGCAATTCGGCGCAAATTTGTCGGAGACCTACAAAGGAGCGAGCTTTTGGCGAAGCCAGAATGGGGCACGAAGCGCGTTTGCGACAATTGCGACGCCAAGTTTTACGATTTCCAACGCGATCCAATTATTTGCCCAAAATGCGAAACCAAGTTGACGATCGTGCCGACGACACGGTCGAGACGAAGCCGCACCACACGGCCGCAACCTGTTATTCAGGAAGCTCCCAAAGTGGCGGCGGAGGAGGACAAAGTGGCCGCGGAAATCGCGGACGTTGTCGATGACGACGACGATGATGACGCTGCGGATGATACGGTGCTCGATGATGACCATGACTTCGATGAGCCACTTGTCAACGTTGATGCCGGCGATGACCAAGACGAAAAGAGTTGTTGACGAAAATCGTTCCGCGATCGGCGGGGCGCGAGAAATATTTCTTGCGCCATTGTAGCCGGTCCTTATAAGAGTCCCGTCCCAAGCGGGACAAAATACCATGGGGCCGTAGCTCAGTTGGGAGAGCGCTTGAATGGCATTCAAGAGGTCGAGAGTTCGATTCTCTTCGGCTCCACCAATTCAAACCCCGGAATCCTTGCGATTTCGGGGTTTTCCTTTGTCCAACAAACTAGAAAGGCGAGCCTTACGCGCCATCGTGAGGCGGTCGCCTAATCGTCCAGAAACACATCATTACGCCCGCAGCGGTCAACTCCGCGGACGAGGTGCAGTTGACGCTGCGATATATCGACGACACCGAGCTCTTTTACCTGGCGCGTGGCCAAATCGCGGTCGAAATAGGACGTCGCAGGCATGTAGCGGAAGGTCAGGCCACCGCGGCGCCGGCCGGAATTATTCGCTTCCGCACTGTGCACCAGATACGCGTCGTGGATCGAGAACATACCGGGCCGCAGAACAACGTCCCGCGGCGGTTCGCCTCGCGACTCGGCCCCTTGTAGAACCTGATTAAGGATCAGAGCGTCGCTGTCATCCACATGATGCGGATAGATTTTTCGGTCTTGATGGGAACCTGGAATGACGCGCAGACACCCATTTTCCGGCGTCGAGGGATCGAACGCAATCCAAACCGTGCAAGTTTCCAGTGGGCGGATCGGCCAATACTGGGCGTCCTGGTGCCAGGGTGTCGCCTTTCCGCCCGTAGCACTTTTGCAGAACAATGCCGATCCCCAAAGAATTATATCCTCTCCGAGCACCTGGGCGACAACATCGAGAATTTCGGGCAAGGTCGCGAATTCCAACCAACGCGAATCCTGCTCGATGAGATTGGGAATATAATCCGGTGAAACACCTGGCGAAGTCGCAAGGAGCTTATCTACCCGCTCGTGTATCCGGGCAAGCGTCGTCTCGGGCAGCTCAGTACCATACGTAATCTGACCATCCTGTGCGTAACTCTGAACCTCCTGGGCACTAAGCATGAGAGTCTATGACACCTTTCCAAACACCAGGTCGGGCAGGAAGGTCACCAGATCCGGAAATAGTGAAATCAGTATGATCACCATGACATAGGTAAGTAGGAAGGGAATGACGGCCACGGATATTCGGTCGATCCCGAGATTCGTCAGCCTTGCGGCAACAAACAGGTTGGCGCCCACCGGCGGTGTTAAGAACCCGATTTCGCAAGCGATCACCATCAAAATGCCGAACACAATAGGATCGATGCCAACCGACACCGCAATCGGCAACATGAGCGGCGTAAGCAGGATGATTTGCGCGATCGATTCCAGGAACATACCCGTGATGATCAGGATCACGGAGATGACCATCAGCAATATGAAACTGTTATCCGTGAAGCCGACCAAGAACTCGCCGACCAGTTCCGGCACGTCCATCAGACTCATGAGTTCGCCAAACGCCTTGGCCGGCCCGACGATGATAAGCACGGCACCAGAAATCATGGCCGTGGTTTTCAAACAAGAGAGAATGTCATCTGTGCTCAATTCGCGATAGATGAATTTCCCGACGATGAAAGCGTAGACGACAGCAACCGACGCCGCTTCGGTCGGCGTGAAGATACCGGAATAGATACCGCCCAGAATGACGAACGGCGCCCCGATGGCCCATTTACCATCCCATGCCGCCTCACCGACTTTACCGAACGAGAATTCTTCTCCCGTATTACCGCCGTAACCGCGATGGCGCGCAATCAGCCAGGTACAAAGGAGAAGCAACGCGCTCGCCAAGATGCCGGGGATAACCCCTGCAAGAAACAAACGCGGGATCGAATTGTCCGAAACAATGCCAAATATAATCATCAGGTTGCTGGGCGGGATCAGACTCCCGAGCGCGCCACCCGACGCGGCAATTGCACCACCAAATGCGGGGTCATAACGCTCGCGGATCATCGCGGGAATCATCACCGCGCCGATTGCCGCCGTTGTCGCCGGTCCCGATCCGGATAACGCCGCAAAGAAGGTGCAGCCGAGCACCGCGACCAGACCGAGGCTACCGGTATAGTTTCCAATCAGCGACTGCGCGATGGCGACAATTCGGGTCGCCAGCCCGCCCCGCTCCATCAAAGAGCCCGCGAAAACAAAGAGTGGAACCGTCAACAGCGGAAAGGGTTCGACGCCCGTGTACATCGCTTGGGCGATGGCCACGAATGGGATATCGATCAGGAAATAGCCGGCAACGGTTGCGATGGCGACCGCGATGGGGATAGGGACGCCAATGGCGATTGCCACGATGAGCGCCCCGAACATGAACCATACTTCACTCATGGATCGAGACCTCGCCGTCCCTTGGTTCCATCAGCGGTTCATCGAATTTGATCCAACGGTAATAGACCTGGATCAGGCGCAAGGTCATCAAACCAAAACCGAAAACCAGACAAAGGTACGGCCATTTTTGCGCGATACCGAGCACCGGTGACTCGAACGGCAACGTCCACATCGAAATATGAAGCAGAAGACTTTGGTAGGTTAAAAATACGGCGAAAACGAACCAGACGATGTCACTGAACACCATCATGGCCGTCGAAATCTTGCCTGGAAACAGCTGTATCAGATTCATTACCCGGATATGCGCGCGCTCGCGTACCGCCCAGGATGTCGACAGATAGACGGACCATAGCATCGCGTATACGGCAATTTCGTCGGACCAGGACATCGGTGCGCTGAATACGTAGCGCATTACGACCTGGAGAAAGACCAGGACAGTCATGATGCAAACACAAATGCCTGCAATGACCTCCTCTGCACGGCGCTCCAGGAATGCCCAAATTCGAGCTGGTAATGACATTCGTCCCGCCCCCGGCGAAAAATGGAAATTGAATTAGGAGAGCAACGCAGCGCCCCAGACAAACGAGGCGCTGCGCCGTGACGTTACAGGCTTTTAACCAAACCGGCTATTGAGCCGCGGCATTGATCTGTTTGATCAACTCCACATATTCTGCGCCCCGTTTCGCCGCGAAGGCGTCATGCACTTTTGCCGCCGCAGAAATGAAGGGCTTCTTGTCGGGGTTTGTGAATTTTACACCCGATGCAATCAGTTTCTTCTTCACACCGGCCAAGCCAGCCAAGGTATGTTCCCGCGCTGCCGCAGCCGCAATATCGGCCGCCATTTGCATGGTTTCCTTCTGCGCCGGCGTCAATTTCTGCATGAATTTGTCGCTGACGAAGAATGGTGGTGCGAGCGCAAAATGGCCGGTCATCGCGACGTGTTTCGCGACTTCATGGAATTTTTGCGCATAGATAACGTCAATCGGGAGATCGCCGCCATCGACGGTACCTGTCTGGACAGCCGTCAGGGTTTCCGACCACGCCATCGGGACCGGGTCGGAGCCGAACGCCTTGTACGTGTCGACCATAACGACGTTCTTCGGCACACGATATTTCAGCGGTGCGAAATCCTTGATGCTGTTGATCGCGGTCTTGGTGTTGTAGACGTGCCGAAAAGAGACCAGCGAGATTTTGACCAGGTGAACGCCTGCTTCTTTCGGCATATTACCCCAGATCTTTTGACCAACCGGACCGTCAACTACTTTGAGCGCATGCTCATAGCTCTGCAGCATGTACGGCAGCACCAGCAGATCGATCTTCGGGTAGAAGGGACCGGCATTGTTTTGCGCGATCAGCGTGCCGTCCAGAGTGCCGAGTTGCAGCTTTTTGAACATGTCCTGCTCGCCGCCCATCTTGAAGCAGCAATGGACCTTGACCTTGATTTCACCGCCGGTGAGATTCGTAAACCGCTCGGCAAACGTATTCATGAAGGTGCCGTAAGGATGCGCGTCGCTTGTCGCATAGCCGATATTCATCAGCTTTTTCGCCGAGGCGGGTGCCCAGGCAATCATTAAGGACGCCGCTGCGATGGCAGCCCCCATAGCAAGTCTTTTAATCATCGATAGTCCTCCCTTCGATGGTTGATTTAATGCCAGCCAAAACCGTCCTGGCCGCCAACTTAAGTTTGCATTACTCCTTTAACTTCACGGTTTGCGCCCTTTGGCGGCGCGGTTGTTTCTCTGACGATCAAACCCACTTCGAGCTCCGTTATGTCCGGAACCGCCTTGCCTTCAAATTGGGCGAGCAGGTATTCCGCCGCTTTACGACCCATCAGTTCCGACGGTACGGCCATCGTTGTAAGCGGTGGTGACAAATGGGCGGCCAGAGGCAAATCGTCGAATCCACCGATTGACACATCGGACGGCACTTTTAGACCAAGCGCCTGGCACTCAAAGAGCGCCCCCATCGCCAAGACATCATTGCCGCAGACAACGGCCGTCGGCTTCGAGTCAGCAGCCATGAGATAACGCAACGCTTCCCGGCCTTCGGCGACTTCGTAGCCGCGTTCGACCAGCCGGTGCGGCGGCAACTCGATTCCCCAATCCGCCAGCGCATCGCGAACACCAACAACACGATCCCGTGCCCGATCATTATGGGTGCCAATCCCGGCGATCATCGCAATATCCCGATGACCGATTTCCAGCAAATAACGGGTAAGCCGATAGGCGGCGAGACGATTGTCAAACCCGACCGAGGGATGCGAACCGTCCGGATGGTGTGTCCAAGTCGTAACGTAAGGCAGTTCCTTTGCACGAATAAGCTCAAACATCTCGTCGCGATGACTTTGTCCAATCAACATCAAACCATCAACGCCGCGGCTTAACAGGCTGCGCGCGTGACGCAATCCATGTTCCGGATCATATTCCGAAATCGCGATCAGCAAAGTGTAGCCGGATTCATCCAACCGCTGTTCGAACGCCTGCAGACCCGTTGCGAAAATTGCATTCGACAATGTTGGAATAATCGCGCCAACCGTGCTCGATCGCTGGGATGCCAAAGTTCTGGCGGCGCCGTGCGGCACATAGCCAATAGCATCTATTTCCGCGAGAACCCGCTCCCGCAGCGCGGGGCTAACGTCGTTTGGCCTGTTCAGAACGCGCGAAACGGTCGCTGTCGAAACCCCCGTAAGACGGGCGACATCGCTCAGAGTCGGCTGCCTCGAAGGGCGTTCCTGTAAGCGATTACATTGATCCTCGTCGGGCTTCATTTCGATCATCCAGTAAGGACTTCAACTATCGCATTGTTTCTCATTAAAAAAACTTATCTGCCGCCTGTCCAGATAAAAATTTCTTGACTTAGACCTCCGCAACATGTCTCCAATTAGACATAAACATGTAAGCGCTTACTTTTATTGTAGGTTACTGGGGAGAAGTGGTGCGCCATGCCGATCGAATATTTAAAACAAGCAACGAAAACATCCGCCACAGGTGAAGATGAAACCCGGCAAATTGTCGCCGGTATGCTGACGGAGCTAGAACGAGACGGCGAATCTGCGGCGCGCGCCTACGGCCAAAAACTCGATGGCTGGGATGGCGATATCGAAGTCGGATCCGACGCCATCGAAGCTGCGGCACGCCAGGTGCCGGATCAGCTCAAAGACGATCTCAAATTTGCCTATGACCGGGTACGTGGCTTCGCCGAACGGCAGCGGGCGAGCATTGGTGAATTCGAAGCGGAGCTGTCGCCGGGCTTGTGGGCAGGGCAACGTCTGATTCCCGTGGATACCGCGGGCTGCTATGTTCCGGGAGGACGGTACGCCCACGTGGCCTCAGCAATTATGAGCATTACGACGGCTAAGGTCGCCGGCGTGAAAAACGTCATAGCCTGCTCAGCGCCAAGCCAAGCAAACGGCGGCATCCACCCTGCGATCCTCTATACGATGGACTTATGCGAGGCGGATCAAATCTTGGCGCTCGGCGGTGTGCAAGGTATCGCCGCCATGGCATTCGGCCTGTTCACTGGAAACAAAGCGAACATCCTGGTCGGTCCGGGAAACCGTTTCGTTGCCGAAGCCAAACGCCTGCTCTTCGGCCGCGTCGGCATCGACCTCTTTGCGGGGCCGACCGAAATCCTAATAATCGCGGACGATTCGGCTGACCCTCTCATCATTGCGAACGATCTTGTTGGCCAGGCAGAACATGGCCCGGATTCACCGGCGTGGCTTGTGACCACGAGCAGTGATCTTGCGGAAAGAACCATGGCGATGATGCCGGGACTAATCGCCGCACTGCCCGAAGTACAGCGCACTGCTGCGGAAGCCGCGTGGCGGGATTATGGCGAAGTCGTATTGTGCGATACCGATGAAGAAGCTGTATTGGCGAGCGATAAATATGCGCCAGAGCATCTCGAAATCCAGACCAGCAATGATAACTGGTTCGTCGAAAGGCTAAAAAACTACGGCTCGCTCTTTGTTGGCGAGGAAACCACCGTCGCTTTTGGTGACAAATGCTCCGGCACCAATCACATCCTGCCTACAAAAGGTGCCGGCCACTACACCGGCGGACTTTCGGTGCATAAGTTCATCAAGGTCGTCACTACCCAGCGGATGACTCGGGAAGCCAATGAAAGCGTCGCGGCGGTCACCGCACGAATTTCGAGGCTCGAGGGCATGGAAGGCCACGCACGTACCGGCGACGTTCGCCTCGCGAAATATTTCCCCGGGAAGAATTTCGACCTTTCACCGTAGGTGCGTAACGTAGCACCGGCTTCACCCGTGCGTCACCGTATGTCATGCTGCACTTCGTTGTTCTATGACACACGGCGATGGAAGCAGCATGGCATCTCAAGCGCAGCGTTATCGTCTCGGATTTGACATCGGCGGCACTTTCACCGATTTCGTTCTGGCGGATACATCGGAAAGCCGAATCCACCTGCATAAATGCCTGACGACACCGGCCGATCCGTCCGTCGGCGCATTGGACGGCATGACGGCGCTTCTGACACGTGTTGGCGTTCCCCTTTCTGAAGTCGGCCACATCGTCCATGGAACGACCTTGGTCACCAATGCGATTATCGAACGCCGCGGCTGCCAGATTGGTTTTCTGACGACAAAAGGGTTTCGAGATACGCTCGAAATGGGGACGGAGCAGCGCTACGACATCCACGATCTGTTTTTGCAGTTTCCCTCGCCACTCGTCGCGCGACGGCACATTCGCGAAATTAGCGAACGAGTCAGTTTCGATGGATCGCTGCTGACAGAAATGAACAAGGATGAAGTTCTCGTTGCGGCACGGGAGCTGATCACGGACGGTGCCGAGGCGATTGCCGTCTGCTTCCTGCACGCCTACCAGAACCCGAAACATGAACGCCGCGTCAGAGCGTTGATTGCGGCAGAATTTCCGAACATTGCCATCTCCATTTCAAGCGACGTGGATCCGGCACTGAAGGAATTCGAGCGTTCATCGACGACCGTCGCCAACGCTTACGTACAACCGCTGATGAAAGGCTATGTCGACAAGCTCGAGACTGCGCTCGAGTACAATGGGTTTCGTGGGCGTTTCCACCTTATGCAATCGTCCGGCGGGCTTACCGCACCGGAAACGGCAGCCGCATTCCCGATCCGGTTTTTGGAGTCAGGCCCCGCGGGAGGTGCGCAGGCCACCGCCTTTATAGGCGAGGCAATCGGTCACAAGGACATTCTTTCCTTCGACATGGGGGGCACAACTGCGAAGGCCTGCCTCATTCAAAATGGCAAGCCCGACATTGCCGCGATGCTTGAAGCGGGACGGGTCCATCGGTTTAAGAAGGGTAGCGGTCTTCCCGTCCGAGCCCCAGTCATCGACATGATCGAGATTGGCGCTGGCGGCGGATCGATTGCCCGCGTGGATTCGCTGGGTCTGCTGAAAGTCGGCCCGGATAGTGCCGGCGCCGACCCGGGACCGGCCTGCTATGGCCAAGGCGGTGAAGCACCGACCGTCACGGATGCCAATCTTCTATTGGGTTATTTGGATGCCGATTTTTTCCTCGGTGGCCGCATGGCTTTGAACCGGAATGCCGCAGAAGACGCAATAAGGCGGATCGCGGCGCCGATGAATCTAAACCGATTGGAGGCAGCCTGGGGCATCATTGATCTCGTCGCCGAAAACATGGCCGGCGCTGCTCGCGTCCATATCGTTGAGAAGGGCGGTGATCCACGCCGGTTCGCAATGGTCGCAATGGGTGGCGCCGGCCCTTTGCACGCGGCGCGGGTGGCACGAAAACTGGGCGTTAGCGAAGTCATTGTCCCACCAGCGTCGGGCGCAGCCTCGGCGCTCGGTTTCTTGGCCGCGCCAATCGGTTACGAAATTTCCCGCTCTCTGCCGATGGCGCTCGAAAGCGCCGATTTCGACGCCGCCAATACCGCACTGGAAGAAATGGAAGCAGAATGCCGCACCCGCCTGCGCGAAGCCGGCAGTGTCGAAGGTGATGTCACGGTCGAGCGTTTTGCCGAGATGCGTCTGCGCGGACAAATGCATGAGATTACCGTGCCAATCCCCGACAATAAGTTGGGCTTGCATCAGATCGATGCACTGACCACGATCTTCGAGCAGGAATATACCCGGCTTTTCACCCATCTTTATGATGGCGCCCGGATCGAGATAATCAACTGGCGAATTCGATGTACCGGACCGACACCGACACTATCGACACAGTTGGGCACCCTCAGCACGACGGCGGCCAAGAAAGGCACTCGTCCCATTTACGCACCAGATGCGGGGACGCTAGTCGAGGCGACGGTCTACGACCGCTACGCAATGAAACCAGGCGACAGAGTGCTCGGCCCCGCGGTGATTGAAGAACACGAAGCGACGACCATCGTGCCAGTCGACGGCGAAGTGACGGTCGACGCCGCACTCAATCTCCACCTGCGCCTTGACCCTGCCAAATCAGCCGAAATCGTGGTCGCCTCGGATACTGCACTCGACGAAGCCATCGCGCGGATCGAGTCCGATCCCATAGGGCTCGAAATTATGTGGAGCCGCCTCGTTAATATCACCGAAGAATGCTGGCACACGGTTATCCGAACCGCTTTCTCCCTTATCATCGGTGAAGCGCAAGATTTCGCCTGTGAGATCCTGGATGCCAAAGGGAATCAGATCGCACACTCGCCCCGTGCCATGCCGGTGTTCAATTTAACCTTGCCGGTTGCCGTCAACGCGATGATCGAGCGCCACCCACCGCAGACCCTGGTGGAAGGCGACGTCTTGGTGACCAATGACCCTTGGCTCTGCGCCGGACACCTTTATGACATCGCTATCGCAGTACCCGTCTTTCACGAGCGGCGGATCGTGGCGTTTGTCGGGATCGTCGGCCATGTCGCCGATATAGGCGGCACGACAGACAAGCTGAATGCACGGGAAATCTACGATGAAGGCATTCAGATACCGCCGATGAAGCTCTTCAAGGCTGGCGAACCAAACGAAGACTTGTTCCAGTTGCTCGGCGAAAATATCCGCCGCCCGGATCAGGTTCTTGGCGACGTGCATGCGCTCGTTGCCGCCGGCGTGACAGGCGCCAAGCGCATCAATGAGTTCATGGAAGAATATGGCATGCAGGATCTAGAGGCCCTGGCCTCGGTCGTCCAGAACCGTGCCGAGATCGCCATGCGCAGGGCCATCCGCGACTTGCCCGACGGCGTTTACGAGCATGTAGTACAGGGTGACGGCATTGATGAGGTCATGACCTACCCGATCAAGGTCTCGGTTCAAGGGGACGAAATCGAAGTCGACTTCGAAGGCGCGCCGCCGCAAACGGAACGCGGCGGCAGCAATTGCACCTTGAGCTACACCATGGCGCATGCGACCTACCCGCTAAAATGCATCCTCACACCCGACATTCCCGGCAACGCTGGTTGTTACCGGCCGATGTCGGTTAAAGCGCCGCATGCCAGCATCTTCAATTGCGAAAAGCCCAAGGCCGTCGATACGCGGGTACGGACAGGCTGGTACATCGCCCCTAACGTCTTCGGCGCACTGGCGGATGCCGCTCCAAGCAAGGTCCAAGGCTTCACCGGCATCCCGTCGAGCGCGCTCTTTCATGGCGTCGGTTCCGATGGTGTGTATTACAGCGACCACCTGTTTCAAGGTGGCGGACAGGGTGCGTCCGATCAGGGCGACGGCAAGTCGGCGTTGCTCTACCCGACCAGCGCGGCGAACACGTCGGTCGAGCTGTTCGAAACGCGTGTACCGGTGCAGGTTGTCGAGAAAGCCTTTATCGCCGATAGCGGGGGCCCCGGCCGCAAGCGCGGCGGGCTGGCGCAAATTGTCTCGACCCGAAAGCTCCTGGATGACGGCGAACCGTGCCAAGTCGGCCTCTATCCGAATGGCGTCAAAGCGCCCATGGCAGGATTATTCGGTGGCAAACCGGGCCGGTCGGGCAGCGCCCACGTGACGGACAAAGACGGTACGGAAGAAAACCTTGGCGTCGGCGCGTTGACCAAATTGACGCGAACCGATCAAAGAGCAGATCTCTTGCTCGCCGGCGGCTCCGGCTTCGGCAACCCCTGGACGCGGTCTTACGACGAGGTCCAACATGACCTCGACGAGGGTTACATCAGCGCAGACGGCGCGCGGCAGGATTACGGTTGCGTCGTTGGAGAAGAAAATCAGATTGAACGTGGGGCAAGCGACGCCTTGCGCACATCACATTCGAAAGTTCACGGACCGGCGGAGTAATATCGGCAAAGAAATGGCCGGGCTTCAGCGTTACCGCTCGAAAACCCGGCCATCCTCACACCTCCTTTCCGTTGCGCGGCCGAATCCGCACAAGATCTTCGAGAACGCCGTCCATACCGTTGCCGACAATGACGTTACCGACCTTCTCGGACACCTTTTCAAGCGCCTCCAACTCCTTCAGCCGCAAGAGAACTGGGTTGTCCTCCATCAACTTCGCGGTGTTGAGCAGAGAACGCGTTGCCGCAGTCTCTTCCCGGCGCTTGATCACGTTGGCCTGCGCGGTCTTTTCCGCCTCGATCACCCGGTTCATCAACTCCCGCACGTCGCCGGGAAGGATGATGTCCTTCACACCAACGGACGGCACATCGAGACCGGTCTCCACGAGATCGCCGGCGAGATGCTCGGCAATCGCCGCGTTGATCCCTTGCTTGTCACCCAGCACCTCTTCGAGGGTCCGGGTGCCGATCACCTGCCGCAGCGCGAATTGCAGCGCCTTGTACAGATAGTCTTGCAAGTTGGCCGCGACCGAGACAGCGACAGACGGATCGGCAATCCGGTAGACCGCCGTCACGTTAGCCCGCAAACCGATGCGATCCTTGGTCAACACCTCCTGGCCGGTTACTTCCAAAGCCTGGAGACGAAGGTCGAGGATCACGACATCGACCCGGTGCACCGCCCGGACGAAAGCGTACCGGCCCGGCTTCAGTTGCCGCGCGAACACGCCGTCGACATACAACAGACCCACGTGGTCGGACGGCACCTCCGCCGGCAGGACAAAGTTCGTTGCCTTGAGCCGGGCAAGCGGCGCAATCAAGGCATCCGGCACTTCTATATCCCGATCGGCATCGAGAACACGGATCGCAATATCCCGCAAACCCTTGGCATAGAATGCCCGTTCCCCCGGTCCAACCAAACCGACAAGCTTACCGTCCGCAGAGATCAGGCCAAGCTCGTTATCAGCCATATCCGCCACGGTGAAGTGCTCGCCGACCACATCCGGATGCGTCAAATAAAGAGCATCCAGCAAGAGGTCGCGAACCGGCAACCGTGTCATGTCCAGCTTCTGGACAAACGTGTTTGCCGTCATTTCCCGAACACGTCGATACACACCGGGTCCCAGAACCTTCTGGAAGACCCGGTCGCGGTATTGGAGCCCAAGCTCGGTATCCGCGATCCTTTCAGTCTTGAAAACCATCGGTCTTCTCCTTTTCTACGCTTCACTTCAACGGAACAAAAAAGTTCCAAACGAATTACTTTAAACGAGAACACCGGCAGGAAACCGACGCGGACGGCACGGGTCGTGACGTCCAGGCATGTTGCTTTCCTGGGAAAGACCGAGGGCTCCAAACCTCTTGGGCTTGGCGTGCCCGGCCTTTCACCAATGAAATCGGAATGCGCGGAGTTGTTCTGGCGCTAGGCGCCGCCGCGCCTGATCCGCCCGGGCCTTCGACCGAAGTCGAAGCGCAGGATGCGAATCTGGTTTCCTCCCGGCTCCTCAATAGTGTGCCTGATTAAAAGTCAGGTGCGATTTTCAGTCGCGTTGATGGAGGGAATCGAACCCTCGACAGCTGAATCCTAAGTTCAGTGCTCTACCCTCTGAGCTACATCCGTGGTGGCCATGGCAGGAGTCGAACCCGCGACATCCAGATTCGAAATCTGGTGCTCTTCCAGCTGAGCTACATGGCCAGGTTCCACCTTGGGAGTCTGCCTCATCGGCACACGCAAGACACATTACAAGCGTCAAGCGCACCGGTCGGGTATACGGAACCCGAACCATAGCGAAGCAAACGGTCCGAAAAGGACCAAACGAACGAAGCCCGGTCACCCAATAGTCGGTGCCGGCATTTCGGCTATGTGCGTGATAAATGTTTCATCTGTCTCGCTCCTTTTCGTGCTATTGCCGAAGGGCGAGACGCGCGGTTACCGGAACGTCAGCCCTTATTTCGTCCGGGCATCCTGAACCCGGATATGTTTTTCAAATGACGCATCGTTTCATTGTTCCGCATTTTTGTTACCGCCCCATCTGCGGGCGGACCGGGCTTGTAGGACAGTTCCAGGTTTAAAATCAACAGGGAAAATTGAGCGCTGTGCAAAATGATCGAATTGATCCGAGTAAATTCGATAAGTGAAACATTCGAATGTATGGGCGCGAAAAAGACCCTATTTCTTGCGCTGCTTGTTGTATTCGATACCCAGGAAAATCGCGGGAATAATTCCCAAGAGGTAGGAAATGAACAGCACCCAGAACCCGTCTTGGAAACTGAGCGCGGTTGCCTGCGCTTCAATCATCTGACCCAGATAGTGCAGCCCTCCCGACTGGTGGATGTTCTCCGGCACACCGGCCTCGCGGAAAATTTGCGCCACACCGCGCAACAAGCTCGCGCTGGCGGAACTCTGATCATTCTGGGTTGCAGAGAGCTGCTCGCTGTGAAATTCGATGCGCCAGTCGACAAAAACGACCCAGACGTTTGTCCCAATCGATCCTGCAAGATGACGGCAGAAATTCACCGTGCCGCCGCCGGAATTCAACTTTTCGGGTGGTAAGGTCTTCAATGCGGTGTTCATGATGAAGGGCTGGACGAACGCGGTCGCCCAGCGCCCGACCAACCCGTAGGCGACGATCTTGAGAAACGATGTATTGGCGTCGGCGAAAGCGAAGGGTAGCGCACCGAATGCCAAAAACGTCAGGCCGAAGATCAACGCCTTATGCGGTGCGATCCGGTCGGACAATCGGCCACTGATTGGCATGATGATCACCGCGACCATCATCGCCGGCATCAAGGCAAGGCCGGCGTCGAGCGGCGTCATATTCTGCACCAACTGCGCGGCAACGGGGATCGCATAGACCGTGGCAAAATTACCGACTGCGGACAAAGCCGTTACCAGGACCGCCAGGGTAAACATCTTGCTGCGAAACAGGCTGAGATCGAGGAGAGAGGCGGCCTCGCGCCGCTGCGACAACAGGAAACCCACAGCCGCCAGAAACGCGACGACAAAGAGACCAACGATATAGTTGGAAACCCAGCCATCGCGATGCCCGTTCGAAATGGCCGTGATGAGGCAATACATCGAAACGACGATCAAGGCATAGCCGAGCCAATCGAAGGCGACAGCCGACTCGCTCCGTTCGGCCGGCATGAACATCAAACCGAGCGGTACACAGATGGCGACTAGGGCGAGCGGCATGAAAAAAATGGCCCTCCAGTCGAAGGCTTCGATGGCCAATCCCCCGAAAACCGGACCAACCGATGCGGCCAGTACCAACCCCATCGCATAGAGGCCGAGTGCTTGCCCCCGTTTGCCCTCCGGAAAGACCCTGAACAAAGTCACCATGATCAAAGGCTGAATAATCCCGGCGGCCGCACCCTGCATGACCCGGCCGATAACGATCATATCGAAAGTATCCGCCGCTCCCGCGATCACACTGCCGAGAGTGAAAAGAACCAGCGTTGCCGTATAACCATAACGCTGCCCAAAGACCGAAACCGCCCAGGCGTTCAAAAGCTGACCGGTCGTCATCGCGATATTGAAGGCGGTCGCCATCAGTTGGACTTCACTCTGGCTAACGCCAAAGGCACCGATCACGTCGGGCACGGCGACATTCACGATTGTGCTGGCGATCACCATCGTGAATGCGGCCAGCATGCCCGTCGCCGTCACATAGGTGCGGTATCGCGGACCATAAATTTTAAAAAGCTCGTCGATAGTCTCCGCCCACCCTTCGGATCCGAACCAACCGGAGAACCGCGTATCACCGCGTTCCCGTGTACTTCGAGACGACAGTATGAAGAAATATGTCCGGACATAGAAGGCATGCTTCCGTTGCGATTCGGATCAATTCCCCGTTGAACCACACCCGGCTGTCCGTTAGTGCTTTACGCTGCGGCGCGAATTTGCCCGATTGAACAGATCGAGAGATGACCATGAACCTGAATGAAATCACGATCCATTTCGCCCATCCGGCCTATCAACTCGCTGCGGCCCTCGACCGCCGCAATACCGGAATCAAAAACTTCCAGACTTGGACGCTAGAAGATATGCGCGAGCGGATCGGAGACGGCGATGTCATGGTGCTCTCCGGCTACTGGGACAACGCTTTGCTCCCGGACGCCGATAAACTAAAATTCATTCAAGTTTGCGCGGCCGGTTACGACCCTTTCGATCTCGATGCGATCAAGGCCAAGGGAGTCCGGCTGTCAAATGCGAGCGGCTGCAACGTCAATGCCGTCAGCGATCACGCCATGGCGCTATTGTTAGCCTTAACCCGTCAGATTCAATATGGACGGGACAACCAGCGCAAATCGCATTGGCGCGGCATGATTTCAGACCTGACTCAGCGCGAAGACGAACTGCCGGGCAAAACAATGCTCATTTTCGGGCTCGGTAAAATTGGCGGCCGCCTGGCGAAACTGGCCAAAGCGTTCGATATGAATGTGATCGGCCTCAAGCGCGACACCTCTTCCCCGGTGGAACATGTGGATGAATTGCATCCCTCCGCAGCCTTCAAGGAATTGCTACCGCGCGCCGACGTCGCCGTGCTGACCTGTCCCTTGACCGACGAAACCCGCAACATTGTCGACAGCGAAGCACTCGCCGCCATGAAATCGACTTCCTATCTGGTGA
>JAJFJB010000345.1 GCA_021774435.1 Alphaproteobacteria bacterium
GGAGGAACAATTTTCGGAACGTGCCGTCATCGGACACTTCCTGGCCGGCATCGCCGCTCGTCAGAAACTGCCGGACGGGACGTGTAGTGGCGCGGGTAATGGCGGGCGGCGGTTTGGCGCGGCCGACGTTAAAGACAGTCCCGGCGAAGCATGAATCGAACACCGACAGAATATGTAGCGCTTTCGCGCCGCGTACATATTCCCCCATCCGGCGCAGCGACAGTGCTTTGCGCAAGAACTTCCAGCCTTCGCCGGGGTCGGGTGCATCCACCGGCACGAGATAGCCTTCGCCGGCTTCCGAATATCCATGACCCGCATACCACAGGAACAGCCGCGCGTCGGGATCCTGACCGGTTTGATAAAAGAATTTCTCGAGAGTTTCGATGAGCTCTGCGGATTTGAGATCCGTTTTCAATGTGACGTCAAAACCCTTGGCGCGCATTGCCTTGGCAACGAGCTCTGCGTCCCGGACCGCATTCGATAAACGCGGCCATGCACCGCTGTAACCATCATTCCCGATGATCAATGCGTGCGATGCACCGTAAAGTTTGACCGTTGACGCCACTGGCGCATTGGCTTTTTCGTATGCCCGAAGCTCGACGCTCAGTTCACGCGATACCGCCGAATTGCCAACGGTGCCGACAAAACCAGTCGCAAAAACGATTGCCGCTGCTACCGCCTTAAACGACATGCGCCGCACTAATTCTCGCTTACCATCTGATACAAGAGCACTGAAACTCATGCCGCCACTTAACGCAGAAATTCAAGACGATAGCCAACGAAATTAACCGGCCGAAAATCATACGGCGCGCGCCAGGCGGGCGACTTGAAGTTTTGTGGAGCGCCCGTAATATCCGGCAAAATTGTGCGATATGCCCTTCAAGGAGTTCCGGGACTGATCGTCGGGCGCGCGACCCTATTTAAAACGGCCCATCGCCGCTTACGACGGTGTGATACAGATGCCGCCGTTCGGTCTGCCGTTCGGTCAAACGGTGCGGGTTTATGTGCGAGCGAGGGATTGTCCCAGACGCCGAGATCGCCTTGCTCCCCTTTGCCGTTACCTCAACGCCATAGAGGAACGTCGCCACGGATGGGTTTGGCATGTAGGATTTGTCCGAGTGCCAAGTGCGGAAAAAGTTTGGCACCTTTTTTGCGCGATGCCGAACGTTATCGGTACAAAAACATCATCGTCATCGATCATCCGAATCCAGCCCTGGCAACTACTGAATTCGGATGATCGATGACGACGGCGACCAAGGCTATGTCTACCAAGGCGATGAGTCTCGGCTGGCCGAGACTGCGTGTGGCCCTGATCCCGCATAAACTTAGTTATGCCTCGTTGATACGATGTGGCGTCATTGGCGACCCCAATTTCGCAGTATTGGGTTGTCATCCGGCGATGCCGTATGGCGAAAGCGCGATCGCTTCAGCTCAGCTATGATTTCCTTCTCGCGTAGCACCGAACCCGCTTGGACTTGCACTCGTGCGGCAGACAGGGCTGGCGCGATTCCTTCGTCGTCCGTGACAAACAAGGCCTTGTCGTCGAGTTGATAGTTGAACATCCTCTGAATCTCTTCGACAACACCCTGGGTCGATAAGCGCGTATCGACGACAATGGCCGGCACTGTCTCAAGCAAGCTGAATACGCTTGCTCGCCACGCCCCATCCGATGTCCGGACATTGTCCCATTCGAAGAGATTGCGCGTGAATAGGCTATCGGTTGCGGAGATTGCTGCCGTAGGTTCAAGAAGCACGACGACGCGGTATGGATAGAGACCGCGCTCAAGGGCATGTCTGAGGGCGAGTGTGCCGGCGCCTGAAGCGCCAAGTAAAAGGATTGACGGCGGGAGAGCCTGATAAAGAACAATGTGAAGCCAGAAGAGAAAGAGCGAGACGGTGAATATCGGGGGATACGCGGCGCCGGCCGCCGTAAAGGCGAACAGTGCGGCAGCGGGCACAATCGGCCCCCACAGGTAATAGTGAATTCGCGACCGCATCACGAGGGAGAGCATTTTGCCCGCCTGATACCACGGAACGCCGTGGTAAAGCCGCGAGGTAACGACCCAAGTCCGCACATCCGTGAGTAGACAAAACATGGAGTAGATGGCGGATAACCAGCCAAAGACAGTCAATATCGTAGTCGGTGTCATAAATGACCGTTGGGTCGTTGAATCAGATGATGTCGCGTCTCCTGCCTGCCCGAATAGTGAAGAAACCGACGATTAAACCCCAGAGTCCTCCGAATAAAAGCACTGGGCCAATACTGGAAGCATGGTTTTCGCCCGAGTTCTGATCGACTACTTGGCCTGCAACGCCGGTCCAGAGCCCGACACCGACGAGGACCAAAAGGACGCCGAGTGTGGCGCAAATTCGACCAGCCCAGATCAGAGGCTTTGATGGTGCACGCCCACCGTACATGGTTACCCCCTAAACGATTAATGGGTGGAGCCGCTTATGATGTGTGAATCGGCTTCCAGTTCATACCGCCTTCTGTCCGGACGGTGGCGAAACCCGTCTGAGAATCCGTGTCTAGTAACCTTGTTCTCACAGTACTTCATGCCAATCCGCATGAGAACCTTTCCCAAAACACTCTCGATCCATCATCCGGGCTAACCCGGGACCGAATGGCGTTCTGGCGTGTCTTTGCATCCGTCGAGCGTCGTCATTTTAAGCCAATAGTTTTTGTTGCCGTCGAAAATTAGGTTGACGTTTAGGGCGTTCATTCATCACCCTCTCGGCATGCCTTATTGCAAGCCAAATTAAGCGCCGTCACGATTGTCATCGGCATCGTCGTGCATCCTGTCTATATCGTCGCGAACGTCCCGCGTGAAGGGTAGATGTTCTTCCGGGTCGTGATCGCCGCTGCTGTAATGGCGGCCGCGGAACAAGAGGTAAATGCCCAGAAACATGACAACCAGACCCGGTGTTTCGGCTGGGACTGGAAGCTCGAACACATCGAGCGAGAACAATTCACTGGTACCCAGAATGACGAGTAGGACACCAACAAGGATTGTTGCAACGCCGCCGGCGGTGTAGCTGAAACGCTTCAGGCGGGACGTTATTTTCATGGCGCCTTTCTCCGTCGCTAGGCCGGTGCCGCTTTCGGCCCCTGCCCGAACGCGTCGTCATTCGTTTCCAAGAAGGCCAGTTCTTTATCCGTGGAGGTGCGGCCGAGGACGGCATTGCGGTGCGGGAAGCGCCCGAAGCGGGCGACAATATTTCTGTGCCGCGTCCAACCCTTGATGCTGCGCTCGACATAGGGATGCCATTCTGGGGGCGCCTCTTGCCGGAGTTCCCGGAGAAGCGCCAGCCCGCGATCCTGTTCTTCGGCCGACTCGGCATGGTGGAACGGATGGTAGAGCCAAATTCTGGAAACGGGATGCAGTGCCTTGTCCAAACCCTGTTCGATCGTCTGGCTGACGATATCGAAGGCACAGGCATCGCCGGCATAGGCTTCGGGCGTGTTGCGATAAAGATTGCGCGTGAACTGGTCGAGCAACAGGATCAAAGCCAGCGCTCCGTCGGGAGT
Source organism: Alphaproteobacteria bacterium (assembly GCA_021774435.1). GTDB lineage: Bacteria > Pseudomonadota > Alphaproteobacteria > UBA8366. The sequence continues at coordinate 3,530 of JAJFJB010000345.1, forward strand.
CGACTGCCATGCCATCAGGTGCCGGGCGCAGGCCTTTGGCACGAGGTTGCCGAACCGGGCGCGGATGTCGTCGTCGACCGGCTTGCCGCCCTTGTACCACCAGTTGCGGCGTCCGGCCGCCGCATCCGGCCCTTCAAGACTGGGGCCAAGCCAGAAGGCGGTAATTTCGGATATGGTTTCGAGGCTCATGATAGGGTACCCAATGGAAATGCCGGATGGCGGTTGCCGAGGCAGAGATAGAAAATAACCGACGGGAGAATTCCATGTCCACGGCTCTGATTACCGGGTGCGATTATGGCATCGGCTTTGAGTTTGCGCGCCAGTATGCGGCGGATGGTTGGACGGTGCACGCAGTGTGCCTGGAAGCGGCGAGCCGGGGAAAGCTCGAAGCTCTCGAAGGCGATGTCCGCTTCCATCATGCGGACGTATCCGATCAGGCGGGCGTGCGCGCGCTGGCCGAAGCGCTGCAAGGTGAGACCATAGACCTGCTGATCAACAATGCGGCGACCTTCGCGCCGGACGGTCCCGGGACCTTGATGCTCCCGGATATGGATGAATTCACGCGTGTCATGCGGGTCAACGCCGTCGCGCCGATCTATGTCGCGGATGCGTTCGAAACGCATGTGGCCAATAGTGAGCGAAAACTGATGGTCTTTATCGGCACGCGATCCGGGTCGATTGGCGATAACGGATCGGGCGGCCACTATGCGTACCGGTGTAGCAAGACGGCGCTCAACATGGCGGTAAAGAGCCTCTCGCTCGATTTCGCCGAACAGGGCGTAATCACGGCCGTGCTGCATCCGGGCTCGGTCGCCACAGAAACCCGCAAAGGCGGCCAGATTCCCGTGACGGAAAGCGTCTCCGGCATGCGGAACATCATCGGCGGCCTGACTAAGGAACAGTCGGGTTCTTTCCTGCGCTATGACGGCGGCACGATTGAATGGTAGTCGCCTGAAAGCACCTGTTGGCGCGACCATGGTGTATATGAACTAAGTTTTGTGAGGGTGTTTTTCGGGACGTGGTTTTGTCATCATAATAAAGAATGTCGAAGATG
>JAJFJB010000346.1 GCA_021774435.1 Alphaproteobacteria bacterium
AATATGGTGGTTCCAGATCTCGTCGGCCGCTTACCCGGTCGAGGAATTTGGTTGAGTGCGGACCGGAATATCATTATGACGGCGTGTGAAAGGTCGCTATTCGCGTACGCGGCACGGCGGCAAATCCAGGTTGACGAAAAATTGGCCGAATTGGTCGAAACGTTGTTGGCTCGACGATGTACCGAGCTGCTTGGATTGGCGCGCCGTGCCGGTGAAGCGGTCGCAGGCTTCGTGAAGGTGCAAGGTTGGTTGCGGAACGGGCAAGCAGCCGCACTCTTAGCGGCTTCTGACGGGTCTATGGACGGCAGGGAAAAGCTTCAACGGGAAGCGCGAGACCTGCCTGTGATTAGTGTACTTCGCGCAACCGAAATTGGTGTTGCATTCGGTCGCGAAGAATCTGTCCACGCCGCCCTAGCTTCTGGCGGTTTGGCAAATAAGTTCGTTGAAACAGCAACGCGGTTATCCGGCTTTCGTAGCGTATCGGAACACAGGAAAAGCGATGAGTGAAAGTAAGACGCAAGAAAACAAGCTGAGCCTGAATAAGCCGGGACGCCTGGAGCTGAAGAAGACTGTCGAGACAGGGCAAGTCCGGCAAAGCTTCAGCCATGGCCGCACCAAAGCGGTCACCGTCGAAGTAAAGCGGAAACGCACGTTTGAGCGCGGGACGAGCGGCGGCATGCAGGAGGTCAAAGCGAACGCCGAAGCACAAGCGCTACGAGAAGGGCGCCTTGATGGAGGCGCCGCAAGCGGCCTGACCGAGGACGAGCGCGCTGCACGACTGCGTGCGGTCCATAGCGCGGCGGAAGATTCCGAACGGCGCAAATTGGAAGAAACCGAACGGCAGCGGCAAGAAGAGGAAGCGCGTAAGAAAGCCGAAGAAGAAGAAGCACGGCGCCTCGAAGAGGAAGCGCGCAAGAAAGAAGAAGAAGCACGTAAAAAGGCAGAAGCGGAAGCGCCGCCTGAAGCCCCGGCCGAGCAGGCGGATGTGGCCGAGGCAGAAGCTGCGATAGAACGGGCGCGCACCGTTCCCGCTCGCAAGCCGGAACCCGCACCTGCCGCCGAAGAGGAAAAAGGTCGGGGCCGGCGTGCCGGCATCAAAGCCGATGCAAAACGAACCCAAACTTTGCGGGCACGGCAGGAACCCCGCCGGCGCTCGGCCAAATTGACAATTTCCCAGGCTCTTGAAACCGAAGATGGGACCTTAGAACGGGCGCGAAGCATAGCGTCGCTCAAACGCGCGCGGGAAAAGGAAAAGCAACGGGCGCGGCAACTCGCTGGCGAACTTGACTCAGCAAATATCGTACGCGAAGTCATCGTTCCCGAAACGATTTCTGTCGCCGATCTGGCCAATAGAATGGCCGTTCGCGGTACGGATGTGGTCAAGACCCTAATGAAATCGGGAGTCATGGCGACAATCAATCAGATTATAGACGCCGATACAGCGGAACTCGTCGTCTCCGAATTCGGTCATCACGTTCGGCGCGTTTCAGAATCCGATGTTGAGATTGGGCTGGAAGGCGAACCCGACGATGAAGGAACGCTCGTCGCCCGCGCACCGATCGTCACCGTTATGGGCCATGTCGACCATGGTAAAACCTCGCTTCTTGATGCGCTGCGTAAAACCGATGTTGCCGCGGGCGAAGCGGGTGGTATCACGCAACATATTGGCGCCTATCAGGTTCACCTTTCGAGCGGTGCGGAAATTACGTTCCTCGATACACCGGGTCACGAGGCATTCACCTCGATGCGCGCACGCGGCGCGAGCGTAACCGATTTGGTCGTATTGGTAATTGCTGCGGAAGACAAAGTACAGCCACAGACAGCAGAAGCGATCAGCCATGCCAAGGCCGCCGATGTTCCCATTATCGTGGCAATCAATAAGATCGACAGGCCGGACGCAGATCCGAACAGAATTCGAAACGAACTTCTTTCTCATGAGATTGTTGTCGAGAGTTTGGGTGGCGATGTTCAAGATATCGAAATCTCGGCAACAGAGGGCATCAACCTCGATGCACTTGAAGAAGCGATTGTTTTGCAGGCCGAACTGATGGAACTGAACGCCAATCCGGACCGTTCTGCACAAGGCTCGGTTGTCGAAGCCCGCTTGGAGCGAGGCCGTGGTGCCGTCGCGACCTTGCTGGTACAGCGCGGCACGCTGAGAATTGGCGATATTTTTGTCGCCGGCCCAGAGTGGGGTCGCGTCCGCGCCTTGATCAACGATCGAGGTGAAAATATTAAGGAAGCCGGACCATCGACCCCGGTGGAGATTCTTGGCCTCCAGGGCGCCCCCGGCGCGGGTGACGAATTCGCGGTTGTCGAGGACGAAGCGCGCGCGAGAGAGATCACAGAATATAGAACGCGCAAGGCTCGCGATTCGCAACTTGCGTCGGGCGCTCGCGGGACGCTTGAACAGCTCTTCGACCAGATCAAGGAGGGCGAAATCGCAGCGGCACCGCTCTTGATTAAGGGCGACGTGCAAGGGTCGATCGAAGCCATCAACGCCGCTTTGACGAATTTAGGGACCGATGAAGTCGAGTTTTCGATACTGCATTCCGGGGTTGGCGGCA
>JAJFJB010000347.1 GCA_021774435.1 Alphaproteobacteria bacterium
ATCGAGAAAGGCATGAACGATTACTGGGACGCCTGCATCAGCCAGGCAATTGGCCAGGTAAGCAATGTGATCTTGATGTGAGTGCACTCCGCCCGGCGACATCAGGCCCATGAGATGTGCCACGCCACCCGTTTCTTTCAAGGTCACGATAAATGACTTCAAGGCCGGAATATTTGCAACCGAGCCTTCCTTGATAGCGGTATCGACGCGCGGTAAATCTTGAAGCACGGGACGCCCAGCCCCCAAATTCATATGGCCAACTTCCGAATTCCCCATTTGGCCTTCAGGCAGACCAACCTGTTCTTCGGATGCATCAAGTTGAGCACGAGGATAGGTTTGGGCAAATCGGTCCCAAACCGGGGTATTCGCAAGTGCAATTGCGTTGTGGTCTCGCTCTGCGCGATCTCCCCAGCCGTCGAGAACGCAGAGGATAACGGGCCGTGGATTCTTCATCGCTCATTCCGTCGTCGAAAAGTATTGGATTTATAAGCGAATTTGAGTCGCTCGGATAGGGTCGATCAAGTTAGATTGAACCCGCTTTACTGCAACCACAAATTAGCAATTCCGTTCCTAATAAAACGTCAATCTCGATGATAGGGATGTCCCGCAAGAATTTGCTGTGAACGGTATACCTGTTCCGCAAGCATGCCGCGGACCAGGAGATGCGGCCAGGTCGCCCGCCCAAACGATAAGATTAAGTCTGCTCTTTGGCGCACTGAATCGTCCAAACCATCTGCGCCGCCAATCATAAAGGCAGCGCACGGTCGCCCCTCGTCTTGCCATTGCCTAATTTGCTTAGCAAAAGCACGACTCGCAAGATGCTTACCCGTTTCGTCAAGTGCAACGATCGCCGCCCCGGAGGGAACATTTTTCATCAATAATGCGCCTTCGGATGCCCGCCGCTGCGCGGTTGGCATCCGTTTACGCTCTTCGACTTCTACTAGATCTAGTGGCCAACGTACTTGTTGCGCATATTCTTCGTAGAGCGCACGCGCCGCGCCTTTGCGTGCTCGGCCAACAGCGCAGATCAGAATTCGCAAATCTAAGCGATAGACGCGGCGGAAGACGTCTCGACTGACTCAGGCAGATCGACGCTCCACAGCTTCTCAAGCTTGTAGAATTCACGGACCTCCGGGCGAAACAGATGGATCACAATATCTCCCGCATCGACCAAGACCCAGTCGCTCCGAGAGCGCCCTTCGACTTTCGCACCCTTTAGGCCGTTTTTCTTAAATAATTCAAGAAGATGGTCGGTCATCGCGCCGACCTGACGGGTCGATTGTCCGGAAGCGATCACCATATAGTCCGCGATGCTGGATTTTCCGGAAAGATCGACAACAACCACATCCCCGGCTTGATCATCGTCAAGCTGCTCGCGAACGAGTCGTAAAAGAGTATCAGGGGACAATGTTGTCTGAATATTAATGGCTATGGTTGGCTCCTCATCCTTTGGAAAACTATCTGCTACGTCATTATACCAATATATACACTATGTTACATTGTCACGTCGCGCGATACCGTCAACCGTTGAGCGCGGATTTGCGTCGCGGAAGCCGGGTGCAGCGGCGTATGCAAAAAGACCCATGATGGTGTCATCCTGTTTGCGAGCAATCCAGCAGACCGGTCTGGCAAGCGTCGCTTCCGATACCGGTACGCCGCGGCGCCCGATAACGCCCGGCTCGAATAGGCCGGCCGCGCCAAAACCGCGATAGGAACCGTTTCGAATATACGCGTCCATCGGCGCCATCGCGGCAGCTGAATTAGATTGTCAGCTCCCATAATCCAGACGAATTTATCCTGGCGATGTCTGCGCTGCAGGGCCACAAGCGTATCGACGGTATAGCGCGTGCCGAGTTTTGCTTCGATGTCGGAAACCTTGATTTGAGGATGTCGCGCGACGTCTTCCGCACCTTTAAGGCGTTCAGAGAATGCCGCCATGCCTTCGACGGATTTCAGCGGATTTTGTGGCGATACGAGCCACCAAACCACATCCAGTTGCAGACGCTGGAGTGCAACGAGGCTTATATGTCGATGCCCTTCGTGAGCGGGGTTGAACGACCCCCCGAGAAGACCAATACGCAAACCGCTCATCTAATTCACTTCAGGGCCGGGTCTGACCGCCACCGCGCACAACATATTTATAGCTCGTCAGCTGGTCCGCACCGACCGGTCCGCGCGCATGCAACTTGCCTGTTGAAATACCGATTTCCGCCCCCATACCAAATTCTCCGCCATCGGCGAATTGCGTCGACGCGTTGTGCATCACAATGCCACTATCGACGCCGGAAAGGAATGTTTCCGCCGTCTCCACATCATTGGTCACAATTGTGTCGGTGTGGTTCGTCCCATGTCGGTTCACATGCTCGATCGCTTCAGTCACACCATCGACAACGCGGACCGAAATAATGGCATCGAGATATTCCGTTTCCCAATCGGCATCCGTCGCAGGTACGACACGGTTGTCAATTTCTTGAGCCTCGGCGTCTCCCCGAACCTCGCACGCCGCCTGCACCAAGTCGTCGACGATCGCCGGCAGTTGCTTTTCGGCTTGAGAGCGGTCAATCAATACGGTTTCCGCTGCGCCGCAGATTCCGGTACGCCGCATCTTTGCATTAAGCACGATATCGCGCGCCATCTTCGGGTCGGCCGCACCGTCAACGTAAACGTGGCAGATGCCTTCGAGATGCGCGATGACGGGTATCGTGGAATCCTGCATCACTCTCTCAATAAGGCTTCGCCCCCCGCGAGGTACGATAATGTCGATCAAGTCGTGCTGCCGGAGCATCTCTCCAACGGCGGCCCTGTCCCGTGTCTGAACGAGCTGAACGCCGTCTTCCGGCAACGCCGCTTGCCGCAGCCCTTCGCGCAAGCATTCGGCAATGGCGCGGGACGAATGCAAGCTGTCCGATCCACCCCGCAGGATCGCCGCGTTTCCCGACTTGAGGCAAAGACCGCCCGCATCCGCGGTCACGTTCGGCCGTGACTCGTAGATGATGCCGATGACACCGAGCGGTACGCTGACACGAGAAATTTTTAATCCATTCGGCCGCATCCATTCATCCTGCACACGTCCAATCGGATCGGGACGGTCGGCGACATCTTCAAGTCCCGCCGCCATGGCCTCAACCCGGTCCGGCGTCAGTTTCAAACGATCCTTGAACGCCGCGGTCAGGCTCCTGTCTTCGGCCGCAGCCATGTCCTTTCCGTTCGCTTCAAGAATAGCTTTTTCTTGGGCCCGGATCGCCGCTGCCGCGGCCCGCAACGCCTGTGACTTGGTCTCCGCATCGGCCAATGCGAGTGGTCGGCTGGCCGCTTTCGCAGCCTGCGCGACGCGCCGCATTTCGGCGGCGATGGTATTTTCCGATTTCAGAACGGTTGCGGCGGTCATCTCACATTCCTTTCAATCGAGAACAAGGTCGTCGCGGTGTACAACCTCGTCTCGGCCACGATAGCCTAGAATATTTTCGATTTCACTGCTCTTGTGTCCGGCGATGCTGGACGCATCCTCACTTGAATAGGCGCATAAGCCGCGTCCCAATTCGACACCCTCGGCACTGCACACGGTTACCAGGTCTCCCCGCTCGAACCGCCCAGTAACCAGCGATATGCCGGCGGGTAACAGGCTCCTTCCCTTGCGCAGTGCCGTGCAGGCCCCGTCATCTACAGTTAAAACACCCTTCGGTTTCAGGGAACCTGCAATCCAGCGCTTTCGCGCCGTACGCGGCGTCGCCCCCGCAATAAACCAAGTCGACTGGCCGCCATCTACCAGATTCTGCAGCGGATTCATCGAACGGCCATCGGCTATCGCCATATGGCATCCACCGGCCAACGCGATCTTCGCGGCCTGCAGTTTCGTCACCATGCCACCGGATGCGTAGCCTGTTGCGGCAGTCCCCGCCATGGCTTCGATTTCAGACGTTACGGCGCTCACATCGGGTATATGGCGCGCGCCTGCATTCAGGCGCGGGTCGGCGTCATAGAGGCCATCAATATCCGACAATAGAACCAGGGCGTCGGCGCCAACCATGACGGCGACGCGGGCGGCCAGCCTGTCATTGTCTCCAAATCGGATTTCGGATGTTGCGACCGTGTCGTTTTCATTAATGACCGGCAGGGCGCCAAGATCAAGAAGCTGCTGGAGGGTAGCCCGTGCGTTGAGATGGCGCCGCCGCTCTTCCGTATCGTCCAGCGTGAGTAAAATTTGCGCGACCGTTATCCCGTGGCCCAGCAACGCATCCTGAAACGCATGCGCCAACCGGATTTGCCCGGTTGCCGCCGCGGCCTGCTTCTCTTCGAGCCGCAATTCATCATGCGACAGTCCCAGATGACGGCGGCCAACGGCAATCGCGCCGGACGATACAATCAGCACTTCTTGCCCTGCATCGCGCCGCGCCGCGACGTCAGCCGCGAGGGATTCTAGCCACGCGCTACGAATACGGCCGGACTGATTATCGACAAGCAATGCCGAACCGATCTTGACGACCAACCGCCGTGCTTTGGAGAGCCTCTCAGACATCATCAGGTCCCTACGGCGCCCAATCGCTCGTTTCTTCAGCCTCCACCGGCTGAGGCTGTCTCACCACACGATCCTTGTGGACAATCTGCAGCAGCGCGCGAAGCACCGCTTCAACACCCCGGCCCGACACGCCGGACAAGGTCATCACCGTCGATTCCGCTGCATCTCGAAGGGCTTCAGCCTTCTCCTCCACGACTTCGGGACGCAGTGAGTCGATTTTATTAAGGCCGATGATTTCCGTTTTGTCGGTCAGACCGGCGCCATAGGCATCGAGTTCGGTCCGGACCGTTCGGTATGCGTCCACGACGTCTTCTTCCGTCCCGTCAATCAAATGCAGCAAGACACCGCAGCGCTCGACATGGCCCAGGAAACGATCGCCGAGCCCGTGCCCTTCGTGCGCTCCTTCGATCAGCCCCGGAATATCCGCAAGTACGAACTCCTCGCCATCGACACCGGCAACACCGAGATTGGGATGGAGCGTCGTGAAGGGATATCCAGCAATCTTCGGCCGTGCGCGCGTCGTCGCCGCGAGAAAGGTCGATTTTCCCGCATTCGGCAGGCCAATCAGCCCGGCATCGGCAATCAGTTTGAGGCGCAACCAGATCCAAAATTCCTCGCCCGGATCTCCGGGGTCGGCGCGGCGCGGCGCACGGGTCGTCGCCGATTTATAGTGTAAATTACCAAAGCCACGATCACCGCCTTTGGCCAGCACGTATTGCTGCCCCGGCTCGACGAGGTCGATGACGACCGAACTCCTATCTTCAGTCAAAATCTGCGTTCCGACCGGCACTTTAAGCACCATCGATTTGCCGGCCGGGCCGGTTCGTTGCTTGCCCATGCCGGGCCGGCCATTCTGCGCCTTAAAATGCTGCTGGTAGCGGAAGTCGATTAAGGTGTTCAGATGGTTGATCGCTTCCACGATCACGTCGCCGCCCCGGCCGCCATCACCGCCGTCGGGACCACCAAATTCGATATATTTTTCGCGTCGGAACGACACGCAGCCGGCGCCACCGTCACCGCTACGAATAAAGACCTTGGCCTGGTCGAGAAATTTCATTGCTCGCTACCAACCGTTATCGCTCTATCCAAGAGCGCAAAGAAAAAGGGGAATGGCCAACCATTCCCCCGGAAACACGCGCGAACGCCGGGACGTCCTAC
>JAJFJB010000348.1 GCA_021774435.1 Alphaproteobacteria bacterium
CAGTATGGGTCCCTAAAGACCGTTATCCGTTGTAGGTGTTCGGTGATCCGATAATCGCCAAAAATTCCCGCCGCGTCGAGGGATCATCGCGAAGCAGGCCCAACATCCGGCTTGTCACCATCCCGACGCCGGACTTGTGAACGCCGCGTGTCGTCATGCATTGATGGCTCGCTTCGATCACGACCGCTACGCCCTTCGGCTTCAGCACTTCGTCGATCGCGTTCGCGATCTGCGCCGTCAGCTTTTCCTGAATCTGCAGCCGCTTGGCGAAGGCATCCACAACCCGGGCCAACTTACTGATCCCAATGACGCGCCGGTCCGGCAGGTAGCCAATGTGAGCACATCCGATAATCGGCACCATATGGTGCTCGCAATGCGACTCGAACCGGATTTCCCGCAGCACGACCAATTCATCATAGCCGTCAGTCTCTTCAAACGTCCTAGCGAGCAATTCCGTCGGGTCGGATTCGTAGCCTGCGAAAAACTCCTCATAGGACCGTACGACCCGGCTCGGCGTATCGAGCAAACCTTCACGTGCAGGGTCATCACCCGCCCATCGAATCAAGGTTCGGACGGCTGCCTCCGCGTCCGCGCGGTTCGGCCGGTCTAAGGTTTCGCCGCCGTCGACGATATCTTCGAGGCTGGCACCGTCGGGTGCGTTCACGTCGCTCTCCTTAACGTTGTTCGATAAATATCTGCACGCAGTCAGTTCAATTGAACAGCCTGATGCGGACTATCAAGCGAAAAAGCGGGAATGGCGACATCGAAAATGCGACCGCCAGGCCCCTCCATCTCGTAGCTTCCGACCATGATGCCCGAAGCCGTATTTAGGGGCGCCCCGCTGGTGTACTGGAATGAGTCGCCGGGCTTGAGTACCGGTTGCTCTCCGACAACGCCCGGACCCTCGACTTCTTCGACATGTCCCTTTGCATCGGTGATCTGCCAAAACCGGTTCCGCAGTTGAACCGTTTCGCCGCCCTGATTTTCTATCGAGATCTGGTACGCCCAGACGTAGTGATCTTCTTCGGGGGACGACTGGTCCTCCAGAAAATACGGTGTGACCGATACCTTGATATCATCGGTAACCGCTTCGTACATAGGCCGCTCCCTCGAATTCACACAACGCGCACAATCATATTAGGGTGCCGCGACTTAATGTCTAGCCTGCAAAGGACCGGGACCCTACCAACCGACAACAGGCTGGAACAGCACTTCCACCCGACGATTCTGCGGCTCGGCAATACCATCACCCGTCGCGACACGCAATCGGCTTTCGCCTGCCGCTGCAACACCAATACGATCCGCCGTGACACCGGCGTCAATCAATGTTTTCCCGACTATGTCGGCGCGACGTAATGAAAGCGACAAATTGTGCTGCTCGCCACCGGTCCTATCCGCATGACCCAATATGGTAATCCTGGGCACATCGAGGCGAAGCGCTTTGCCCGCAAGCTGTTGTATTTTGTCAGTTTCCCTCGGCGTAAGGCGGGCTTCATCGAGATCGAAAAATATACTATGCGGATGGTCCTTGCGCCGCTCAAGCATATCAACAGACGCGGCAAACTGTCCTCGGCAACTTTCGATATCCTTTGGTTGAAAATCTTCCTCTTGCTGTTCGATCCAGCAATCGTATCCCACCTGAGCCGCTGCGGCCGCCTTGGGCACCGCACCCTCTAGTCGGTTTGCCAGCGCCGCCGCCAACCGATTGCGTGCGGCCTGCATCCGAGCCGCTTCTGCCTTGGTAAGACGCCAATTCGCGACCTCTTCCGGGACCGGTTCGCTGCCGCGCGCAGCCTGCAGTCCCTTACGCGCGAAATAGTCGCCATCTTTTAGATCGACCATTTCGTTAACCTCAATGGCCGCGAAGCGGGCATATTCGCCTGCAAGCGCCTGCGAAACGGCAGATCCGGTCCGAGACGTTTCTTGTAATTCGCTTAGCGGCGCTGATACGCAACCCGCCAGCGTCGCGGCCAAAACGACCGCGCCTGTAATTTGAACTCGCATGGTACCCTCCTTGGTGAAAATACGGCAGGAGGATCAAATAGCCCCGGAATGAGGAAATATTGAGCCGGACAAAAGGCCTTCATACGGAGATTTTGCGGCCGAACCTGCCTTATTTCCCCAACTTCAGCAGGTATTTCTGAATCCCATCCATGACCAATTCACTGTTCTGATTATGGACCGTCGATTTGACAGTTAGTACCCCGGTCGTGCGCTGCGGTGTCAGTTCCGAAATCGTCAGCAGGGGATAAAGCGTGTCACCCACGTAAACCGGCTTGAGAAACCGCGACGATTGCTCGAGGAACCCGATCAATGCGTCACCAATTACGTAAGGGAACAGTCCCGCACCCGCCGCAGACTGAATCGCGACCTGAAAACCGTGCGCCAGCATGTGCTTATGGCCGTGCCGCCGGCAATATTCTACATCGTAGTGAATGGGATGATTGTCGCCGGACGCCAGTTGAAAAGCGGAGAAGAGGGCCTCGGTCATCGTCCGCGACGGAATATAGAATTCCTGGCCGACCTTGAGCTCTTCAAACGAGAGCGCGACGCCGGGACTGTGTTTCTCCGGCGAAAATAATTCTTCGGTCATTATTGGATCTCCGTTCAGTCGGCAATCTTGGTGACGCCCTCGGCGGCGAGCGTTTCGATATCCTTATCCGAATAGCCAAGACCTGTCAGCACCTCCCGGCTGTGCGCGCCGGTAATCGGTGCAACCGACCGCGGGTCGCCATCACGTGGCGGCACGGTACCCGGTATATGGATAATAGGCGTCGGTCCCGCATGCGGTTGCGTCACCATCGGGGCCGCGTTCGCCGCGACGACTTGCGGGTCGGCAAGCCAGCTTTCCAAATCATTAATCGGGTTGGATAGAATATCGTTGTCACGGAAGAGCGTGGACCATTCCGACGTCGGGCGCCCACGAACAATGGGACGAATGATACCAAGAAGTTCGTCCAGGTTTTCTGCCCGGACTTCGAAGCTGTTAAACTTCGGATCTTTGGATAAATCTAGCCGGCCAAAACATTGACAAATCTTTACCCAATGCTCCTCTTTGATCAGGGTGATGGCAATCCACCCGTCACTAGTCTCGTAACTGCCGGCAGGCGCATTGGCGATACGCGGCGCGCCCTCCTGAAGCTGGTGTTCAACGAATTTAGGTGCCATCAGGGCAGCGGTACTGGACATCAAGCTGATATCGATAAACCGCCCTTCGCCTTGATCCCGCCGGGCAAAAAGCGCTGCCGCCACGGATTGGAAGGCGTAAACGCCCGTCATATGATCGACGACGATGCAGCCGACCCGATGCGGAACCCCATCATCGACACCACGGTTTACCGACATCAAGCCGGAAAAGGATTGCATCACGGTATCCGTCACCGGCCGGTCGATATAGGGACCGGTCTGCCCGAATCCGCTAACCGACACATAGATCACGCGCGGATTTTCAGCGCGGATTTGATCGTACCCGAGCCCTAGCTTTGCCGCGACGCCCGGTCGTCCGGCTTCGACAATGACATCACTCTCCACCGCGAGACGGCGTGCGATCGCATTGCCTTCTTCGGATTTCAAATCAAGTGCCAGGTTTTTCTTGCCAATATTGGGCACGATCGACAGGGCCGTGTGCTCACCGACCGCTTTACCGACCCCGCGCACCCAGTCGCCATGGGGCGGTTCGATCTTGATCACCTCGGCCCCGTATTGGGCAAGCATCATAGCACAGTACGGGGCCGCGTAGCCCTGACTGATTTCGAGGACCTTAAGTCCTTCATAAGGGAGTTCATAGCTCATGTTCTCAAGCATAGGACGTTACCTACCCTATGCAAATCCACGTCGTCTCAAGGCCCATTTCGCTTAAGCAATGCCCGCACGACGAAAGGCGAAACGAGACAGGTCACCAGGGATACGATAGCAATGCCGGAAAAGACTTCAGGCGGCATCGCCCACTCGCCAAGATCACTTGCTTGCTGCCCGACAACCATCGCAATTTCTGCCCGTGGCACCATACTGACGCCGATGAGAAGCGCACCTGTCGAGCTCGTCGTCATCAATGCGGGAACGCTAGCCCCAATGACCTTCCCCAGCACGGCGACAATCAAAAGAAAGCCGCCAAACACGAGCGCCAGCCCCAAGGTCGCAGGATCGATACGAAACCCAATGGCAATAAAAAAGAAAGGAACGAAAAAGGCGTGTAGTGGCATGAAGCCCGTTTCCAAACGGACCGCTTCCGGGTCCCGGCTGAATATCAAACCCGCGAAAAACGCGCCGATCGCAATGGAAAACCCAAACAGCGAAGCGACAGCGGCAATGATGAGGCCGACACCAATCAGAATAAGCGCTGATGCAGGCTCGTCCGTGCCACTCAATGCGATCACGATTCGCCGTTCGGCATAGCGCGCGATCAAAAGACAGAACCCGCCGAACAAGGCCGCTTTCGCCAGGAAAACGACGAACACTTCGAACGCCAGTTCGACGGGCGAGCCATTATCTCCAAAATACAGAGCGGGGGCGACGGCAAGCGCCAACGTCATCAGCGCAACACCGGACACGTCGTCCAGTTGCGCTACATCGATCAGCGTCTCGCCATCGGGGCTATCAAGAGCACCAGCATCGCGCCATATTTCCGCCGAGACAGCGATGCTTGTGGCGGTCATAGCAACCGATACAAAAATACTCGGCACTAACGCCAAGTCGAACCCCCACCTACACAGCAGATAAGCCGGCAGGCCACTCAACACGACATTTCCGACCCAAATTGGCGCTGCACGTGGCAGTTTTTCGATGAGGCCGTGCAGATTGCTGTCGAGACCGACGCGGAACAGTAGAATAAAGACGCCCGTACTCGCCAGGAACTCAAGAACATGCAGGCTTACGTCAGTCAAAAACGGTAAAGCCGTGTCCAACAGCCGGACGACGAACCCCAGTAGAATGAACCCAATGAGCGATGGCACGCCAAGTCGTCCGAACCAAACTCGAAGGAACATTGCGACGACAATAAGAATGCCGACGACAAGTTCGAAGACGTGAATGCTGTGGTTATCAACCATGATGCAGCCTTAGTCTCCGCCGCAAATATCCGTCAACCCTGTTCAATCCTGGGCAACGAGTCCAACACCGACAGCCATGGTTGCGCGGACTGGTTCCAGATTTGTCGCTTTGGCGATAGCTGTCGGCTTTGCCGTATCGTGCCGACCCGAAGGCCATACACTTTCGGTCCTTCCCCGGCATTCGTCCCATAAATTTGCGAACCGCAATTTTCGCAAAAAGCCATTTCGCGTTCTGCCCCGCTTGCCGCGATTTTCACATAGGTTTTCGGCCGACCGCTCAACATCGTGAAATCTTCTTCCGAAACGCGCACGACCGTGCGGAAAGCTGTACCTGACATGCTTTGACAATCGGTGCAATGACACACCGAAACACCATCGGGATCGATCTCCGCTTCGAATGTTAGCGCGCCGCAGTGGCAGCTTCCGTCGATCTTCATCGCAGTCTCCTCCAATTTCGCATCCATTACGCCTAACCTATCAGCGCGTGGCGAATTCGGAAGAGCCAAAAGGACGATCACTTACACGGGAACTTGTCTTTCAAGGTCGCAATCAATCCTTGGACCGCCGGCATATCCCGCTTACCGAAGTTCTTATGCGCCCATCGCATGAAGGCCCAACGGATTTCATCGGCCTGATTCTGTTCCGGCAGACAGACGTTATCCGCCTTGGCCATACCGGAGTGCAGATACAAATGCGTAAAACCATACACATATTGCTCACACTCCATCTCCAGCACCGCACCGCCGCGCGAATCGTTGTCACCTTCGACACAAGTTTCAACAAATCACGAACCCTATATTCTCCATCTTGTGCCCACGCCGGCCCCGTCAACGCGGCCGCCAACAGGAGAGGCAAGATAGGCCGAAATTTATTCATCATTTCATGCTCCTTATCGGCCGTCAGCGGTCTTTTGAAAGGGAATGAAGCGCTTTGTCCATCACCGCTTTATGCTGTTCGTTGTTGACGAAGGCCGGCGTGTTGACTTTCGACCAAAGCTTTTCGTCCAGCATGTTTTGATGGCAGCCCATACACAGGCCAGTGCGTTCCATCTTATTACGCTGCGCCTGTGTCAATGGCCCGGTCAGCGGCCAGTGGCTGCCCACCGACGTCAACTGCTTACCGTCTCGCGTCACGATCTGGCTGAGATCATGGTCAAGCTTGGGAATGGCCTGACTTTGCACTTTGGTTTGTTTGGGAATGGTCTGACCAAGATGGGTTTCCAACTCAACCGTGAAACCCTTGTCGTAGCCCTGCATGAAGCGGCCGTCCTCGATCCCATAACCCAAAGTCTTGGGATTGTTGTGGCAACTTTCGCAAGATCGGGCCTTGCGTCCCGCCGTGTGCGGTTGAACGGCAGCATGGTCGAGACCCTTGCCTTCCGACGTGTCCCAGATCTTGTTCTTAACGACGGTGTTACCGTCCTTGTCGATTACCGTCGTGATCACCTGACAACCGGGCATCAGCGGACTGACACGGCCCTCGCCATTGATACCGAGAATAGGCGTCTCCCAGCGCAGATAGCTTCGCGTCTCGGACACTTTACCGGCTCCCTTGAGGCCATTCGTGCCAAGGGGATAGTCCGCCGAAAGGCCATCTTTACCCCGAACATTAGCGGTCTTGATCCAGTCCACATCCGTCTTGCCCTTGGAATAATCGACGGTGACGTGGCAACCGTAACATTGCGGCGCCCAATCGGCGTGGCAGGCGTAACACTCCATATTTTCCATGTGCTTGCCAACCGCGGACATGGCGACTATTGCGTCGGGCGATTTTCAATTATTTTCCTGCTTTAATTGTTTCAAGACAGGGACATCGAAGTCTAAGCCACTCGCTGAATGGAGCACGACCTTGCTGCCCTTCTTCACGACATTGCCCAACGGATTGCCCCGCGTACTCAACAGATACCCATCCTCAGGCTCATATTGTGTCGCGAACGCCATGAAATCGGGTAATTCATCGGTAAGACCACGCGCTTTTTTACTGATCGGCTGCTGATGTTCCTCCTCATAGCCGAGCGGCAATTCCCAGGGGAATTTTTTGACGGTGCCGTGGCAATCCTCGCACTCAACCTCAACCTGCGCCAAGGTTGTCCCCGGCAGATTGCCATCACCATGCATACCGATGGAGGTATGACAGTCCTGACAGAGTAGACCACCACGCGGGTTACCATCCCGGCTCTCCACCTGATGGTGGAGATCGTCTTTGATAAACAAATACTTCTTAGAATGCAGTTTGGGTTGCTTCTTACCTTTGGCGTCATATGGACTGCCATAGGGGAATTCCATGATCCCCTGATAGCTGACACCGATGCGCTTACCGCGGTTGTGACAGGTCACACAGGTCTCGGTTGGGATACCGGGATATTCAATATCGTTGACCTTCACCTTGGATTTACGTGTGCCCTGCATGCGATGAACAAGCAGATGCCCGGGCTGTTCTTTATGAATTGTCGGATCACCGCCTTCGTAGAGACCCTCGTTTGAATACGGCACGTGGCAGGATGAACAGCCAGTGCCTCTGAAGTCGCCGCGCTTCTCGCGGCCGCTGACGCCGACATGGCAACGCTGACATTGTTGCCGCGAATAGGTAATGCCGGCCTTGTTGGGGTGCTTCGGAATATCATTGATATCGACGTCTGGCACCTGCCGCATTTCGCTTGGCATCTGATCGGGATGCGCCTTTACATAGGCAAGCATGTATTCCTTGTAGGCATCCGTGCCAACCGCCGGCTCCGGACCATCTTCGTCTTTCAAATCATAGTTGGCCCAAACGGCTTTGCGGTCTTTCTGTACGCCCCAGGACCACAAATTACCCTGCAGCTTACCGGCTTCCGTATTCATCAAGGATTTCTTGAGCCGCTCGGCATAACCCGCATGGCATTGGCCACAGGCACGCTCGCCAATAAAAATGCTACCTGGATCCGGGTAGAACATGTGCGGGCCATCAGCTTCGGTCAGCGCCGCGGGCGCCCCTTTGTGCGCCACCACCTTCGTTGTGGCCGTGGGGGTGCCGCCGTGACAAACGACGCAACCGCCCGGGTCCTTATGGTCTTAGCCCATATCGATGATGGTTTCCATCATCGGACCGTCAGTGAACTGTTCGATCCCTTCGTGGCAGGAAAGGCAGCCCATTTTGTCTGCCCGATCTTTGGCAACCGTATCGAAATTTGCGGCCGAACTCTGAAACGGCAACAAGAATACCGTCAACGTCAGCGCAATTAGCGCGAATCTCATAATAATCCCTGCCATCAGAGCTCCCCCTCCATGATAGGCCGGCACATTGGCGCGCAAATTTATCGGCGCACACCTAATAATTACATGGTCTCTCGATGCCGTCCTGGCTCAAGTTAGAAACAATAAAAGATTGATCCAAAATCGATCACAGCCTTGAAACCGAATTGATACGGGTCAACGCGAGCCGGCGCTGCCACCGCCAAGCTTCAGCATCTTGGAGCAGTTGTCGGGGATGATAAAAATTGTTCATTGCGTCTCAGCACGCCAAGGGTCACGCTCTCTCTTTGGATACCAGAGTGCCGTGCCCAGCGCGCAACTGCGCTGTCAATACAAGCAATGGGCCAGCAATTTGCCGCCAGCTGATGCCAACTGTTGCGCAACACGCCTTTGCTGCCGGGGACCGACTTTCGACCGAAGAACTTCAGGCGCATATCATGGCCGTCGTCGCTGTCGGCGTCGTTCGCATGGAATGGATTCTCAATGATGGCCGTCGTCAAGTTTTGAGAATTCATTTCAAGGGCGACGCGCTGAGCGGCCCGTACCGTTTTTCGGGTGTTCGCCCCATTGCCGTTACCGGCGGCGCCCTGCATCTCATTAAGGAAAGAGATCTGTATCGGTGTCACAAATGGCGTCCTGACAGAACGGTATGGCAGCACGCGGCTATGTCGGAATGCCGGGATAATAGGGTGACCCAAGCCATGCTGCTCGGCCAATTCACAGCGACCGAAAAAATTGCCACGTTTCTGAGTGACTTGGCCGAACGGATTGGTGTCCCGCGCGGAAACGCGGTCATGGTCGAACTGCAAATGAAACGAGATGACATCGCAGACTATTTGGGCTTGAACACTGAGACCGTGAGCCGGCAATTGGGCCGCATGCGTGCGGCCGGTCTTCTCGATCTTCCAAAACCGGGGGAGGGGACAATCCGGAATCGGGAAAATTTGCGGGCGTTATCGCCTTTCACGGGGGATAGCCCGTTGTAGCATTGTCATGAGAACGCACCCGTCTCCCGGGTTGTTATCTCCGGACCTCGACCTGATAAACGAATCGCTCTCCCCAGACAGATATCAAGAACGTTTGCGCTAAGGAGCCCCAACACTGCAGGAGCCGCCGCCAAGAACACAAAACTTCGCACAGTGCGGATGGTTTAATTTGACGGGATCGCTCGCTGATTGAAGCGTATGGCCGATTTCGAACTCAAGATCGTACGGCAAA
>JAJFJB010000349.1 GCA_021774435.1 Alphaproteobacteria bacterium
TCCCGTTGGGCGGAAGATTTTCTCACGATTGACCAGGTTTCGGTCAGGAAGTTTGGGTTGATCTCGAGCTCCGGCACTGGCGCCGGGGCCTTGGGAATGGCAAAACTGCTCAAGAGGCCGAGAACTGCCACAACGACGACGCCAACCGATATGATCGTCGTGCCGCCTTGCTGTAGTACAAGCAGACCGCCAGCGATCGTACCGATAAGGATGGCGAGAAATGTACCCGCTTCGATAAGCGCGTTTCCGGCGATCAGTTCGTTCTCGGCCAGATGGTCGGGAAGGATGCTGTATTTGACCGGCCCGAAAAATGACGACTGCATACCCATCAAGAATAGGACGGACATCAGAAAATAGACGTTACCATAGGAGAATCCGACGGCCGCCATGGTCATGATGACAATTTCAGAAGCCTTGATGGTTCGAATGAGTTTGGATTTTTCGAATTTGTCGGCAACTTGGCCTGCCATGGCGGAAAACAAGAAGAAGGGCAGAATGAAAATCGCGCCGGCAATCGTAACCATGACCTGACCGTTGAAGTCGGCCACTTCCGCAATGCGGTAAATGATCAGCAATGCCAACGCATTCTTGAACAGATTGTCGTTGAGCGCGCCAAGTGCCTGGGTCACGAATAGCGGTAAAAAACGCTTGGCCGATAAGAGGCTGATTTGGGTTTCCGACATATTTCGGCTCCTTGATGGTGTTCTTGCTAGTCGCTCTCGGAGTCTTCATTCGCCGAATTGGTCGACGGCCTATCGGATCGACGATAGGGGCCTGCGATCGTGACGACTTCCGAGACATCGCCAGTGCGATGCAAATAGTCGACGACCGACTCGACGGAAACGACTTCGTATCGGCCGGTTCTTCGGCTTGTTGCAGGATGATCGTCGAACCGGATGTTTTTCGACACCGCGGAGGCTAGGGTCCGGCGCAGCGGCGAAATACGGATAATCGATCCTTTAAAACCCTGTCCCAGATAATAGAGGTGCGTGTCGTTCCGGGACTCGAGTTCCGTTTGCGCCCGTTTTGCCTGTGCCGTTGCAATAATCTCCAAAACCCATTCGTTCGAGTTCTGATATTTTGCCGGCGTTCCGGGAAAAGAAATCATGCTGTATTGCGGACCGTAAAGCTTGAGGGGGCCATTCTCCCGAAATACGCGTTCAAGATGATGCGCGAGACCGTCCTTCAGCGTGACAACCAAAACTTCATGCGTAAGCAAATCATCCAGCATGAAGGTGCCCAGCCCCTGAACGAAAAGGCCGGAGGCGGCGGAGGCACAGGGATTGAGTTGATGAACGACAATCCAGGCGTCATCCTTGGCGCGTTTTTTTACAAACCCGACATGCGTATATTTTAAGCCATGGGAAGAAATGTCGTTGCCAACGCGTGCGATCAACGCAAACCGTGCACGCTCCTGGTTCAATTTATCGCGAACTTGTGTAGAGACCTGCAGTGCCGACTCCAACTCGGCTACGACGACCTCATGTGCGAAGCAACTTTGTCCCGCATTGGCGTTTGACACCGCGCTGGCGGCGAGGAGCAATCCCATTGCGGCGTTCCGTATGTGCCGGGGCATTATTTGTCTCCCACGAAATTCGATGCTTCAAAAAGATTGCCGGCTGTTTGTGTCGGTACGAAGAGAACAACTTTTGAACCTTCGGCGAGGATCGTTCCAGCCGAGGTTGTGATTGCTTGCAAGGAATGTCCCATGAGGCGGGATAGCGTTTGCAATCCTTCGCCAGTCGCTTCCAAGACAACTTCCGCGCCGCCTGACGCTGTCTTGAGGACAACAACAACACTTTCACCAACCACTGTTGCCGACGCGACAACGAGTTCGGAGCCGCCCTGAAGAATAGTGCCGCTCCCACGAAGAATTTTGACGCTGCCATCGACGATATGGCTGAGCGCCGAGGCCGAAGCCTGGGATGCTCGGGTCAGGCTGTTGGCCGCGGCTAAGTTGGGCAATACTGTGACGTTCAAGGCGAGCAGACTGATAAATCCAAACTTTGAAATTTTACGCATGATATTCTCCATTTGATTTTGACGCGCCGTGCAGACTTCCTGTTTCCAGGAATGCTGTAGCGGCATGGACAGTGCGGGGATGGTTTGTGATGCGAGCGTGAAGTTCCGGAACAACGAGGCGGTCACGCGACCCTTTGAGATGGGTTTCGGCGACAGAAACGGTGCCGTCGTTGTCACCGTCGAGGAAAGGATTAAAACCGGTCCCATTGTCCCTGCCGCCGGCAATAACCGCGAAATTATGATTTTTAAGTGGCGGCAAACGCGTGGTGGATTCGGGGTCGAGCTGCTGTCCGGCCGGGCCGTATAGCGCCTTAAAGAGACGGTTGTTTTTCAGCGACTTGGCTATCGCAGACCCCTGATTGGGAGGCGCAATCATGACGATGTGCCCGACATGGAGACGATCTCTCCACGGTGCGTCTTGTGCCAATAGAACCCGTAAGATGAGTCCGCCCATACTGTGAGTAACAAACGAGACGGACTCCGTTTCTTCCAGCCGGTTGAGCACCGTTGTAATGCCGTTAGCATGTGTCTGAATGGTGCTGCACGTGCTGGGGTAGCTGACCGCGACCGCATCGTACCCCTTTTTGCCCAGGGTACTTTTCAGCAAACGGAACGTACCTGTTGATCGTGCGATCCCGTGGAGCATCAATACGAGGTGGCCGGTGGCTGGCTTGATCGCGCTTTCAGACCGAAGACGATCGAAACGCGATTTGCAATTTGCATAAGAACCCGAAGTCCAACGTTTGTTGCCCGTATCCAGCAACCGGTACGTGCCAGTCAGAACGTTTCGCTGTATCCGCCATCCGGCGTGAATAAAGGCATCGCGGTAGAATTGTTTGCCGCCCAATGTCGGAATAGCCAAGGTTGCGCTCTGCAAGGGGCAGTGGTTCTGGGCGAAAATATTTGCGGGCATCGCTCAATGCCCCTTTTGGTTGGCGCGCAGGCCGGCAATGTAGTTTGCGAGCAAACCCTCGGCCATCGCGCGGACAGGCTGTGTCGACACGACTTTCAGCTTGCCGCTGCCTGATAGGGAACAGATGCCATGGAGGCTGGCCCAAAGGATACGGGATGCGTTCGATTTGGCGTCGGCTTCGTGTTCCAGGAATAAAGGGGACAAAGCATCCTCAAGAATGCCGAGAACCCTGTTCACTTTGCGTGCGTACCAATCCGGCGCCTCTTTCCCTGTGGGTAAGCTGTATTCGAACAACACATTCCAGAGATTGGGGTGGTCTTCAAGGAAGCCGAGATAGCCGTCGAGGAGGCGATTCAGATCGGCCTCTGGTGTCGCTGCTGCTTCCCGAGGCGTCAACCGGTCGTAAAGAGTATCCAATGTCCGCCCATTAAGATGGACGATCATATCGTCCAAATTCTCGAAAACGTTGTAAAGCGTGCCAGGTGAATAGCCGATGGCGTCGGCGACGTTACGTGCCGTTAAGGCGCGATAACCGTCTGCCTCGACGATTTCAGACGCTGCCTGCATCGCGATTTCATAGAGCTCTTCCCGGCTATGATCTGCTCTTCGAGCCATCGTTGTTTTCCGTTATTAATTGAACGATGTTCAAAATATAAATTGAACATCGTTCAGAATCAATATATATTTTTCATACTGTTCGTTAAGGTTGTGAGAAAGCTTGGAGAAGGCTGATGGACGACTTCTTTGGATTGCTAATTTTCGCTGTTTTAGCGTTACTGACGATTTCGCCTATCCTCGCGGTGATCGCGGCTCGGCGAGCAAAGCATTTGGAGCGCCGGTTGGTTCGCCTCGATGCCCGCCTGAGATCATTGGAAGAAAACGGTGCGCAATCAGTATCGATCGAACCTGATGCACCGGTTGAAACTGCATCTCAGTTGGACAACGATATAGAAGGCGATTCTCCGGAAGCACCGTCGGTTGCCAATGAACCGCAACAGGAGACACCTTGGGTTCCGGAGGCAAAAGAGCCGACAGAAAAGAAATCCCTAGAGGAACTGTTTGCCTCGCAATGGCTTGTCTGGCTCGGCGGCATAACGATCGCTTTGGCAGGAATATTCCTGGTGAAATACAGCGTCGAACACCAGCTACTCTCGCCTGCTGTCCGCGTGGCGCTCGGATTTCTATTGGGGGTGGCTCTTGTCTGTGGCGGCGAATGGCTGCGTCAACGGCCCTTGCAACGCGCAATTGCTAGTCTCCAGCCTGACTATGTCCCGCCCGCACTCGCCGGCGCGGGTGTCTTGATTTGCTTTGGCAGTGTTTATGCCAGCTACGCGCTGTTCGGATTGTTGGCACCGCTAGTCGTATTCGCTTTGTTGGCCTTTATCGCCGTTGGCGCGATGGCGCTATCGCTTCTTCAGGGACCGTTGATCGCGGCGCTGGGTATCGTTGGCGCCTTCGCCGTTCCGCTCCTCGTGAGCACCGGCTCGAATTCTGCATGGGGGCTATTTTCGTATTTGCTGTTCGTTGCTGCGAGCGCCTTTGCTGTTGTTCGTTATAAGGATTGGTGGTGGCTAGCCTGGGCGACGTTAAGTGGCGCTGCCTTGTGGGATGGTCTGTGGATGTTGGCGATATGGCGCGAGGGCCATTTAGTCCCGGTCGCTCTCCACCTGTTGGGCATGTTCGGCATGGTCCTGGCGGTGCGGTATGAGAGCGTTGCCGCAAACGAGAAAGGCTTATCCTGGCCATTTTCGGTATCTGAAATATCGGGTCACGAACGCGTTGTCATCGGTGCGGCACTGATGCTCGGCGGCTTGGTGTTTGCGATGGTCAGGGTAGATGGCTACGGCGTGCCGTCGCTTTTGGTGCTTGGCGCCGTAGCGGTTCTTTTGACCGGCATCGCCCTCCGGGCAGCTCGCCTGGAATGTGTGGCGGCGATCGCGGCGGTCGTGCCTTTAATTCTGCTCGTGGTCTGGCATGTGCCGGAAATTGTAACGGTACCGGAGCATATCGTGCTCGGGGGTCGGGATCTCGGCGCCTTGCCCGCACCGATCGTGCCGCCGGAATTTTCAGTATTTGGCGTCGTGGCGGGACTATCAGCCGCGTGGTTTGGCCTTGCAGGTTATTATGCGGTTGGCCGAGCAAGATCGGTGACATATTGGGCAACGGTTTCCGGCGTTGTGCCGCTTCTGGCCTTGTCCATCGCCTATTGGCGGATGAATACCGTTGGTGTCGATCTCGCATGGGCCGCGGTTGCGATGGGACTCGCGTCTGCCGCGACGCTGGCTGCGGTTCAAGTCGGCAATCATCCCCGGTCCAAGGATCTCGATCCTGCACTGGGCTTATACGCCTTGGCCGTTATCGCGGGGATTAGCTTCGCCGCGACGATGACCTTGGAGAACGCCTGGCTTACGGTTGCTTTAGCCGTGCAACTGCCCGCGGCAGCGTGGGTGCACAACCGGTTTGGCATCGTTGCGATTCGCTGGGTTTCGTTTGTTATTGCCGGCATCGTTGGAATTCGCCTGTTGCTGGCGCATCAGTTTCCTGGTGTCGATTGGGCGCTGCCGAGAGATCCCATATGGATACTCTACGGTTACGGCATTCCGGCACTCGCCTTTGCGATCTCAGCGAAATGGTTCCGGCAGACCCGCGATGACCGATTGGTTCTAACCTTGGAATCGGGTGCGATTGCCATCGCGGTTGCGACCGTCAGCATGGAAATTCGATATTTTGTGGGGACGTGGTCGTCGAACTATTGGCGCTATTCGCTGCTCGAACAAAGCCTGCACTCGGTATCTTGGCTGGCAAGTGGCTATGGGCTTTATCGCCGCTATCGTAGCGCGCCTCGCTGGTCTTACGAATGGGGTGCGAAAATCCTGATCGGAATGGCCACAGTGCAGATTGTGGCAATGCAACTTCTGCACTCCAACCCCCTCTTTACGAAGGAGGGTGTTGGCGACTGGCTGTTTATCGATGTTCTGGCGCTGGCCTATCTCATGCCGGCGGTTTTGGCCTTGTTGATTTGTTATGAGGCGAAACGCCAGGAGCATGAGAAAGTGATGATCGGCGCCGGCGTTGCCGTGGGTATTCTTTTGTTCAGTTACATAACGCTCGAAGTCCGGCACTTCTTTCACGGCAGCCAATTGGGTCATGGATCAGTCGGCAACGCGGAAGGCTACGCTTATTCAGTCGTGTGGCTTCTTTATGCCGCTGCCTTGTTTACGGTCGGCTTCCTATGGCGGATCGCTGCCGTCAGACATGCGGCCTTGGCTTTGACCCTATTCATCGTTGCGAAAGTCTTCCTATGGGATATGTCCGGGCTCACGGGTCTCTATCGCGTGGCCTCCTTCCTGGGGTTGGGGCTGAGCCTTGTCGCCATAGGCTATTTCTACCAGCGCTTCATGTTTGGAAGTCAGGAGAAACCGGAAGAATCGGACTAACGGTCAAGCGTTCGCCTGACCTTTCATCTCATTGTAAGCCGACAGGGCCCGCTGGCGGCTTTCCCGAAGGTCGACACAGGGAGCCGGATACGTGTCGCCAAGCGTTACCTTTGCTAAAGTTCGGACATCTTCGGGTGCTTCCCATGGCGCGTGGAGAAAACGGTTCGGTAGATCTTTCAGTTCTGGCACGAAGCGCCGGACATAGTGGCCCTCCGGATCAAATTTTCTGCCTTGTAGAACGGGGTTGAAAATACGGAAATAAGGGGCCGCGTCGGCACCCGAGCCGGCGACCCATTGCCAGCTTGCAGCATTGTTCGCCAAACCGGCATCGACCAGTGTATCCCAAAACCAGGCCTCGCCTTCGTGCCAGTGCACAAGCATGTTCTTGACGAGCAGCGACGCAACGATCATCCGCACCCGGTTATGCATCCACCCGGTGTGCCAGAGCTGGCGCATGCCGGCATCGATAATAGGGATGCCGGTTCGACCTTGCTGCCAGGCTTGCAGCCCTGCGGGATTTTGCGCCCAGCGCATGTGTTGAAACTTCGTTTGAAAGGGCGCTTCAGGCAAGCTTGGCCAGTGGAACAGAAGATGATGTGAAAATTCGCGCCAGCCCAGCTCACGCAGAAAGGCCTGTCCCCCTTGTGAAGATGCTGGTGAAGACGCAATTTTGGTGCGCGCCGCATGCCAGTATTGATGAGGGCTGATTTCACCAAAATGAAGATGGGGCGACAGTCTTGATGTGCCGTCAATGTCGGGCCTGTCCCGGTGTTGCGCATAATCTGCCATACCTTGATCCAAGAATGCGGTGAGGCGCTTTCGGGCGGCCTGTTCTCCTGGTTGCCAGGTCTCTCGAAGGCCCGGTGCCCAATCCGGATCCGCTGGCAGCAACTTCCAATCCGAAAGGTTTTCGCTGTGCGGTAAGTCTTTGAACGCTTCAATTTTGCGTGGTGCCAGAAGGGGTTGTTTGGGTTCCGCGGCTGCTAAGCACGCACTCCAAAATGGCGTAAATACCCGAAACGGCGTACCGGACTTGGTATGTAGCGCCTCCGGTTCGAACAAAAGAGAGCCTGCGAAACGGTGAAATTCATAGCAGCTTGCAAGTGCGTCCGCCGCCACATTGCTTTCCACCTGCCGGGCCCATGGTTCGTAGGCGCGGGTGCAATATATCGCGGCCGCTTTGGTTTCGTGAACAAGCCGTCTGAGCGCTAATTCCGCTGTGCCGGACCGCAAAATGAGTGGCAGGCCGCGTGCTGCCAAATCCTGCCCGAGCGCTTCCAGACTATGATGCAGCCACCAGCGGGTGGCGCCGCCGGCACGCCAGTTTCCCGGTGTCTCGTCATCCAATACATAGACCGGTAAAATTGGCCGCCCTGTCTCGCAGGCCGCGGACAAGGCGCGGTTGTCATTCAGTCTTAAATCTTGCCGAAACCAAATCAGGATCGGGGCAGTGGACATTTTCTCTCCAGCGAAAGCGCGTCTCTAAGAGCTATACGTCCGACGGGTGGGAATGGACTTCAAGCCGGCTGAAATGCTCGCGACGTTTGCTTGATTGGCGGTAGACGATACGATTGATGAAAAGAAAGTAGTGATCGGTATAGGAGATGTCATGAAAATCGAACGCATCGAAACCTTTCAGGTGCAGTGGTCACCTGACGAATCTCCAAATCAGCGCAGTGCCTATGTCCGGATATGGACGGATGACGGGCTGCATGGCATCGGTGAGGCATCGCCGATGCAGGGCGGGCTCGCGTCACTCAACATGATTGCACACAACATTGCGCCGGCCATCATTGGTGCCGACCCGCTCGATCACGCCGTCATTCAGGACCGATTGATGCACCGTCTGGTAAAGCTTGGGCCGGAAGGGGCACTGACAGGCGCGCTTGCGGCAATCGATATCGCGCTTTGGGATCTGAAGGGAAAGCGGTTCGGTCTTCCGATCTATAAACTGCTCGGCGGCGCGTGGCGCACGGAGCTGCCATTCTACGCCTCGATTGGCGGTAACGGGATCGAACGCAGCCTCGACGATGTCTTGCGTATTGTCGAGAAACGCATGGAGGACCAGCCCTCAGCCATTAAAATTCGCTTCGACAATCACCGTGTTGATCTGGACGTGCAGATACCCGATCACATCGAAAAAGCGCGTGCCGTCCGTAAATTGGTGGGCGACAAGTTCCCGCTCGCCTTTGATTCCAATAATGGCTATTCGACCGGCGGGGCGCTGCGCGTTGGTCGGGTCCTGGAAGAGTTGGATTATTGGTGGTTCGAAGAACCGGTACAGCATTATCACGTGAAAGCGATGGGTGAGGTTGCCAGGAAGCTCTCGATCACCGTTTCCGCCGGTGAACAGACCTATACGATGGGCGGTCTGGTTGAGCTTATCGAGGCCGGCGTTCCCATGATCCAGCCCGATATCGTGAAGATGGGTGGCGTTACCGGGCTGCAGCGCTGCGCGGCACTGGCGCATTCGCACGGTGTTGAGTTGGTCTCTCACCAGACGCAGCCGACGGTCGGTCACATGGTCAATATGCATGTTTGCGCAGCACAGCTGCATTCGACCAAACCCTGCGAGTGGAACGACCCATCGACCCGGATGCATGCGATCTTCGACGAAGTACCCATGCCGAAGGATGGCTTATTCCGGCTTTCGGAGCGTCCCGGACTGGGCATGGATTTCGACGAAAAAGCGCTTGCCGAACGGCGGATCGACGTCACGGCTTAACGGTAAGAAT
The DNA here is from genome assembly GCA_021774435.1 of Alphaproteobacteria bacterium. GTDB lineage: Bacteria > Pseudomonadota > Alphaproteobacteria > UBA8366. The sequence continues at coordinate 9,108 of JAJFJB010000349.1, forward strand.
TATCAAATGAGGGAGAACGGCGCATGACGTCAATCAGCCGGCAGTTTGCCGAATGGGTTGCAGGTTTAAAGTTTGAAGATTTGCCACCCGATGTGTTGGATCGGGCGAAGGGCGTCACCCTGCACGGATTGTCCTCGGCGCTGATCGGGCGCGAGACGCCGGATGCCGAACAGGCGCTTTTGATGATGCAAGAAGAAGAGGCCGGTGGCGGTGGTGCCGCGACGGTGCTCGTCGATGGCGTGCGGCTGACCAAGGCAGGCGCCGCCCTAGTCAATTCGGAGATGATGTTTGCCGGCGGCAAATGGGACACGTTCCGCATGCTGACCCATCCAGGCTGCGCAATTCTACCCGCCGGCCTGGTCTCTTCGGAACTCGAGGGAGCCTCGGGGAAGGATTACATCACCGGCATCGTCGCGGGTTATGAAGTGATGCTGAGGATGGCGGCCGATTTCATCCCGACGGTTATGTCGCGGGGATTTCATCCCGGCCCGGTTTTTGGCATTTTCGGTGCCGCCATTGC
>JAJFJB010000350.1 GCA_021774435.1 Alphaproteobacteria bacterium
GCCTGATGCAGCAGTCGGAATGCATGCCGGCGGTCACCTTCGACCAACGGGCTCATATCGACCGCGCCCAAACTACGGAGCGTACTCGAAAAGTTCGTCGAAGCCGTTGACCGGATTAATTCGGGTGGCGCGCTTAACAGAGCCTCCGCATCCCAGAACAGCGCGACCGGACGGGTCTTGGGATCGTAGAACTCCATGCGGTGATCAAGGTCTTCATTCTTGAGTCCCGAGCCACCCCGGTTCATCGCCGTATTCGGCGTCGTCGCCACATTGATGATCGGCGGTTTCGGCGCCATGAGGCGCGGACTGTAGGCCGGCTTGCCTTCTGGATATTGGGTCATGAGATCGAACGGATCACCGTCTTCCGCCATCACAATGGCGACGACTCGCGTCCCGACGATGACGCTGCCACCGCCAACAGCAATGAGCATATCCGCTTCCGCGGCCTCTGCGGCTTCCGCGCCCTTTTTTACCGCCGGCCACGTCGAATCCTTGTCCATGCCACCGAAATAACCGGCGAATTTATCGCCCAGCCCCACGCGAATTCGATCAAGCAGATTCGTTCGGTGCGCAACAGTCTGTCCGCAAATCACAAATGCCCGATTAGCCTTTTGACGCTTCACTTCGTCAGCAAGCTTATCCAGTGCATTTTCGCCGGCATGCAGTCGCAGCGGATATCCCACCGCGCGAAACGTCCTTGATTCAAGTGTCATAAATCGCCTCTTCAGCTTTCGGCGAGACGCGCCGCCAGATAATTGCCAATATCATCGATCGCGTTTGCCGCGAGCGGGATCACCTTACCCATCTGCAGAAAGCCGTGGATCGTGCTGTCGTAGTGCAACAGTGCGACATCGACATGCGATTCACTCAAGCGACCGGCGTAAGCGCGGCCTTCGTCACAAAGCGGATCGAGACCCGCCGTCACAATCAAAGTCGGTGGCAAACCTTCCAGATCGGCACGGCGAAGCGGCGAGGCATCGGGTTCTTCGACCGGCTCGGAATGGCCAAAATAATGTTCGTGGAACCAAGCCATAATCGGTGACGGAATGGGAAACACCTCCGCCATCGTTTCCCGAGTTGCATGCCCGCCTTCGCCATGGTCTGCCACGGGGTAGATCAAAGCCTGACATAGCAGCGATGGTCCACCGGCATCCAGCGCACGATGGGTTGCCACAGCGGCCAAATTACCACCTGCACTGTCGCCCGCAATCATCAACCGTGTCGGATCTCCGCCGAAAGTGGACGCGTTCTCCGCTACCCAGCGAAGCGCCGCGTCGGCGTCATCAACGGCAGCGGGATAACGATGTTCCGGTGCAAGTCGATAGTCTACCGAAACGACAATTGCCCCCGCCTTGTTCGCAAGCCGGCGGCATAACGAATCATGCGTGTCCAAATCGCCAATCACGAAACCGCCGCCGTGCAAATAGACACACACCGGCAATTTTGGCTCTGGAGACGGCCAAAAAAGACGAACTCCCAGAGTACCGCCCGGCCCGTCTATGGTTTGGTTTTCAACACGATGTACTGGCTCTCCGTCGAGATTGATTTTTTCAACACCTGCCCGCTGCAGGGCACGCGCTTCTTCCGGCGACATTTCCGTCATAGGCGGGACGCGGCTTGCCGCGGCCCACTCGATCATGGTTTGCGTCCCCGCGTCGGGTGTCGGCATTGTCCCCCCTTAGGCAGAGTCCGCGCGGGACGCGGCACCGGCATTTTTCACGAGTTCCTCAATGGCTTCATATGGCTGCGCGCCAACGACGCCATAGCCGCCGGCCGCAAAGGTAGGCACACCTGTTACACCGTACTGGCGTGATTTCGTCCAATCGGCATCCACCTCCGATTTGAAGGTACGCTGCTCCAACACCTCTCGGGCCTCGTCCGCCGGCAACCCAACGCTTTGCGCGACATCGACCAAGACGTCGACATCGCCAATGTTCTTGGCATCGACGAAATAAGCCCGGTACAGCGCATCATGGATCGCCTCGCCGCCTTCTTTGGTATCAGCCCACTTGCCAAGCTCCTGCGCCAGACGGCTATTGTAGGTATGAGTCCGCTTGCCGTAAGGCAATCCCTCGGCTTCCATCAATCCCTTCATACGTGCATACATGGCGTCGATATCAACCCCACGCCCAGCGAACAATTGTTCGAGCGATTGGCCCTCCGAGGGCGTTTCGGGATGCAATGGAAAGTGTACCAGTTGGACTTCGACGTCATAGTTTTTCTGTAGCTTTTCAATACGCCCGGTACTGAGATAACACCACGGTCAAACGTAGTCGGTAAAAACTTCGAACGTTATCGGATCGGCCATCACCGTTCCTTTCTAAAAGTTGTTCCAATTGCGCAAATAGCCATTGGCCGGTTGCTTTCGACAATGACACGGCCCCCCCCTCGTCACAAGCAACACTGACTGGAGAATGCGCTTCGATCACACAGCCTTAACGGTATATTTACCAAAAAAGGCTGTGTTTTAGATTAGAACAATCAACGCGGTCTCGCTTATACGTTACGTTATGAACCGGCGGCGTAAGAAACGCCTTTGAACTAATGGGGCCTCACGAATCTCACCAGTTGAAATTGATTGGCGCGAATTCGAATAGAACTACCGGTTTGTGAGGAGGGGAAGTTGGGGAAACAAATTTTCTACAAAGACGTACTATTAAAAGTCACGCTGACGGTGCTCGTTGTCGCCTGCCTTGTCAGTCGCGCAACCGCCGGAGACCTCATAATATCCGTGCGTGACTCGGATGGCGCCCTGATCACGAACGCGGTTGTCACCGTCACCGCGGTGGCCGGAAAACATGACGTTCGTTCGGGCGCGAAGCGCGTTCACACCGTCAATCAGAAGGATACGGCTTACAACCCTTTTGTCAGCGTTGTGGCAAAGGACACCCCTGTCGAATTCGTCAACAGCGATAGCTGGGGTCATCATGTCTATTCGTTTTCGAAATCGAAGCGCTTCGACATTACAGTACCGGCGAACACCAGCAGCACACCCATTGTCTTCGACAAGCCCGGCATCGTTATCGTCGGATGCAATATACACGACCGAATGCTCGCTTACATTTACGTGAATGGCGGCGGAGTTCCTGTCAAATCAGACAAAAAGGGGCGCGCGCGGTTTCTAGATTTGGAAGCCGGTTCATATGTCGTTTCGGTTTGGCATCCAATGATGAAATCTAAACGCAATCCACCAGTTCTCAGCGTAAATGTCGATAAAGAGGGCGTTAACCAGCGAGAATTTACTGTAAAACTAAAGCGCAAGAGCAAAAAGAAGCGAAAACCATATAAATATTAGACGCGAGCGAGCGTGACTCGAAACGCATGAAGCTAACCTTTCGCACGAAGCTGACAATGTTTATTGGCGCGATACTCGTAGCCATACAACTCGTAAACACGGTCAGCGTCTATACGTCCACACGTCAAAATGCGCTCGAGCAGGGGCGCAATCAGCTGACCTTTGCCCGCAACATCCTGAACCGCCAAGTCGACGAGCTAACGTCGCAGCTGGCGGAAGGCGCCCGCGTGGTGACGTTGGACTACGGATTTCGAGAAGCGATTGCCGTTGGTGACGCCGCTACCCAGCGATCCGTAATCCGGAACATGAGGGACCGCATCGCCGCCGATAGAGCAATGCTGATCTCACTTGAAGACGAGATCATTTTCGACACCGAAGAGAATTCGATTCACCGCCAGTTCCCCTTTGCCGGGATGCTTGAGACCGCCGACGAAGAAGGCCGTGCGGTTGCCATCGCATCGGTAGGGAACACCTTGTACCGCCTCGTGATTGTTCCTGTTCTTGCACCCGAACCGATTGCCTGGATTGGCATTGGTCTCGAAATCAACGATGGACTGGCACAGCGGCTTCGATCGCAAGCGCCAATTCCGATGGAAGTCTCTTTTGCCTTCCGGATGAATACAACATGGAGCCTCGCCGCTTCGACGCTTTCAGAAAGTCAAAGAGGCGCATTGTCAGCGGCCGCCAGCACATTTGCCACAACGAATGAGCCTGACCTGATCGATTTGGCCGATAGAGCTTACATCTCGTTGGCTTCTCCCCTGGAAATAGCCAATGCCAACGCCGGTGTATCGGTGATTTTGCAATATTCCGTCCAGAAAGCCATCAGCGGAACCTACCCTCTTTTGGTTTCCATGATCGTTTTGTTGGTTGGTGGGCTGATTTTTGCGCTTGTCGGCGGGTACATTATGGCCCGCGGTATTTCCCGTCCGCTCCATCAGTTGGTCGACGCGGCCGAACGCGTCGGAAAGGGTGAGTACGCGGAATCTATCGATCTCAAGGGGAACGATGAATTCGGAACACTTTCCGCCACTTTCAACGACATGATGAATGGCATCCGGGCACGCGAAGAGAAAATATCACACCAGGCCCGCTACGATTCCCTTACCGGCCTGTTGAATCGTACAGAATTTGTAAACGCCTTCGAAAAACAACTTGCGCGCCGAGGCAAAGACTATCGGGCAGCGATCGTTGTATTAGGGGTGGCGCGATTGCCGGAAACCAACAGTACGTTGGGTTACGATACGGGCGATGGGCTAATCAAAGAGATATCTCGGCGCTTGTTTGACAATATTGGTTCCGACGACCTCCTCGCACGGATGGGAGGCGATACATTCGGCATCGTTTTCAGCGATACTTCGCTCGATAATGCCGACACCCTAATTACGCGCCTTAAAGCGGCATTCGAACGGCCGATTCCGATTCGAGATTTCGTTCTTGCCGCAGATTTGAGGTTTGGCCTGACATTTCACTCGGGACTTGGTGGCGATGCCGAGCAACTCATTCACCAGGCGGAAGTTGCCGAATTCAAAACGCATGGCAACGGGCATGATTGGCACATATTCGACCCGGAAACTGATGAGGTAAACCCGGAGCAATTACTGCTGATCACCGAAATGCGCCATGCCATTGAAGAGAAGCAATTCGAACTTTTCTATCAGCCCAAAATCGATCTTAAATCGGAAAAGATATTCGCCGTTGAAGGGCTCATACGTTGGCATCATCCCGAACGCGGTATGGTTTCACCGGCCCTGTTCATCCCGCTTGCCGAACAGACGGGCGATGTTCGGCAAATAACGCAATGGGCTTTGGCGCAAGCGCTCAAAGACGCTGCCGCACTGCACAAAAAAGGCTGGGATATACAGGTCGCCATTAACCTGTCGGCGCTTGATCTCGGCAACAAAAACCTTCCTGATCAAGTAGCGCAGGCACTCGAAGCCAATAACTTGAAACCCAGTGCACTCATTCTGGAAATCACTGAAAGCAGCCTGATGTCGGAACCGGCAGTAGCCCGCAATTCACTGGCAATCCTGGACGATATGGGTATCGCGTTATCAGTCGACGATTATGGCACCGGATATTCTTCGCTTGCGTATCTCAAAGACTTGCCCGTCTCAGAATTAAAGATAGATCAAGCATTCGTGCGAGACATGGCGACGAACGCAGAGGATGAACTCATCGTCCGCTCAACAGTCGATCTAGGCCACAATTTAGGCTTGAAGGTCACGGCGGAGGGCATTGAATATGCCGAGTCATTTACCCAACTCCAAAAAATAGGATGCGATGTCGGTCAGGGATATTTTATTGCCAGGCCCATGAAATTTGACGCGTTAGAAACGTTCTTGCAGGAAAAGGATGGTAAAAGTGACCTGGCGCCATCGGACTTGACGCGACTAAATCGGGCATGAGAGCCCTATGTATCATTGCTGCAGCTATAGCCGCCGTGCCGGCGGTTGCCGATGAGGGCTTTCCCCGGCTTGATATCCACGGCCTCCTGGATTTACGACTCGTGCAAACGGACGATCAACCGGGCTGGCGAGACAATGGATTGGGGAAAACGCGTTTCGGTGGCAAAAGAAATGACGGCGACCGTTTCACCGGTGGCATAGGCGACGCCTCGCTGGTACTGCGACCGCAGTTTGACTGGAGCGTCAGCGGTCATCTCCACCTAAAGGTCGAAAAAGGTCAAAAGTCGCCCGTTGACATTGTCGAGGCATTTGGCAGCTACCGCCCGCCATCCACATCGCCTTGGCAATTCTCCATGAAAGCGGGCTCATTTTTCCCGCCTGTCTCACTCGAGAATATCGATGTAGCCTGGCAAAGTCCGTATACGATCAGTTGGTCGGCGATCAACAGTTGGGTCGGCGAAGAAATACGATCGACGGGCGTCGAAATCAGTAGCCGCTATCGCTTTGACGGTGGGGGTATCTCATTGAGCGGGGCACTTTTCGCCGGGAATGATCCTGCGGGCATAATCCTGCACGAGCGCGGCTGGGCCTTGCACGACCGTACTACTGCCCTGTTTGACAATATCCCTTTACCCGCGACGAACATCAATTTCACAAACCGCGGCGATATCGAACCGTTCAAGGAAATCGACGACACCCCGGGCCTTTATCTCTCCTTGCGTGCGGATGACACCGAATTTGGGGGCGAGTTACTGCTCACTGCTTACGACAATTTGGCGGACGAAGGCGCAACGCGGAGCAGCCGGGGCGCTTGGCGGACCCGTTTCCTTAGCGCCGGCGTGGGCTATTTCCTGCCTTACGACATCGAACTGTTGGCGCAAGTCATGTATGGCGATACCGAGCGAAAGACGCCCAGTGGCAACTTGCTCGATGCGTCCTTTTCAGCTGCATACCTGCTATTGAGCGGCTTTGTCGATGAGGACGAAACGCACCGCCTATCAGCACGTTATGACTGGTTCCGCGTAGACGATCAAAATATCGTGCCTGGCAGTGGCACTCCAATTGACGAAATCGGGAGCGCATGGACTTTTGCGTACAGCTACCTCCCTAACGAGTATCACCGCATCAGTTTCGAGATATTGAGCGTTGCGAGCAAACGCGCGGCCCGCCTTACCACTGGCGTATCAGCACGGCAGCGAGACAATACGATCCAAACCAGCTACCGCTTTTCATTCTGACACGTTCTATTTGAAGGCGGGCATCACGTCGTGCGTGATGATCCGCAGGCTCTTCATGACCTGTTCTTCAGTCAACATTCCACCGGCATTCGTTTCCGCGATCACACCGTCGATACCAAGCACTTCATTCCATTCGGTCAGCCGATCAATAAGCTGAGGTGCGGTGCCGAACGCAACGCGGCTTTTGAGTATATCGTCGTATGTGAGCGCTTGAAGCGTCGCCACGGTTTGTGCTGCACCACCGGTGCTGCTCCCAGCGCTTGCCGCATTGGCTTGGGAGGCCGCGACCATCTTCGCCTGCCGTTCGAAGTAATAGGTTATGTTCTCACGCGGTTCTTCCAGCGCGGCCTGCTCCGTGTCGGCAGAGAAAACGGGTACGCGCAGGTAAACACTGCCATCGCCCGTATGGCCCGCAGTTTTCCAGGCCTCGCGATAAACATCTAAGTTTTCACGCAATGCCTCAAGCCCATCACCACGCAGACCGACAAACAGAGGCAGCCCTTCTTTTGCAACTTTAGAAAAAGTTCCTGGAGATGTCGCCGCCATGCGCATCGGCGGGTATGGTTTTTGAACCGGCTGCGGCACGACCTGCGCTTCGGTCACCTTGTAGAATTCTCCA
>JAJFJB010000036.1 GCA_021774435.1 Alphaproteobacteria bacterium
CATCGCGGAAGCGAAGCACCTCGGCGGCGGATATATGTTCCGTCGGCAGGGGACGGCAATCACGGCTATGCTGCGAGAACCCACTCCAGCTCTCGGGTAAATCCCAGTTCTTTTCGACCGCCATCGTATAAAGCGGGGAGCCTGGATAGGCCATCGCCGAGTAGAAATTCGCGAATTCGCAGTTCAATTCCTTAGCCAGGTCCAGCGTCTGTCGCATCGTCGCCAGATCATCGTCCGGCAGTCCGAATATAAAGTTGCCTATGACACTAATGTCGGCGGTCTGGATTTGCCGCACGATCTCGCGGATATCGTCCTGATTGAAGGATTTCTCCGCCCCGTCGCGGACATGGGCGCTGCCGGACTCGATGCCCAGCGCCAACCAGCGCAGCCCGGCGGATCGCAGCAGCGCTAATTGCTCTTCCTTGACCGTATCGACGCGGGCATAAGCCCAGATGTTGAGCTCGCTCGCGTAAGGTTTGGCCGCAAGGCCTTCGCAGATTCCGTTTACGTGGCGATCGTTGAGCACGAACATTTCGTCGATGATCTTGAATGTCTTCACACCGTATTCGCGATACAGCAGATCGACTTCCACGACGACGGCCTCGGCCGACCGCATGCGATATCTGTTCGTGCCAAACGGCGCGTTGATACAGCAAAAGCTGCAGCGAAAGGGGCAACCGAGCGACGTGTAAATCGAAGCGTAAGGCTGGCGCGCGCCAAGATCGCCGAAACACTGCCAATTGTGCGCCCGATACCGATCCATCGGCAGCAAGTGCCAGACATTGCCATGCAAATCCGCGTCCATGTCATTGATCAGTGCCGCAGGCGGATTGACTCGAGTCTTGCCACCGGCGCGCCAGACAAGACCCTCGACGTCTGCTAGAGTATCCTCGTTCCGTTCGGTCATGACTTCAAGCAAACGATGGATCGTCACAGGCCCTTCGCCCGCACAGGCGAAATCTACGGCTTCTTCCTCAATCGTGCGTTCCGGCAGAGCCGCAACGTGCCCGCCGGCGATGATAATCGGCTGGGCCGGACTTTTCGCCTTGATCGCGCTGCAAGTCTCACTCGCCGCCGCCATCTGTTGCGTTGACGCTGATGGCTGATGGCCGAAGACGACCATCCCGACCAAACGCGGCTTTCGTCGCGCGACCTCGGCCGCCACCGCTTCAACGCCCATATTCTCGGCCTCGGAATCGAGGATTTCCACACTAAAATCGCGATCCAGGACATAGCCCGCAATCAACCGGCACCACAAAGGTGGCTCGATCGCGGTCAGATCGCCGCCGAGCTGTTGATAGATTTTTTCCCGTCCGCCGGGATTGATGAGCAGAAGGTCGATCGCCATCGTCCTACAGGATCGTCACTGTTTGACGCTGCATAGTAGCGCATGCACCCTAATTCTTGGTGAATATTGAAAAAATAGATCTTAGGAGACGATATTACGTCCGTCTTCTGTGAGCTTGCAAACCATCCAGTCCGGTTTGATGGGATTGTAAAACCAGGGCTCCGCCCAGCCTTGCTGCAGGCAACTGCGGATCGTCCGCTCGTTCACCCGCTGTCCGCGGTTATCGAAGAGCGGCAATTTTCCGCCCGGCTGATTAAGGCCTGCCTGGAGCCAGATTCGCTGGGCTTTGGTGGGTCTGCGGTCAGACTTCGGTCGCTTCTGTTTCGGTTGTGCCAATTTGACGACGTTCGATGTCTGCGTCATGTCCCACCCTAATCCGGTTCGCTGTCCCCGAGCGACGATGCTATCCTAAGTCAGAGCGATTCGGATGCCAACCCGGCGCGGAGGTAATTTTCGGACTATGTCGGCATTTCTGGTCTACATCACGGCAAGCGACTCGATTGAAGCGGCGCAAATTGGCCGTGCTCTTGTCGCCGAAAGGCTCGCGGCCTGCGCCAACGTAATAGACGGCATGACGTCGATCTACCGATGGCAAGGCGAAATTTGCACCGATGCGGAAACTGTATTGATTATAAAAACAACCGAAACGCGGCTCGCAGCATTGACGGATCGTGTCAAGGCCTTGCACAGCTACGATTGTCCTTGCATCGCCGCAATGCCAATCACCGGCGGCAATGCTGAATTCCTGGATTGGATCCAAGTCCAGACAGCTAGGGAAGAGGAAACATAGCATGCTGGAAATCGACCATATCGACCATTTTGTCATTCCTTGCAGCGATATCGAAAAGATCTGCGATTTCTATGTCCGGGTTCTGAATATGCGCCGGATCGATTTCGGCAATGGCCGCGTCGCGCTGGGATTCGGAGAACAAAAAATTAATTTGCAACCTGCCGGTTGGGAAGAGGTGATGCGGGCTCGCAAACATGTCGAAGGCACCGCGGATTTCTGCCTCATCACCGAGACGCCGATGGACGACGTATTGGCACATCTCGAAGCGTGCGGAATCGAGCTCGAAGCGACCCCCAGTATTCGCAGCGGCGCGGTCGGGCCAATTAATTCTGTTTATTTTCGCGACCCTGACGGTAATCTGGTCGAAGTATCGAATTACCAAAAGTAATCGGAGAAAAACCATGGCGAACACCGATGTAGGAGAGCGGCACTATCCGGCCAATGACGACACGGCCGATCCGCCTTATCTTCATGCCGATTACAAATCCACGGTAAAAAAAGCGCCCTCACGGTCGCCCATTCCGCTGGAACACACGCTTACCGAACTGTCCGGGCCAGTCTTCGAAGCCGAGGTGAACGACGAAAACGACCTGACACAGCAAGGTGAAAGCCTACCGCTGGGCGAGCGGATCGACGTGCAGGGCAGGGTGCTGGATGAAGATGGCAATCCCTACGCCGGTGCGCTG
>JAJFJB010000351.1 GCA_021774435.1 Alphaproteobacteria bacterium
CAGACAGAAACCGTCGCGTGGCTAGTGCGTCACCATCTCGACATGAGCAATGTGGCCTTCAAACGTGACCTGGATGACCCCAAAACAATCCTCGATTTCGCCGAAAGGGTGCAATCACCAGAGCGGCTCCGTCTTCTGTTATGTCTTACTGCGGTCGATATCCGCGCTGTGGGACCGGGCCGCTGGAACAACTGGAAGGCAACATTGCTGCGGGAGATCTATTATCGCTCAGAAGCGGTGATGTCAGGCGGTTTTGCCGCGGATCATCTGGATGACCGGGCGGCCGGGATCCGCGAGGCCTTAACTGAACAATTGGCGGAATGGACGGCGGAAGAACGCGACGCCCATTTCAAACGCGGGCGGCCTTCCTATTGGCTCTTCTATGATATCGAGACGCTCGTCCGGCATGCCGCCTTCGTGCGTGACGCGGAAGCCGAGAAGAAACCGCTGGCGATCGATATGCGCGTGAACCCGGATCGGGCCGTGACGGAACTGACGATTTATGCTGCAGATCACCCGGGCCTGTTCAATAAGATCGCCGCGGCGATCGCGGTATGCGGCGCGACCATCGTTGATGCCAGGATTAACACGTTCACGACAGGCACCGCTTTGGACACTTTCTGGATTCAGGATGCGACGGGCCACACCGTTGATAGCAGTGCCGGTCTCCACAAGATCGAAGAACGTATCGAGCAGTCGCTGACCGGTCAGCTTCGTCTCGCCGAGGAGCTCGCCAAACGCCGCGCCCTGCCAAGCCGTACCGATGTTTTCAAGGTGCCGCCCCGCGTGCTGATCGATAATAAGGCGAGCAATACACATACCCTAATTGAAGTGAACGGTCGTGACAGACCCGCACTTATCTATGATCTCACCGGGGCCTTGCATGACCTCGGCCTGCAAATTTCATCGGCTAAGATTTCGACCTATGGCGAGCGGGTTGTCGACGTGTTCTATGTGAAGGACGTTTTCGGCATGAAGGTCCAGCACCCCGAAAAAATGCAACAGATCGAGAAGACGCTATTTGCCGCGCTGCAAGATCCGAACGACGAAGTGGCGCCGGCAGAAACTGAGGGCGCTAGGGAAAAGGTCGCTGCGTTAGCGAAATGATTGGAGCGTCTTGATTCGTGACGGCTCCCGCTGCATTCGGCCTTATTCGCGCCGCGAATCACGCGTAAACTCAACAAATGACACTCTTCCGTTCCATTGCGACTGTTGGCAGCTGGACCATGATGAGCCGCGTGCTCGGTTTCGCGCGCGACATGCTGATCGCCAACGTGATCGGCGCCGGCCTCATCGCCGACGCGTTTTTCGTCGCCTTCAAGTTTCCGAATTTCTTTCGCCGTTTGTTCGCGGAAGGCGCTTTCAATGCAGCCTTTGTTCCCCTCTTTGCAGGCCGTTTGACGACGGACGGGCGCGACGCGGCCATAAAATTTGCGGGCGAAGTGGCTTCGGTACTAGGGACAATTCTTCTCGTCCTCTCAGTGGCGGCAATTTTGACGATGCCGTGGTTGATGGTTGCGATTGCGCCTGGTTTCGTCGATGCGCCGGAAAAGTTTGATTTAACGGTCGATCTCACCCGAATTACGTTTCCCTATTTGATGTTTATGGCGCTGGTCGCGCTGATGGGGGGCATGCTCAACTCGCTGCAGCGTTTTGCAGCGACCGCTGCCGCGCCGATCGTTCTCAACATTGTTCTGATTTCCGTGCTGCTGGGCATTCGCTCCGGCGTTCTGCCGCACCCTGGTCTCGGGCTTGCATGGGGCGTCGCCGGTGCCGGCTTGGCGCAGCTCTTGTGGATCGTCTATGCCTGTAAGCGCGCCGACATCCTATTTGTCTTGCCACGGCCGCGGCTGACGCCAAATGTACGCCGACTCTTGATTCTCATGGCGCCGGCCTTACTGGGCGCCGGTGTGGTGCAGGTCAATGTGGTGATCGACGTCATTCTCGCTTCGACTTTGCGGGAAGGGTCGGTTTCCTTCTTGTATTATGCCGACCGGGTGAACCAATTGCCGCTTGGAGTCGTTGGCGTGGCGGTAGGTATCACGCTGTTGCCCCTGCTCACGCGTCAATTGCGGTCCGGCGATCTGAATGCGGCGCAAAACAGCCAGAATCGCGCTATCGAGTTCGCGTTGACTCTGACCGTTCCCGCAGCGGCGGCGCTGGTCGCCATACCGGGACCCATCGTGACCGTTCTTTTTCAACGCGGCGCGTTCGACCCCGCTGCCGCCGAGGCAACGGCCGGCGCGCTCGCAGCTTTTGCTCTTGGCTTGCCGGCGTACGTTTTGATCAAGGCATTGACGCCGGGCTATTTCGCTCGGGAGGATACCAAAACACCGGTCAAGATTGCGGTCGTGGCGATGATTGGGAATGTGGTGATGGCGCTGGCGCTAATGCAGGTTCTGGCGCATGTCGGGATCGCGCTTGCAACGGCGTTGTCGGCGTGGATGAATGCCGGGGCACTTGGCATCATTCTGGTACGCCGCGGACACTTAACGTTCGATAATCGCCTGAAGCGAATCGTGCCCCGGCTGCTACTGGCATCGGCGACAATGGCGGCGGCGGTATGGTGGGGCGCAGGGTTTTTGGCCGAGCCTCTCGCCGCCGACGAAGTACGGCGCATCATTGCGCTGGCGGCTTTGATAACGGCGGGCGGGGCGCTGTTTGCGGCATTGGCCGTTGTCACGGGTGCCGTTCGAATGAAGGATTTACGCGCGGCGGTTTCACGACGCGCCTGATCCGCCACCCCTTGACCCGCGGCGGTCCAGCCGCGATAACTCGCGCCTTCGCGAAACTGTCCACATCGAGGGCGTTATGGACCGCATATTTTCGGGCGTGCAGCCGTCAGGCAATCTGCACCTAGGCAATTATCTCGGCGCGATCCGTAATTTCGTGCGCCTGCAGGATCAGTATGAGTGCATCTACTGCGTCGTCGATTTGCATGCCATTACGGTTTGGCAGAATCCTGAAGATTTGCGCCACAATACGCGTGAGCTGACAGCCGCTTTCATCGCGGCGGGCCTCGATCCTTCGAAGAACGTGATTATGAATCAGTCGCAGAATCCGCATCATGCAGAGCTCGCCTGGATTTTTAATTGCGTGGCGCGCCTCGGTTGGCTCAACCGTATGACCCAGTTTAAGGAAAAGGCAGGCAAGAACCGCGAGAATGCTTCGGTCGGACTCTATGCGTACCCCAACCTGATGGCGGCGGATATCTTGGCTTATAAGGCGACCCATGTGCCTGTTGGCGAGGATCAGAAACAACATCTCGAGCTTTGCCGCGATATCGCGCAAAAATTTAACAATGACTTCGGGGTCGACCTGTTCCCGATTGTGGAACCTTTGATATTGGGGCCGGCGACGCGCGTGATGTCTCTGCGGGACGGGTCTTCGAAAATGTCGAAATCCGACCCGTCTGATAACAGCCGTATCAATTTGACGGACGGACCGGATGCGATTGCGCAGAAAATTCGCCGTGCGCGTACGGACCCGGAGCCGTTGCCGAGCGAAGCGGACGGGCTGGACGGACGTCCGGAGGCGGCAAACCTTGTTGGCATTTATGCTGCACTTGCCGACGGTCAAGTGGCAACAGTGCTGCAGGAATTCGGTGGCTCTCTATTTTCCGAATTCAAGAATGCGTTGACGGATATAGCCGTTGCGAAACTAGGCCCAATTGGTGAGGAAATGCAGCGGTTGATGGCGGAACCAGCTTATATCGATAGTGTATTGGCAGACGGTGGCGCGCGGGCGCGCGCGCTTTCGGAGCCGGTTATGGCGGAAGTTTTTGATACCGTGGGCTTGGTGCGGGGTTAGACACGTGCAGTACCGTACCTCTTGTACTGTGCGCGCGACATACACACGTGATTAGTTATGAATGACGATAACGTGATCGGGACGGACCATACGCCTCAGCCGCGCCTTGCCGGGCGTGGCGAGAAGGTGCGCGGGTGGGCGATGCGCATCGGTGGTGCCGTGCTAGCCCTAATGTTGCTGTACTATCCGATCGGTATGATGCTGGTTCATTCGGTCGATGACGATCCTGAATTGGCGATTGAAGTCGGCGAAGGCCAGAGCAAGGCCGTCGCGGTTGCCGCGGCCTTGATCGAGCGAGAAACCGATGTAAACCGCTGGACAGCGAACGATCCCTTCTTCCTGCCCGCCGCGGCGTTGGATAATATGCCCAATTACCAGCAGGGTATAATTTACGCTTTGTCCCGGTTTTCGATCGAAATGAGCGATCAAATTGGCCGCGTACGGGGTTCAAGCCAAGTCGACGCCGATTTGGACAGTGCGGCGGGTCGGCTCAAATATCCAGGCACGATTTGGTTTTTCGATTTCGCGACATCGTTGGCGCCGACCGCAACCTCCGAACAGCAATACCGCGAAGCGCGACGGGCGCTGGTGACGTACAATGAACGATTGGCGAAGGGCGACGCGACCTTCGAACGCCGCGCTGACAACCTTCAGGCGACACTCGAACGTATTTCCGCCGATCTTGGATCGTCCTCAGCGGTAATCGACCACCATATCGACGAAGGTGGATTTCTGATCGATTTCGATGCGGACGACATATTTTATCAAACCAAGGGCCGGATCTACGCTTATTATCTCTTATTGGCGGCCTTTGGTGATGATTTTGCGCAAGTCATCAACGAAAAGGAGCTGGGCAAGGCCTGGGTTCAGATGCTTGGCTCGTTGCGCCGCGCGGCGGAACTGGACCCGCTCGTGGTCACGAACGGGGATCCGGACGGACAGCTTTTGCCGAGCCATCTGGCATCGCAGGGGTTTTATCTGTTGCGGGGCCGTACCCAGCTTAAGGAAATCGCCAACATTCTCCTGAAATAGGGGCGTTTCGCGCCGCGACTATGTGGGTTTCGTAATGACCGTCGATGTCTATCCCTTCGAACGGCTCGGCCGTTTTGACAATGAATGGCTGAACACGCGATACCATTTCAGTTTCGCCGGCTATCACGACTCCGACCGTATGGGCATAGGGCCCTTACGCGTCTGGAATGACGACCGAATCGCGCCAGGAACGGGTTTCGATCCGCATCCGCACCGAGATATGGAAATCATCACTTATGTTCGCCGGGGCGCCATAACGCACCAGGACAGTTTGGGTAACGAAGGCCGAACGGAAGCCGGCGACGTGCAGGTCATGTCCGCGGGCACCGGGATCGTTCATGCGGAATACAACAAAGAAAATGAGCCGACGGACTTTTTTCAGATCTGGATCATGCCGGATCGGGCGGGGCACACGCCACGGTGGGATACCAGACGGTTTCCAAAGTCGGGCAGGGCCAGCGCTCTGATTCCGCTGGCGTCGGGTCGCGCCGACGGCGGTGCGGCATTGCCTATTCATGCGGATGCGACGCTGTATGGAGCGACGCTCTTGGCGGGCCAGTCGGTATCCTTCAATTTGGCTGGTTCGCGTCAGACCTACCTTGTTCCGGCGACAGGCTCGGTGTCCGTAAACGAAACTGTTGTAACGGCCCGATCAGGCGCTTCGGTGCGCCGGCCGGGATTATTGACCCTAGGGGCGAGTGAAGAGAGCGAGGTTTTGTTGGTCGATCTGCCTTCAGGCTGAAATTAATCCAGGCGCATCCGGACTCGGCATTATGCTAGAGTCACGAAACCAATTGCTCGACTTGTCCGGGATTTCTTTGTTGACCGTTCGCGCATTCCTCCTCTTTGCTTTGACGGCCTTCTTGCTTGGCGCTGTAACGCTATCGCAGGCGCAGGAGACGTCGCGCCCGTTCAGTAAAGTGGTTGCGGAATGGAACCGTTCGCTCGACAACGCGCAACGCTATGTCGACGACCCGGTCCATTTCGAGGAACGCAATCGGGAGTATAGAAACAGGCTTGCCAACATACGGGCGGAGGCGCAGGCCGCAGCGGAAGTTGCATCCGCGGAAATTGTCCAGTTACAAAACCTTCTCGACGCCCTAGGGCCGGCCCCTGTGGCGGACGGGCCAGACGAAAAACCAGAAATTGCGAAGCAGCGAAATAAATACGGAGAGGACATTGCCTTTTATCGGGCGCGCGTGGCGCAGGCAGAGGTGGCAGTGGCACGGGCCGCGTCGTTGTCTACGACGTTAGCGGATTTATCGCGCGCAGAGTTGCTCTCGGGCCTTTTGCAGGTAAACCCGATTCCTTTAGCGCCGAAAACGATCAGCCGTGCTGTCCCGGAATTTTTTACCACGGCAAAAACCTTGGTCCGAATACCTGTAACTTGGTGGTCAGGCTTGGCGGCGGATATGCGGTCGTCGATGATTTTCCTTCGCGTGCCGCTCTTCCTCGTTCTTGCTTTGCTTGTCGGTTGGGCTGTTCGCTTTCTAACGGTAAAATATCTTGGTCGCGACGCTACCATCGAAGAACCGACTTATGCTCGGCGCCTAGTGGGCGCCATTGCCGAGAGTGTATCGCGTGGCATCTTCCCGGCCCTGATTCTATTGGTCATTCTTCTTCGTATTACAAGCGACGACGCAGTCATCGCCGGGCCTTTTGCCATTGTGCTTGCTGCTTTGTGTAAGGCGTTGATTCTGTTTGTTTTAGCATGGGCGTTACCACGAGCCGCACTCGCGCCGGATTTACCAAGCTGGCGGCTAACGGTACTGACTCCCGACGGTGCGAGTTCGCTAAGCCACCGAATTACAGTTCTTGCGGCTATCGTATCGATAGGCGCGTTTTTCGATGGCGCGGTGGAAGCCTTGGCGCCGGGACAGCAATTTGGTCAAGAAGCCGAAGCGCTTTATCGCTTTATCTTTCATACGATTATTGCTGCGGGACTACTGGCGATATTGCAGCCCCGGCTATGGCGTATCGATGCGGAAGCCGCACGGAAACGGGGTGAAGAAGACGACATCAGCAGCGAGTTGCCGCTGACACGTAGCCGGTTTTGGCGCGCCGTGCACGGCTTGTTCGTACTCTTTTCGGTCAGTGCCTTCGTCGCCAGTGCCATAGGGTACGGGCAACTTGGTTCCTATTTTATCAAAAGTTTGATTGTGACCGGACTTATTGGGGGGGGCCTCTATCTGGTGCGCGGCTTGCTCCGCGAAACGGTTGCAGTTGTACTGCGTTCTGCACTGATAAGCCAAAAGCTTGCCGTCCAATACAGCACGCGACGTCTGGCGAAATTCTGGTTGCGGGTGTTACTTGATGTCTTGATCGCGATAAGTGCGGTTTTCCTGATTGCGCCGGCATGGGGCGTACCTTCTGAGGACCTGACGCTCGGTGCAAGTGAGCTTCTGCAGGGCTTTACGATCGGAAACGTCACAATCTCGCTGCTGGATTTTGCCATAGCCGTGCTGATTTTCATGCTTGTGATCGTGCTGACCCGTGCGGGCCAGCGGGGACTCGCCGAGCGAATTTTGCCGGAAACACAAATTGATGTCGGCTTGCAGCACTCGCTCTCGGCCGGATTCGGTTATGTCGGAGTCGTTATCGCCGCTATGCTGGCTGTTTCGGCGATCGGCCTGGACCTCACGAATATTGCGCTGATAGCCGGCGCGCTATCTGTCGGCATCGGTTTTGGCCTGCAGAATATCGTCAATAATTTTGTTTCAGGCCTAACACTGCTGGTTGAGCGGCCGATTAAGGTTGGTGACTGGGTCGTGGTCGGTGAGCAGGAAGGCATCGTCAAGCGAATCCAGGTCCGGGCGACGGAAATCGAAACCTTCCAACGCACCTCGGTTATCGTCCCGAATTCCGCGTTCCTGCAGGAACCGGTTATCAACCGAACCCACAAGGACAGCATGGGCCGCATCGAGGTGCCGGTTGGTGTTGCCTATGGAAGCGATACAGCGAAAGTCGAACAAATCCTGGTGGACGTGGCGAAAGAAAATCCGAAAGTTGCAGCGTGGCCAGAACCTTTTGTCTTGTTTATGAATTTTGGTGACTCGTCGCTTGATTTTGAGTTGCGTTGCTTCTGTCCCAATGTTTTCGACACATTTCGCGCGGGAAGCGAGCTGCGATTTGCGATAGACCGCGCCTTCCGAAGATCGGGCATCGAAATCCCCTTTCCGCAACGCGATGTTCACCTCAAGGATATAGGCCGGTTAGAACAGATGTTTCGGCCTAGCAGGGACGCTACCAAAGAATAGGTCGTTCCGGTGCCGAGGGTTTCACTTAGACCAGATCGTGGTTTGCTGGAATCGCTTAAAGCGATCCAACAATCGCGTGCATCTGATTTACTTATTGATAATAAGCCACCTTTACAGGATTAGGGCTTGGAAACCAGATCGCGATGAATGATTTTGGCTGCTTCTTGTAGGCCTTCGCGATTGAGTGTGCCGACCAGCGCATAGGCGAAATCTTCGTCGCTCCAGTAAAAGGCGGAGACGCCCTTGTCGGATACGAACTGGAACGCTGTTTCCCGGCTCTCAATATTGCGACGGACATAGACCGTAAGCCGGGCCCCTTGGTCGTCCTCATACATGAAATGTGCGGCGGGCTTGCCATCGTCCGGCAGCAACCGTCCCCCGACTAGGCGGTACCCGACGGGGAGCAAGTTGGGGGTCTTAATCGGTTGACCTAGCCGCTTCGATAGCCAGGCGACCAAATGTTTTTCCTGCTTGGCTTCAACTTCAACCGCATGCCGTTTTTCGCGAACGTAGATAGAGTGGGCGCTGATTGCATTCTGTGCAAGGCTAGTCCCGCTTGCCTCCAGCTCGGAGGAAACGTCGCGGAGGAACCAACCACTCGCGCCACCAACGATGAGTAGCAGGATCCCGGCCGCCAATCGTCGCCACGTTGGAAAAGGCCTGGACGTGCCACGTGATGTGCGGTTTGCATCCAGGCGCGGTGGAACCGCTTCGTCGAGAATGGGGTCAAAAAATTCATGAAGTGCCTGGTTCTGGCTGATGTAATCGGCAACGCGCTGCGCATCGTCCGAGTTTTCTGTGAGCCAGGTCGCCACTCGGGAATGCGACTTCGTATCGAGCACGCCGTCGGCGTAGGCGTGAAGATCGGTATCCGTGATGGGAGAGTCGGTATTCAATTCACCCTCCTCAACGGTTGCGTGGGCTGTGTGTCCATAATCTGGCGAAGCCGCTCCCGGCCTCTCGATAACCTGGACATGACGGTGCCCAGAGGCGTACCGGTGACCGACGCAACATCGGCATAGGAAAGGCCTTCGAGACCGACCAGCAGGATGACGATACGCTGTTCTTCCGGTAATTGGTCGAGGGCATTAACAAGGTCGCGTGCGACCAAACCCGTATCCTGGTCCGAGGGAGCCGGTTGGCGCTCGAGATTGTCGGTATCCGTTCGAATTTCCGGCTCCCGGCCTCGCTTGCGCGATTGATTGACGTGCAAATTGTGCAGAATCGTAAAAAGCCAGGCCCGCATCGTGCCGCTCGGTTGCCACAAATGCAGCCGGTCGAAAGCGCGGGCCAAACAATCCTGTACCAAATCGTCGGCGGCATCCCGGTCGCGCAGCAGGGCCGACGCATAACGCCGAAGATGCGGTATCTGATCGACGATTTGATCTTTCTTGTCGGTCATCCCGGCGCGGGTCCTATCCTGGCTACCAACCGTAAATAAATTCGGGTTCCGGCCCACGCACAGCACGTGCCGGCCTCTCCGATCAGACCATGATGCTCAGGATAAGCGGAAAACTGCAAAAACAATTTGAGGCGTCGCGGAAGCGACGCCCCAATGTGCAGCTGATTATTTCACTTTTGCGCCACGGAATGGCTTGTGGCAGCCACCACAGCCGAGTTTGCCCATTTTGCCAAACTGAGCGCCAATTGCGGCGGCATCACTGCCGTCGGCGACTTGGGCCAGCGTCGCGCTCTCCGTCACTAACGCTGTGGTCGCGGCTTCGAAACCCTTCCAGTCTTCCCAGATTTTTGGCAACGCACGAGTCGTTTTTTCGTCATAATCGCCACGCGCCGTTCCCTTTGGGAACATGGCGGGAATTTTGCCTGCAACGGCGTTGATTTTGCGCGCACTCGCGGCCACATCCTGCGCGGAGCCCTTGCCATCCTTGACGAAGCTCTTGATAACCTTGAAGGGTCCCAGGATATCCTTCTTCATGAATGTCTTGCGTTTCTCGATTATGTCCTTGC
>JAJFJB010000352.1 GCA_021774435.1 Alphaproteobacteria bacterium
AGAATCGTCGTGTGTGCCGAGGGCGGCAAGTGATAGCGATGGCTCATCAGGGGGCGAATGTCGCGCCAATTCACACTCACGGGCGACAAATCACCATGCCAGCCGACGGCATCAAGCGGGTTGAACGGATAGGTCGCCGTAGAAATGTCGTTGGTGCGCTTGATCTTGACCTGCCACTCCGCTTCGTCCTGCTGATCGCGGAACGCTTCGTCTATTTCAGGCGCACGTAGCATCGCCGGATCGAAGATGGCATGCGGCCCGACCATCCCCTTATCAGGCAGTTGGAACCCATCATTCACAGCTTCGATCAGAAGGAATTCGGCGTTCCCGGCGCATTCGACACGCCACATCGTGCCACGCGGTACCACGATATAATCGCCGTCATGAAACGGCAGGCACCCATAATCGCAGAACAGATTGCCTTCGCCTTCGTGCACGAAAAGGAGTTCATCGCCATCCGCGTTGCGGACCAGATGATCCATGGCACCCGACGTTCGCCAAAAGCGCATCCGTACATTGTTGTTCGATAGCACGACGCGGCCCGCCCAGGGCGAATCATCAACCGCATTTAACCGGGTGAGATCGTAGGCGCGCGGACGCAGCGGCCCTTCGAAATCGATCCATCCTGTCGGCGGATGAAGATGATGCATTTGCGTTGCCGGGCCAAAGAATCCCTCGCGCCCCAACTCCCGTTCATAAGTGCCTTCCGGAAGGTCCGCATGCGCCTGTCGCGACGCATTCCCCTCAACCCTGGGAAAGGTTATCCAACGTTTGCTCATTTGCTAAATCCTTCCAATTACGGCGCGGTGCTCAGGCGTCATCGGTCAAGACACCACGTTGAATTTGATCGAGTTCAATCGAATCGAACAAGGCTTGAAAATTACCCTCACCGAACCCCTCATTGCCTTTGCGTTGAATGATCTCGAAAAAGATCGGCCCGATAACCGTATCGGTGAATATCTGCAGCAACAGCCCTTCATTATCGGCCGGCGCACCATCGATGAGAATCTTGTTCTTATGCAAGCGGGCAACATCCTCGCCATGCCCTGGCAACCGCGCGTCGATCCGCTCGAAATAGGTATCCGGTGTATCCATGAAGATGACGCCGTCTGCCCGCATCGCCTCGATCGATTCGTAAATATCCTTCGCCCCCAGCGCAACATGCTGAATTCCCTCGCCGTTATACTGTTCGAGGAACTCGACAATCTGGCTTTTGTTGTCCGTCGACTCATTGATAGGAATGCGAATTTTTCCGCAGGGGCTCGTCATGGCTTTGCTCTTCAAACCGGTGAGTTTGCCTTCAATGTCAAAGAAACGGACTTCCTTGAAATTGAACAGCCGCTCGTAATATCCGGCCCATTTTTCCATATTGCCTTGATAAACATTGTGGGTCAGGTGATCGATATAACCGAGACCGTAACCTTCGGGGTGTGGATCAACGCCTTCGATCGGGCGAAAATCGATCTCGTAGATATCGCCGTCGCCATAGCGGTCCACAAGATAGACAAGCGCGCCGCCGATACCTTCGATCGCGGGAATGTTCAATTCCATGGGCCCGGTTTTTGAAGGGACTCCCCGGATTCCTTCACTGAGAGCGTGTTCATAGGCGGCTGCCGCATCCTTGACCCGCAGGGCCATGGCGCAGGCGCAGGGGCCATGCACATCGGCAAATCGAGCTGCGTGACTATCCGGTTCGTCGTTCAGAATGAAATTGACGTCGCCCTGGCGGAAAAGCGTAACCGCCTTGGAGCGATGCTTCGCGACAGCCTTAAATCCAAGTTTCTCGAAAAGCGCCGCAAGCGCTGCCGGTTCCGGCGTACTGTATTCAACGAATTCGAACCCATCGGTGCCGAGCGGGTTCTCCCAAAGGTCGCCGTTAGGTCCTTCGTTCGCCTGTTTTTTCGAATCGGTCATTGTTCTCACTCCTGTTTTCCGTGATTTCACGAAATTCCGCAGTCTGGAACAGAAGCGCTTTCGGTGATCCGCGCGGCCGGCCACGCAGGCTGCGAGCGAGATGTTCGCCGACGATCAATCGGTAGGCATCAATCATAATCGTTTGACCGTTCATCCAAATTCGGAAACAGCACGGTGCAGGCGGCATTGGCCGACACTAGAAATATGCACCATACCGCATACATCATACTAAATCAGCCATCGACCATGCCTTGCGCGGTTATCGCTAGGTGTTATAACCGATTCCATAACCGGTATGAAGCTAAGCTGGACGCCACCAGGAGATTATTGTTGGCAGAAATCGCCAAAATCCTCGTCCTAAACGGACCGAACCTGAATATGCTGGGGGTTCGGCAACCGGAAATCTACGGCTCCGATACGCTGGCGGATATTGAGCAACGTTGCCATGCACATGCAAAAAAGTATGAATTTGATATCGATTTCAGGCAATCGAATATCGAAGGCGAATTGGTCACGTGGATTCAAGAGGAACGTACGCGTTGCCAAGGTGTCATCATTAACGCAGCGGCGTTTACGCACACATCGGTGGCCATACTGGATGCCTTGTCGCTCTTGGATGTCCCAGTGATTGAAGTCCATCTGTCGAACATCTTCGCCAGGGAAGAATTTCGGCATCATTCATACGTTTCACCGGTCGCAGCCGGCGTCATTTGCGGCTTCGGCTGGCGTGGCTACACCCTCGCGCTGGATGCGCTTAAAGACATATTGGACAGCGATTAATATGGCAAAGCCGACCGTCGACAGCGATCAAATTCGCGAGCTCGCTAAACTGCTTGAAGAAACCGGCCTGACGGAAGTCGAAGTAAGTGACGGTGACCGCAGTATTCGTGTCGCTCGAGGCAGCATCGCCAGCGCCATTGCTGCACCGCTAACGGCTCCCGCTCCGACTCCGCCAGCGCATGGCATAGAAAATGATCCGGGCGCTGTGACTTCGCCCATGGTCGGAACGGTTTATGTCGCGCAAAACCCTGACACGCCCCCCTTCGTTACGGTCGGCGCGCAAGTTTCCGAAGGCGACACGTTGTTCATTGTGGAAGCGATGAAGGTGATGAACCCGATACCTGCGCCGCGCGGTGGTATCGTCAAAGCGATTCTCGTCGCGGACGCCCAACCGGTCGAGTTCGGCGAAACCCTGCTGATCCTTGAGTAGCTGAGCCTTGTTCGAGAAAGTTCTCATCGCGAACAGAGGTGAAATCGCGCTGCGCATTCACCGCGCCTGCCGCGAAATGGGCATTCAGACAGTTGCCGTTCACTCAACCGCGGATTCCGACGCGATGCATGTACGCCTTGCGAATGAAACAGTTTGCATTGGCCCGCCACCATCCAAAGACAGTTACTTGAACAGTCAGGCCATCCTCTCCGCGGCGCGGATTGCGGGTGTCGACGCCATCCATCCAGGGGTCGGGTTCCTCTCTGAAAACGCGGCTTTCGCGGAAATGGTTGAAGAGCATGGTTACGTTTTCATAGGGCCGACACCGGACCATATACGCCTCATGGGCGACAAAATCGCAGCCAAGGAAGCAATCCAAGAGTTGGGGTTATCCGTCGTCCCTGGATCAGACGGTCCGGTGGACAGCGACGAGCAAGCCAAGCGCATTGCCGATGAGATTGGTTATCCCGTTTTGGTCAAGGCCGCCTCGGGTGGTGGCGGCAAGGGTATGAAGGTCGCTGAAACATCGGACGTCCTCCCTGGCGTTCTTTCGCATTGCCGGAATGAAGCCATGGCCAGCTTTGGCGATGATTCGGTCTATATCGAGAAGTATTTGGGACATCCCCGTCATATTGAGGTCCAAATCCTCGGAGATGGCGGCGGCAAAGTGCTTTATTTCGGCGAACGGGATTGTTCAATCCAGCGCCGCCACCAAAAAGTCATCGAAGAAGCGCCGTCGCCCGTGCTCGACATCGCAACCCGCACGGCGATCGGCAAAAGGGTCTCAGAGGCTGTTGGGAAGATAAACTACCGGGGCGCCGGGACGATAGAGTTCCTTTATGAAGACGGCGACTTCCATTTCATCGAAATGAACACGAGGCTTCAAGTCGAGCATCCGGTCAGCGAAATGATTTCCGGGATCGATCTTGTCCGCGAGCAGATCCGCATTGCTGCGGGTGAACCGCTCCTACTGGAACAGTCGGATATCGTTCTAAAAGGGCACGCCATCGAATGCCGCGTCGTGGCGGAACACCCGGAGACGTTTGCACCGTCGCCAGGCACGGTTACGGATTATCATGCGCCGGGCGGGTTTGGCGTCCGTGTCGATTCCGCGCTTTATTCCGGATATGCGGTTCCGCCCCATTACGATAGCCTAGTATCGAAGCTTATCGTACATGCCGATTCACGCGAAGAATGCGTGATGCGGCTGCGCCGGGCACTTGACGAATATGTCATTGGCGGGATCGAAACGACGATTCCCTTGCATCAGCGCCTGTTAATGGAGCAGGATTTCCTTAACGGCGATTATGATATTCATTGGCTGGAGGCCAAGCTGGGCTTCTGACGGGTCTTAACGCCATGGAAATGCTGGAACTCACACCGGACATGCTGCTGCGGGCTTATGCGATCGGCGTGTTCCCAATGTCGGAAGATCGCGATGATCCGGACCTCTTCTGGGTCGATCCGCGCCTCCGGGGCATTATCCCATTAGACGGCTTCCATGTTCCGCGGCGTCTGCAGCGGACAATCCGCAATGGCCACTTCCATATCACATTCGATCATGCCTTCGAAGAGGTCATCGAGGGGTGCGCCGAAGCAACGGAAATTCGTCCGCGCACCTGGATCAACGACCGCATCGTGACGTTGTACACATCGCTTTTCCATATGCGCCATGCGCACAGCGTGGAGTGTTGGCGAGATGGTGAGCTTATTGGTGGCCTGTATGGCGTCTCTCTGGGTGGCGCTTTTTTTGGCGAAAGCATGTTTAGCCGCGCGCGCGACGCCAGCAAAGTCGCGCTTGTTCATCTCGTCGCGCGCCTGCGTGCAGGAGGATTCACCCTTCTAGACGCTCAATTCATAACAGACCATCTAAGCCAGTTCGGCGCCTTGGAAATACCGCGCCGCGAGTATCGGGCGCGTCTGGCCAAGGCATTGGAGGTCGATGCCTATTTTGACCCTGATGCAGACGAAGCAGACGGACCGAATTTGCTCCGTGCCCTGTCGTCGTTCCCAGAGTAGCCGACTTAGTTTGTAATCTGCAATTAGCAATCCCGATGCGGGATTTGTTGCGCTATCATACGTTTAATCGCATGATTTAGTCTGCAATTCGAACGTGATCCCAATTTGCAATGGAATAAACCGATGCATAGTGCGGAAACAATTGTCGTTGGCGGCGGCATGTTTGGGGCAGCCATCGCTTATGGTCTGAGGCGCAGCGGCGTGGATACAATCATGCTGGACGGGTCCGACGGCTCTTTGCGGGCGGCGCGCGGGAACTTCGGCCTCGTCTGGGTTCAATCCAAAGGGATGGGCCTGCAGCGGTATGCGGATTGGAGCCGGGAATCGGCACATCTTTGGGACGACTTCGCGGCCGACCTGCAGGACAGTTCGACAGTAGACGTCAATCTTCAAAATGGCGGTGGCCTTAACCTCCTGCTGAGCGACGAAGAGCGGGAAAATTACCGCCGGAATATCGATATCATGCGTCAGCAGGCGGGCGCCGACGGCTATGATTGCGACATCATCGAGCGGGACGAAGTACAGAAGATGGTGCCAGGGTTACGTGTCGGCGATGGCGTCGCCGGTGCGTCCTTCGGTAAACATGACGGTCATGTGAATCCGCTCAGAATGCTGCGCGCGTTGCATCGCGGATTTACGAAATTGGGCGGGCGCTATTTCCCGTGCAACGAGGTAGGAAACATCACGCACGATGGCGGTGCATTTGTCGCCCAATCGGCGGCAAACAGTTTTACCGCACCAAAAATCGTACTCGCCTGCGGACACGGCATCACCAAGCTGGCGCCCATGGTGGGGCTCGATACCCCCATCCGGCCACAACGGGGTCAGGTTCTGGTTACGGAAAAAATCGAGGCCACCGTTGCCATGGCGCTGGGCTCGATACGCCAGACCGACGAAGGCGGGTTTATGTTTGGGAATTCGGAAGAGGAAACCGGTTTCGATGACGGCACGACACTTGCCGTGACCCAAAACATTGCCGCACGTGCCGTGAAGGCGTTCCCGCAATTGGAAAATGTCAGGTTGGTTCGCAATTGGGGCTGTATACGCGTCCTCACACCTGACAAATGCGCCATTTACGATGAGTCTGAAACCATGCCCGGCGCCTATGTCGCAACGTCTCATAGCGGCGTTACGCTCGGCGCGGTGAATGCGCATCACGTCTCGCGGTGGGTCTCCACAGGAGAAACACCGCCGAATTTCGATCATTTCAGTGCCCGGAGGTTCGATGTTCCGAAGGCTGCATGAGCCGGACTCGCAATCGGTGTCAATCGACTTCGAAGGCGAAATCATTAACGTTGGCGTAAATGAAACTGTCGCTGCCGCGGTCCTGGCGGCTGGTGCGGATCACAGCAGAACCACACCTGTCACGGGTGCGGCGCGCCTCCCCTTCTGCATGATGGGCGCCTGTTTTGATTGCCTCATGGAAATCGACGGCATTCCCAACCGGCAGGCTTGTATGGTTCGAGTGGAGAACGGCATGAAAGTGCGGCGGCAGGAAGGTAAGCGACGGCTCGAATCATGACCAACATTGTCGACTTTCTGGTAATCGGCGGCGGCCCGGCCGGCCTCGCCGCAGCAACATTGGCTGACGAATTAGGGCTTTCCACGCTAGTCTTGGATGAACAACCCGAACCCGGCGGTCAAATTTATCGGGGCATCGAATCCGTACATCCGAAGACCTTGTCTTTATTAGGCGATGATTATGGCAAAGGGAGATCTATAGCCGACGCCTTTAGACAGTCCGGTGCCGCTTATATCCCCAATGCCTCCGTCTGGCGCGTCGATGACGACGGTACGATTGCCTATTCCAGCGACGGCAAAGGTGCGACAGCCCAAGGCCGCCGTGTTCTCGTCGCAACAGGCGCAATCGAGCGGCCGGTCCCAATTCCAGGATGGACACTCCCCGGCGTCATGACCGCGGGTGGTGCACAGGTTCTTCTTAAGTCCGCGGGTGTAGTGCCTTCGGGCCATGTCGTCGTCGCCGGCTGTGGGCCACTTGCACTGCTGGTCACGCGGCAGCTTATTGCCGCGGGCGCTGATGTCGCGGCCCTTTTGGAAACAACACGGACGGGTGACTACCTGTCGGCTGCACGCCATTTGCCCCGGGCTTTACGGGCGCGGGAGTATCTGCAAAAAGGCATGACGCTTCGTCGCGAGATCCGTGCCGCGGGCGTTGCGATTCATTCCGGTGTCGATAGTTTGGCCGCGACCGGTGAAAAATCAGTCCGCTCGGTGTCCTTTCGCCGCAATGGCAGCCAGGCAGAAATACAAACGGATTCCTTGTTCCTGCATTTCGGCGTCTCGCCGAACACACAGATTACGCGGCAGGTTGGGTGTGACCACGAATGGTACGAACCACAGCGTTACTGGCGGCCGGTGCGAGATGACTGGGGCGCCACGAGCCAAAATACGATTGCCGTTGCCGGGGACGGCGGCGGCATTGATGGCGCCGTTGCCGCTGCGCTCACCGGGCGCTTGGTCGCACTGGACGCAGCCTGCCGACAAAATGTTATCGACCGCGCGGAGCGCGACCGTCGCGCGGCGCCAATTCGCGCCGACCTGGATACGCATTGCGCGATCCGCCCGCTGCTCGACGCCCTCTTTACGCCACCCGCGGAAATTTGTGCCCCACCTGACGATGCGACAATTGTGTGCCGTTGCGAGGAAATCAGTGTCGGCGACATACGCGAAGCCGTTGCCTTGGGCGCGATGGGACCGAACCAGCTCAAATCATTTACCCGCTGCGGCATGGGACCCTGCCAGGGCCGCATGTGCGGACTGACAGCTGCCGAATTGATTGCCAAGGCAAACGGTGAAACCGTTGAGGACGTCGGGTATTATCGGATCAGACCGCCAATCAAACCGGTTACATTAGGCGAATTGGCGACGATGAACGATTAGACTTAGAACTCGTTTTTTTATTACTTCTTGAAGGTTTAATCTACGAATTTCTTGATTTGCAGTATTTCATACTATCCAGACAATAATCTCGATCACAGTTTGCAAAATAATTCCGGCGCGTCCCGTTTAGAATGGGGAGTGCCGAGGGTGGAGGCGGAAGAAATAATGAGTATGCTTTACAATCTGGGCGACTTGGTCGACCGGAGTAAAGATAGCGATGCAATTGCGCTGATTGATCTCAGCAAACCGGAAGGTGCGCGCGAATATACGCATGAAGATCTCGATAAGGCGGCCTGCGCCGTCGCTCGAGGGCTTTTGGGGCGCGGCTTAAAACCGGGTGAACGAATCGCCATTTTATCGTCAAACCACGCAGAATTTCTGGCTGCCTATTTGGGTACGATGCGTGCCGGCATGGTTTCAGTGCCCATCAACTACAAGTTTCCGGACGACACCGTTTCCTACATCCTGCAGGATGCGGACATAAAGCTGATCTTTGCGGACGCGGAGCGGGCCGAGCGCGCGCCGTCGGATATACCCGTTGTGGTTTTTGGTGAAGATGGCGAAAACGGCTTCGACGCATTTTGCGATCCCGGTGAATTCGAAACCGTCCATCCCGCCAAGAACGAAGTGGCGATGTTTCTCTACACGTCCGGCTCAACTGGGCGCCCGAAAGGGGTGCCGCTAACTCACGAGGGGCACCTTTGGGTCGTCAATGTCCGCATCGACCCGCCGCCGGATGCGGACCACCGCGTACTCGTTGCGGCGCCGCTATACCATATGAACGGCCTCGCGATGTGCAAGCTGGCTATCGCCGCGCACCTAACGATAATCCTGCTGCCGCAGTTCACGGCAAAAGGGTATATCGAAGCGATTGGTAAATATGGCGTTACTTGGCTCACATCTGTTCCAACCATGCTGGCCATGGTGGCGCGCGAACGCGAACTGCTGACGCGGACGGACCTGTCGTCGGTGCGCATCGCACGAATGGGTTCTGCTCCCGTGAGCCAGAAACTCTACGACGATTTGCGCGAGGTCTTTCCGAATGCCTTGATTACGAACGGCTATGGCACAACGGAGGGAGGCCCTTCTGTATATGGCGTCCATCCCGACGGTTTGCCGCAGCCCGGTATGTCGATCGGATATCCAAGGCCGGATTGCGACGCTCGGCTTGTCGATGGCGACAATATGGATGCGGACCAAGGTGTGCTGCACTGCCGCAACCCGTCCGTGATGCCCGGCTATCATAACCTGCCCGAAAAAACCGTTGAGGTCCTGAGCGCAGACGGTTGGTATGACACCGGCGATATCATGCGGCGCGACGAAAACGGATTTCACTATTTCGTTGGTCGCGCCGACGATATGTTCAACTGTGGTGGCGAAAACATCTACCCCGCCGAAGTCGAAAAGATGCTGGAGCGTCACCCGGATATTGAACAGGCTTGTGTTGTGCCGGTGCCGGATGAACTCAAGGGATATAAGCCGTCGGCATTTGTCGTTCCGATGAACGGCAAGAAACTAGACGAGCAAGCCGTCAAAGAATTCGCCTTGGCGAATGGCCCGGCGTATCAGCATCCAAGACAGGTCGTCTTTATGTCGAGCTTGCCATTAACCGGTACGAATAAGATCGACCGAAAAAACCTAACCGAGCGCGCGACGGCGACCGCCGCGGAAATGCCACGGGAGAACGCTTGATGACCTCACTCAATTTGGAACTCGATCATACAGGCGTTGCCGTCCGCGATCTCGATGTCGGTCAGGCCGCCTATCAGCGCCTTGGCTTCACGCTCACGCAGCGCAGCTTCCATTCCGGATCGCGAACCGCCGGCGGTCCCGTCGAGAAATGGGGCTCGGGGAATCACTGCGCGATGTTCGAAAACGGCTATCTCGAGATCATCGGTATCACCGATCCAAACCTGTATAGCTCGACAAAAGATTACTTGGACCGTTATGAGGGCTCGCACATCGTTGCTTTTGGTAGCGGCGATGCCGATAAGTCCTATCCGATCCTGAGCAGCCGCATCGACGGCGTCACGCCCGCAACCAAGCTGCAGCGCCAAGCACCCTTCGGGCCGAACAATGAGGAATCCCGCCTCGCGGCGTTCCGCAACATCCATGTCGACCGGGATACGTTTCCCGAAGCGAAGCTGATCTTCATCGACCATCTTACCCGCGACGTTTTATGGCAACCGCACCTGCTATCCCATCCCAACGGCGCGGTCGCATTGGCGGAAATCGTCCTTTGCGTACCGGACTTGGAGGATACCTGCGATCGCCTGTCCCGCCTTCTCGACCGGCAGCCGAAAGACGTCATGCCCGGCGGCAAGGTATTTGAGCTCGATCGCGGTAATGCTTATGTCGTCACCGAAACGAGGCTAAAAGAATGGGTGCCCGGCGTAGAACCGCCCTGTATGCCTTATGTCGCAGGTTTCGGGGTTGCGGTACGCGATCTCGACGCGACCCGCGACTATTTGGCCGCAAACGGTATCACAACGACAGATCATCCCTACCCCGCACTCTGGGTAGCACCGGAATTCACCTGTGGACCGATCGTGTCCTTCAGCCAAGCCTAGTTAAAAAAGAAGAGAGAAAGATTATGCGCGCAGCAGTTATTCATGAGCATGGCGGTCCGGAAAACCTAGTCTATGAGGAAAACTTTCCCGACCCGGAATGCGGCCCCAAAGATGTCGTGCTGCGCGTCAAGGCGTCGTCGCTCAACTACCATGATATTTTCACCCGGCGCGGTATGCCGGGCATTAAACTCAACTTGCCCGTAATTTGTGGACTCGATGTTGCGGGCGAGATCGCCGAGATAGGCTCCAACGTGACGGGCTGGTCGGTCGGCGATCGTGTTGTGGTCGACCCGCGCAACCGGGTCGAAGGCGGCCTGATGGGCGAAACCGTCAATGGCGGACTTGCGGAGTATTGCCGCGCGCCGGCACACCAGCTCGTTCGCATGCCGGACGGCGTTACCTTCGAGGAAGCCGCGAGCCTGCCCGTCGCCTATGGGACCGCGCACCGCATGATGGTCACGCAAGGTAAAATCAGCGATGGCGAACGTTGCCTCATCCTCGGCGCGAGCGGCGGGGTCGGAACCGGGTGTGTATTACTTGCAAAAATGTTTGGTGCTGAAGTTGTCGTCTGCGCCAGCACAGAGGAAAAAATCGGACGGCTAAAGGAGTTCGGTGCGGACGACGGCATCAACTACGCCGACAGTGCCTTCGAGAAGGAAGTTTGGAAGCGCTACACAAAACCAACCCGTTACAGCTATGACGGTGGTGTCGATATGGTCGTGAACTTCACGGGCGGCGAGACCTGGGTCCCCTCCCTGAAATGCTTGCGCAAAGGCGGGCGCATGATGACCTGCGGCGCGACGGCCGGCTTCGACCCTAAAACCGATATTCGGTATATCTGGACCTTTGAGCTTCAGGTCCTGGGCTCGAATAGCTGGGAGCGCGAAGACCTTGTCCAACTCATGGATTATATCCAGGAAGACAAGATGCATCCAATTATCGATCGCTCATTCCCGTTGACGGAAGCGCGTGAGGCGCTGCGGCTACTGGAAGACCGCGAAGTCTTCGGCAAAGTCGTCGTCTGCCCCTAAACGCGTAGAACGGAGCACACCGCATAATGAGTGATTATTTAAGTCAGGCGGAAATCCAGGAATTGCTGGATAATTCGCCCTTTATCTCGTTCATGGGGCTTAGCGTGGAGTCGATGGACACCGAAAAGGATTTGATCGTTCTGCGCATGCCGATGCGACCAGAATTTGAGCGGCGCGCTGGTACCGGTCAATGGCATGGCGGTGCGATCGCGTCGTTGATCGACACCGCCGGCGACTACGCCGTCGTGATGAAGGTTGGCGCCGGTGTACCGACCGTCAATTTCCGCACCGACTATTTGCGCCCCGCATCGAACACCGATCTTATCGCAACTGCCCAAGTGCGCCGCGCCGGCCGTTCGATTGCCGTCGTCGATATCGATATTCACGATAATAATGGCAAATTGGTGGCTGTGGGCCGCGGCACCTATGTCCCCCAATCGGGCTGATACATGAGCCCTGAGAATCCTTACCGTTCTCTCGGCAACTCCGGCTCGACAGTCCGCTGACACTCTAGGATCCACACGTCGTAGACCGGATGTTCCAAAGCAGAAAGTGCCGGACTGGACGCAAACATCCAGCCGGTAAAGAGTGGCACGGGATCTTCATCCGGACGGATTTCGACAATATCCAGAAGTACAGCGGATTCAGGCGGTTCTTCGGGCGGCGTACGGTCGCAACTGCGAACCGTGATGGAAAGTGTTCCGAAGCGCACCATCGTGCCTAAAGGCGCCTGAAAGGTCGAGACGCGCGCGGTCACCTTATCCAGGCCCTGCATAATCACCAAATCGCCCGGAAACGCGTAGGCACAGGTTGCGGTTAGCGCAAGCGCGCCCCCCAGAATGAATCTAGTTACCCTTGTCATAAGGATCATAGTATGCCGTCAATTGATGGCAAATTCGGGGCACGCCAAAGCGTCGGAAAACACCGTGAGGTGCTCATCCCCCTTCGTTATCGGTCACCAGGAAAATGACCTTCCCGAGCAATTCCTCGAGCGAAACAACATCCTTGGTGTTGGTCAGTTCTCCGCCCTCGACCATGGTTTTCTCGCTTTTACCGGGCTCAAGGCGCACATACTTGCCGCCGAGCAGGCCATCGCTGGAAATCACCGCTTGCGTATCGTCCGGTAGCTTGATCCGGGATTCGATCGTCATCGTGGTCACGGCCTGATAGGTATTCTGATCGATGCTTAAATCGGTGACCGTACCGACCTTGACCCCGCCAACGCGGGCGTCACTGCCCACGGTGAGACCATCAATCGCATAGAACCGTGCCTGGATTTCATAGCCTTGAGTGGGCCTGATATCGCTGCTGGCATAGGCGAAGAAAAAGAAGATCCCGGCAACCAAAAGAACGACGGCGCCCAAGACGGTTTCGATAACGCTTCGTTTCATTTCTTAAGCGGGGTCGCCGCCTCCTTATCGTCTTTCTGTTTCGCCTTTTTGCGGGCTTCCAACCGCTTTGCTTCCGCCCAAAGCACGACCTTTTCCAACAACGCCTCGACGATAATCGCGTCTTGGACGTAATTGAAACTATCGCCGTCTTGAAGCATCTCTTCCGCACCGCCGGGATCCAGCTTGATGAATTTGCCGCCCAGCAAGCCATCGCTCACGATCAACGCCGCCGTATCCGTCGGCACCTGAATATCGTCGCGCAAGGTCAGTGTGAGCACCGCTTGCAGTGTTTCGGCATCGAACTCCTGTCGGGTAACTTTTCCGACAGGGGCTCCGGCCAGTAGCACATCCGTACCGATTGTCACGCCATCAACGCGATTATAGCGCGCCGTCAGTTCATAACCTTCGGCGGAACTCGTCCGGGCATCGCCGCTAAAAAAAACGATCAGCAATAAGGGAGCGGCGAGTAGAACAGCGGTCCCGATTAGAATATGAACCGTTTCCCGGCTCATCGAAGCGACACCCTTACTCTGGTGTCCATGCTTCATAATCCCCCGTCGCGCTCGCACGTTGTCCACCGCGTAGCGTGTGGCCCGACGGGCGATAAGCTTGCGCCGTGCCTGTCATGTTCGGTTGGTGCGGTTTTTGCCAATCCCGGCGCGGCTTACCATCCGGCACGCGATCATTCGTCTGATGTAACCAGGCATTCCATTCCGGCGGCACTTTACTGGCCTCATCGTCGCCCTCATAAATGACCCAGCGCCGGCGCCGGCCGTTCGGTGCCGCCTTTCGGTCCTGGTAGTACCGATTGCCAAACTCGTCCGTTCCGACAACCTCGCCTTTCAGCCAGGTAATCACGCGGGTAATCGCCGTAGTCATGGCCGTTCAGCTCCCTTTGGCCGCTCGTTGCGGCGCGAATATCGCATTTGCGGGAACACCCGTCCAGCATGCACACCGACAAGATGCGGATCGCCACAGCTTGCATCGGGAAACGGAAAATTCGCTTAATTTTTCATCACTAACCATCAATATTTCCCCGATTTTAGAATTTTTTAGCAAATACCGGCCAACTCGGTCTACTCGTCAATTTCCCTCTCATAAGAAATTTACAATATTTATCCCATCAAGACTAAATAACCACAAAATGTAGTTGCAATACTCAAGGGATTGTGGCGAAATAGTGATTGTTCCATATATGTGGTGTTGCGAATCGGGGAAAACCTCGCAAATGCTGTAACAAAAGCATTGGAACAGGGTGAGGGAGGTCGACGGGAAGCAGAATGATTTGCGACGACCGGCCCAGTAAATTGCATCAATCAAGTCGAGGCCGGGGTAAAGCATAAATGCGTATAGAACGCCGTTTCACAACCGAAGGAAAGTCAGCCTATGCCGGAATTGAGTTTCGGCAAACGAACAGCGAAATCCGCAACCCGGACGGCTCAATCGTCTTCAAACTGGAAGATATTGACGTCCCTGCGACTTGGAGCCAAGTCGCCTGTGACGTCCTGGCACAGAAATATTTTCGTAAAGCTGGAGTTCCCGCGCACCTGAAGAAAGTCGAAGAGAACAGCGTTCCATCCTGGTTATGGCGCAGTGTCCCCGATGAGGACACACTTG
>JAJFJB010000353.1 GCA_021774435.1 Alphaproteobacteria bacterium
GATGACGCCTTCCATGAATATTTCGCCAATAAACGCTATCTCGATATGGCGACACAAAAATTCGGAGTCGAAACCAGAATGCATATCGAAGACATGGCAAAAGCAAGGCTCGAACGGGCGCTATTTTCGTGAGCAAGGCACCCCGTACCCTCGTCTTCGATCTCGATGGAACATTGATTCATAGCGCGCCGGACCTCGCCGCCGCCCTTAACCTCGTGCTGGGGGAGGCCGGCCGCGATAAGGTCACCCTGCATCAGGTTACGCAGATGATCGGCGATGGTGTCGCAACCCTGGTCGAGCGGGGCTTCGCCGCCACCGGTGGTCCGGCGGACGATCAGAACGCGCGGCTGGAACGCTTCCACCATCATTACGACAAGGCGACGGCGGATCTGACGGAACTCTATCCCGGCGTTATGGAAACTCTGGAGCTGCTCGCCGCCGCCGGACACCGCATGGCGCTCTGCACCAACAAACCAGCGGGGCCGACCCAGTCCGTTCTAGACGCCTTCGGCCTTGCCGGGTTTTTCGAAGCCGTTGCCGGCGGTGATACTTTCCCGGTGCGCAAACCCAGCCCTGGCCATCTGCTCGGTACGCTCCGAATGATGAATGCAGACCCGGAGCATGCCGTGATGATCGGCGACAGTCCCAACGACGTACAAGTCGCCCTGAACGCCGCCATTCCTACCATTGCGGTCTCCTACGGTTACCGCCGCGTGCCGGCTGACGCGATGGGTGCGGACATTCTGATTGATCATTTCGCGCAAGTTCCCGACGCTCTGCGGCAACTGGGCCTTGCCCCCGCTTGACACCCGTACCAACGAGCCGTAAATCAGGGCCATCCGCACTGATAGCGCGGGCGCGTAGCTCAGCGGGAGAGCACCGTCTTCACACGGCGGGGGTCGCTGGTTCAATCCCAGCCGCGCCCACCATTCCTCTCGGTAGGCTTGTACCTCAACTGATTGCACCGACCATTGCTGCGACGCGAGTGCGGGCTTCGGACATGGGCACCAAAGGATTGCGCTGCAGATAGGCGATTGTCGCGAGAACGAGTGCGGTTTGTTGCGTGTTTCCGATTTTCAATAGCTGCTGATAGGCGTTGTTCGCAGCGCCAAAGGCATCATCGGTACCGTACTGGTTCCCTTTCGCCGACAACACAGTAACTGGAGGCATCGGTGTATTTTCCGATGATTTGATCTGTTTCTGCGCCATGAGGTGCTTCTCCCAAATCCCGAATTTCAAACACGCCACGACGTGCGTGACGGTCGAAGTTATAAAATTGTGGTGTTTCAGAAGAATTTCCGATTGCCGGATTTTTGTTTCATTTGTTTCAGGGGCTGGCTGTGGAAACCTTCAACATTCATTTACTGAACCGTCAAACTGAGTATCATTGGTGAAGCAATGACGTAGTTCAGGGAGTATAGAGATGGCAAAACTAACCGGAAAATGCCTGTGCGGGAACGTGACGTTCAGTGCGGACACCGACATCAAGCTGATGGCGAATTGTCATTGCAGTGATTGCCGGGCCGCCACGGGGGCAGCCTATGGGACATTGGTGTTTGTCGAAGCGGACGCATTGACGGTGACGGGATCGCCGAAAGTCTTCAAGCACGTCGCCGATAGCGGTGCCGATATGGAGAAGCATTTCTGTCCGGACTGCGGTTCGCAGCTGTTCGGCAAGAATTCCAACAGACCTAACATGGTGAGCCTGCGCGCTGGCGTCGTGGATCAGACCGATCTGATCAAACCGGCGGTCAATGTCTACATGTCGAGCAAGATCCCGTCGACGCCGATTGACCCGGATCTTAAGGGCTTCGAAAAGATGCCCGGCTAACCGGCGATGTCAGAGCCCCATTTGCGCGATCAGGGCCCTGGTTAGCGGATCGCGGGTGTTGCCGAGTCTATTGGTAATGTCGAAATGATTGTCGTCCGGCGTCGCGATGACGGTTGCCGCAATACGATGCGTTCTCAAATGCGCGGCGTAGGCAAAGCTTTGCCAGTGGAACAGATTGGATTCTGCGCCGCCGAGGCAGATGATCGCCGGCCCCTTTGCGACAGGTGGTAGATAGAGTGGGCTCATCGCCTTCGCTTCCCGAGCCGTCAAACGGATGTCGCTTTGGAGCACCGTGTGCCGGTGCGGCTCGATATCGAATAGGCCGCTCAACGGCGCCGTGCCTTTGATGAGACCTTTTGGCAACCGGCCCTCCTTGGTCCAATTCGTCGCCGCCATCATGGCCGTCAGATGGCCGCCCGCCGAATGGCCTGAGACGTAAATTCGATTTGGATCGCCATTATGGTCGCTGATGTTGCGGTAGACCCAGACCAACGCCCGCCTAGTCTGTTTGACGATCTCCGTAATCGAGACGTCGGGACACAGGTCATAATCAATCAGCACCACCGTTGCACCGGCCGCAACCATCGGGGCGGCCATATGACTGTACGTGCTCTTGCTGATGTCGCGGCTGCGCCAATACCCGCCGTGGATAAAGACGTGCACGGGCGCGTTCTTCTTTTTGGTCGGAAAGATATCCAATTTTTGCGCTGACGTATTGCCGTAGGGAATATCGAGATGACCTTTCAGCTTGCCGCGGACCCGCGCGCTGCGGCGTCCCGATTTTTCGATATATTCATCGGCGTTCTTGACCGTCAGCCGCACGACATATTGCAGATTGAGGTCCTTAATCTGAGCCTTGGTGAGTGTGCTAGGCATCGCAATGTCTCCGCATGTTTACGAAACCATACGCGACAGCGAAGTGAAGGCCCAGCGCGGGAACGCTATTGCGCGGTCACCTCTACTTCCACACCATGCAGGGCCGTGCTGTTGCCCATGTCGCTGCGCAGGCCGGGGTTAAGGGCGTTGACGTTGAGGCCTTCCGCTGCGGCACCAAGCCATCGGCCCTTGGGCGCCCAGCCGACCCCAGGTGGCGTCATATCGTTGACGGCGACGCGCAAGGTCAGCGTGGCGGATGCGTTTGAAATTCGCGCGTTGTCGCCCGCCTTCAATCCACGTGCCGCGGCATCTTTTGGATTGAGGGTGATCGTTGCGGGATCGGTGCGCGTCCGGATACGTGGCTCGTTATCGTAGGACGAATTCATGTGCCATTCGCTTGCCGGTGTCAGCAGCCGCAGCATTCCTGCCGTGGGCCGAGCAAGGGGATCGGGTTGCGCCGTGCGGGGGTGCCCGTCTGCTTCGGCCTTGTCGCTCGCAAGTTCGATTTTGCCGGAGGGTGTTGGAAAGTCGAGATCTTCCCATAGGACGACTGCATTGGCTTCGGGATAGACGTTACCCCGCACCTTAAGTTCGTCGAACGTCAGGCCGAGCGGTTGCAGCATGTGCGCCAGGATTTCTTCGTCCGTCTCGAACAGCGCCGGTTCGTCAAGCGCCATCTTGCTCGCGAGGCGGCGGAAAATTTCCTGGTTCGGCAGGGCCTCACCTGGTGGGTTTGCGGCCTTTGTCTGCGGACCGACCGAGAGATGGAAATAGGAACCGACCACATCGTCGAATTCCAGGAAGCTTGCGGCGGGCAGGACGATATCGGCAAACCGCGCGCTATCGGTCATGAACAAGTCGGCGACGACGGTAAATAATTCCTCTGACCGCAGGGCCTCGAGTAGGCGGCCCTGATCGGGATTCGATGCGGCGATATTGATATTCCAGAGGATGAGCGCCTTGTCCCGCGGCGCGGCGTCAAGGTGTTCACGCAAATCCATATGACTGAGCGCTGATGCCACACCGGTGCGCAGGTCGGCTCGACCGAGATAACCCATCTCCATGTT
The DNA here is from genome assembly GCA_021774435.1 of Alphaproteobacteria bacterium. GTDB lineage: Bacteria > Pseudomonadota > Alphaproteobacteria > UBA8366. The sequence continues at coordinate 3,775 of JAJFJB010000353.1, forward strand.
GCGCGTGGTACCCTTGCCGTTCAGAAAGCTGATACCCGTGCCCGGCTTGCCGATATTACCCGTGACGGCAGGCAGCATCGCGACCGCGCGAAAGGCGTTGCCGCCCGTGGGCGCACGGCAGAGAGCTTGTCCGAGCCAGAGCATCGAAGGCCCTGCCCCATATGCGTTCGTTGCCGCCAGGATGTCTGCTTTCGGGACGCCGGTTTCGGCTGCCGCGCGCGCCGGCGTCCATGCGTCGATCAGCGGTTCCAACTCATCGAATCCGACGGTGTGTTGTGTAATGAAATTTGCGTCCAGTTTCCCCGCGGCCTTCAGCGCGTTCATCATGCCGAACGCAAGGGCCGCATCGGTGCCCGGAAATGGTCGAAGATGGATATCGGCACGATCCGCGGAAGGTGTCCGGATCGGATCTATGACGATCAGGGTGCCAGGAAATTCGGCCAGCCAATGTTTATCGGTATGCGGACCGCTCGCCGACGGGTTCGCCCCCCAGACGATCAGGCATTGCGAGTCCTTCGCCGTGCGCGGGTCGAAACCCTTGGCGCTTTCCCCCAGCACGTAGCCCAGCCCGACATGGCCCGAGAGGTTGCAGATTGAATCCGGTTCGACTTCAGTTGCGCCGATGTGGTTGAAGAAACGCATGGGGAACTGGTTGGCGATGATCGAACAGGTACCGGTGTAGTGCGCGGTCAGAATGTCCCGCGCCCGGCCAGCATCGATCAAACCGGAGAGTTTCGTCGCGATTTCGCCCAGCGCTTCGTTCCAGGAGATTTCTTTGAAGGCGCCCTCGCCTTTAGGCCCGGTTCGTTTGAGCGGTTTGGTCAGTCGAACCTTGGGATCGCGCCAGACGCCGTTGTAAGCGAGTGTGCATTTTCCACAGAGCGAGCCCCGGTTGGCGGGATGGTCGGGATCGCCGGTCACGCGGTCGATCTCGCCGCCCTTGAGAACGACCCGGATGCCGCAACTGTCGTAGCAGTCACGTGGACAGGTAGTCAGGACCGATTGTTCATCCGTCGTATCGTTCATCGCGTTGCCCTCTCCATATTCAATTGCACTCTATTAAATCCAATATCACACAACTTCCATCAGTATCGGGCTCGACCCGATAATCCATTTTTGTTGCATCCGACCACTGGCACATGGACCCTCGGATCAAGTCCAAGGGGGACGGTTGAGGGGTGGTTGGATCGATCGGAAAATGTAGACTATTCAGCAGCCATCCGCTCTGGGGTGAGGCCAATATCCGTTAAGCTCCTTTGTAAGATCTGCGCCTCTGCCTCTGTCAGCCGCCGGATCGCAGGCCGCGCGTTACACCAGGAAGGGTCGCCCGACAGCCAGGCCATCGTCGCCCGCAAGGCGCTGAACCATGGCAGGTCTCCCATCGCGGCACGGATCTCGCCAACACGGGCCTGCATCGCGTCGCCCTGCTCGCCCTCATAGCCGGCATATAGCGCGGTGGTAACATCAGGCACGATGTTGCTAATTCCGGACATAATGCCATTACCACCGGCGCGCAGGCAGGTCAGCGTCATGCCGTCCGTTCCGGCCAGGACGTCCTTATCCGGAAAGGCCCGGCAGCGCTCTTCGAGCATGTCGGGGATTCCACTGCTATCCTTGATACCAACGGCATTGTCCGGGAAGGCGTCGAATAGTTGATGGAAGAAGTCCATGCTGTGATGCACGTTGAGGTTCGATTCCCAATCGTAAACATAAAGGCGCATCCGCGAGTCGCTTACCCCTTCGATGACCCGCGAGAAGAAGTCGAGCAGCCCCACCGTTTCCGCCGGTTTGTAATAGAAAGGCGGCTGTACGCAGACACCGCCGGCGCCGATCCCGACCGCATGTTTTACCAATCGAATTGTATCCGGGTAAGCCAAGGCGCTGGTCCCAATCAGCATGCGTTCGGTCGGCAGGCCGCTCGCCGCCAGCGCATCCATGGTTTCGATCCGCTCTTCGACGGTAAAAGAATGTCCCTCGCCCGTGGAGCCGATCGGCATTAAGCCTTGGCAACCGGCTTCAAGAAGCGATCTGCAATGATTTGTGTATTTAACGAGGTCGGCCGTCAAATCATCGCGCAGGGGCATCAATGGCGCGGCGTAAACACCTCTGTGGTCGATCGGCATGGCGTCCCTTTCACGAAAGTGAAAACTGATTGTATGCTTGCCTTGTTCTTACGCGCTTTAATGGTTTGCCGGACAGTGCCAATTCTATGAATTGGTCCGGTCCACTGTAAACCGATCACGACCCTCGCCTACCACAAGCCGGATATATGCCATGAAAATGAAAGCCGTCATTCTCTTTGAAGCGGGTGCTGCAACACCCTACACGGATAGCCGCCCTTTACGGGTCGAGGAAGTTGATCTCGATCCGCCGAAGTCGAATGAATTGCTAATCCGTATCGGTGGCGCAGGACTTTGCCATTCGGATCTCTCGCTGATCAACGCATCCCTGCCCCGCACATTACCGTTGGTGCTGGGGCACGAAGGGGCTGGCGAAGTGGTCGAAGTCGGCGATGCCATCACCGATATCAAGCCGGGAGATCATATCGTCTTTCAGTTCCGGTCGAGCTGCGGCCGGTGCCGGCGCTGCATGGAAGGACGCCCTGCCCTGTGCGAAGTTTCGGCGAAAGCGAAAGCCACCGGTGGGCTGATGGCCGGCGGCACACGTCTTTCGCTTGATGGTGAACCAATCTGGCATCATTCGGGTATTTCCTGCATGGCGGAATATGCCGTCGTCGATCGCGGCACTGTTGTTGTCATCGACAAGGATCTACCGTTGCACGAAGCGGCAATATTCGGATGCGCAGTGATGACAGGTGTCGGCGCGGTCACCAATACGGCCAGGGTACGCGCCGGCGACATTGTCGCGGTTGTGGGCCTTGGCGGTGTTGGGTTGAATGCGTTGCTGGGCGCAAAGCTGGGCGGTGCCGAGCGCATTATCGCGGTTGATATCAGTGATGAAAAATTGGGCCTTGCCCGCCAGTTGGGCGCGACGGAAACCTTCAATGCCACGGACGCGGATTGTGTCGCTGAAATTCTCGAACTTACGAAAGGCGGTGTCGATTTCGCCATTGAAACGGCGGGCGCAATCAAAGCGATGGAGACCTGCTATGCCATTCTGCGTACGGGCGGTCGGGTCATTGCGGCGGGACTGCCGCCGGCGAAAGAGTCGTTTTCCTTTAAGCCCGCTCAGCTTGTAGGCGAAGAACGCGGTATCCTTGGCAGTTCGATGGGCAGTTGCGTCCCCGTCCGGGATATCCCCCGTTATATCAATTTATATCGGCAGGGCCGGCTTCCCGTGGACCGTTTGATCGATGCAAAAATTGGGTTCGATGATATCAACGTTGGCTTTGACCGGTTGAACGAAGGATCGGTTGTACGGCAAATCCTCGTCCCGCATGGGGCCTGACAAGCGTTGAATTTGCTAAATGCCTAGGGCTTCGATCCTAATTTTTACGACGGCGAAATCCGGAACGGGCGTGCCGCGGTTCAATGAAGTCATTGCAGCCGACCTCCTGGCGGCTGGCTACGATGTATCGATAGCGCAACCCTACGACCCGGATTATGGCGCGCGTATGGGGGAATGCTCCGATGCCAGGCGCTACTATTTAGAGCGCGATCCCTATGACGACATCAAAGCATTCGCCGGTGACAAGAGGCTTGTAAGCAAACTGTTTCTTGAAATCGGACCTGACCTCATTGTCTTTTCCAACGGTATCCATCCCATAGCCAGCGCTGCGGGGATGCAGGCCGCCTTATTTTTCGCAATTCCCTACGTCGTCGTAGACGGCTTGATTGCGCATACACTTTTCCAATGGGATGCGACCACAACAACGGTTGTGTCCGAACTTTACCAGAATGCCGCGGCGGCAATCGTTAAGTCTCAGGAGAATTTAGAGAATTTACGAGATTATTTGAGCCTCCCGGAGGCCGTCGGGATGTCAATTCTGAGCGGCCGCACCGAAGATTTCTTCGAACCCGTCGACCCGTCTAACCGCGCCAAAATCCGCTACGAACTCAATATTCCTGAGGATGCGGTCGTCAGCTTTAGCGCCGCAAAATTTGAGCCAATTAAGGGATACCAATATCAGATCGAAGCCATGCGCATACTGAAGGATCAGGATGTCTGGGATCGCCTTTATTTCGTGTGGGCCGGCGACGGCATGGACTTGGAGTCGATCGCCAATATGCTTTCCGAACTTGGACTTTCGTCCCATGTCCGGCTATTGGGGCACCGGACGGATATCGCCTCGCTGCTCGACGCCGCAGATTGTTTTGTGCTGACGTCCCGCGCGGAAGCGGCGCCTCTGTCTATCATGGAGGCAATGGCGAAGGGCGTTCCGGTTATCGGTACGGCCATCGGTGGCATTCCCGAAGCGATACAGGACGCAGGTACCTTGGTCGCCTCCCCTCAGCATCCGGCGCAAACGGTTCGCGAGTTGACCGATGCGCTGGCGTCCCATGTGTCCGGTGCAGACCTACGTCGCCGGAATGGTCTCGCAGGCCAAAAAAGGGCCCGTACGGCATTCCGGTTGAAACGAATGACCGACACTTATAGGGGCGTATTCGAAAAGGCTTTGGCTTCCAAAAACCGCAAGATGGATCGCGGGGGCGGTTCTGGTGTTTAATCGACAATATGCCATCCCTTTCACCCTAATGAATGCAAGTTGTTGTCCCTGAGTGCCGATTGAACCTCAGCAAACACCCTGTTCAGGAGTTAAGTCATGGCCAAAGAGAATAGTTTACCGCTACCGCCCAGCAATAATGTTTCGCCGCGTTATATGGGATTGGCGACCTTCATGAGAACGCCAGTTGTCGATGACTACAGTATGATCGATATCGCGCTGGCCGGAATTCCTTGGGATGGCGCGGTGACGAACCGGGCGGGTGCGCGGCACGGCCCGCGCGAGGTGCGCAACATGTCGAGCTTTATCCGCCGGGTTCATCATGTCAGCAACATCAATCCGTTCGAGCTCTGCCGCGTCGGCGATGTCGGAGACACGCCGGTCAATCCGATCGATAACGACAAAATGCTGACGATGATCGAGGAATTCTATGCCGAGATTGTTTCAGCCGGTGTGACGCCCTTGTCCTGCGGCGGCGACCATCTGGTGACGCTGCCGGTAATGCGGGCGCTATGCAAAGACCGCGCTGTCGGCATGGTGCATTTCGATGCCCACACGGACACGGCAGATGTCGCGTTCGGCGGTGAAAAATACCACCACGGCACCCCTTTTCGGCGTGCCGTCGAGGAAGGCCTGCTGGATCCGAAACGGACGATCCAAATCGGCATTCGCGGCGCGCGTTCGGACTCCGATTACAACGATTTCTCTCACGAAAGCGGTATGCGCGTTATCTACATCGAAGAGTTCTATGACATCGGCGTCAATGCGGTGATTGAGGAAGCGCGCCGCGTTGTCGGCGACGGGCCGGTGTACATCAGCTTCGATGTCGATGGTCTCGATCCAGTCTATGCGCCGGGAACCGGAACGCCGGAAGTCGGCGGATATTCGACACATGAAGCGCAACGCATGATCCGGGGACTGCAAGGGCTGAATATTGTCGGCGGCGACGTTGTCGAAGTGGCGCCGCCATTTGATCAAACCGGCAATACCGCGCTTGTCGGTGCAACATTTATGTATGAGATCCTCTGTGTCATGGCGGATGCTATTTCGTCGCGCAAGAAAAGTTGAACATAAAAATACTGGATTATATTTTAATAACACTACATATCGGGGTATACCCGGCGTTGAGATTCATCGCTTAATTTCAAGAAAACGGAGACGCTCATGTCACTAGCGGAACAGCTAGATTCGATACGCGCGGCAGGAAGCAAAAGAATTCCGGACGACAAGCGGGCCATTATGGGGCAAGCAACCGCCGATCTGAAGAATTCAGGCATCCTCGACAGCGTACCAAAAGTCGGCGACAAATTGCCCGGCTTCTCACTACAGAATGCGCAAGGTGTGGAAATCCATTCCGAAAACTTGCTCGCGCACGGCGCGGTTGTTCTCACCGTGTTTCGAGGGGTTTGGTGACCCTACTGTAATGCAGAGCTGTTAGCTTTGCAGGCAGTCCTTGACGATCTTGAAGAAAACAACGTGACCCTTGTCGCGCTAACGCCGCAAATTCCTGAGCACAACCAGGAAATGATTGCGAAGAACGCGTTGAATTTTCATCTCCTCTCCGATCCCGGCAATGAATATGCCGCGAAACTCGGCCTTCGTTTTGAGGTGCCGGACGAGGTGAAGGAAATCTATAGCGGGTTTGGCATAGACCTCCCTAAGTACAACGGTGAAAGTAGCTGGACCCTGCCGGTACCGGCACGTCTTGTAATCGATTCAGAAGGCATCATCCGGGCGACCGATATCGATGTCGATTACACCAGACGGCCAGAGCCCAGCAAAACAGTCGATGATGTGAACGCGCTTTAGTTTTGCGCCTTCTCATGGGAAATTCTCGCGGCCTCGTTCAAACGGACGAGGCCGCGGTTGTTTCAGGCGGTTTCAGTACTTTTAAGAGTTCCCCCCAGCAGCATGGAAACGGCGTGGTTGCTATTGGATAAGGGTAACAGCAATTGTTCGTAACGTGTGATTTCGCGCTGCATCAGATTTGGGTCATATCGCTCGTATTCGTCGACATTGATTGAAGGTTCGCCGTTTCGGACGGTCTTCATATATTGCTCTTCCGCATTAGGGCTAATGTTAGGCACCTCGTCGACGAAATGGCCGGTCCAATCCTCGCCTAACATGTCTGCGATGGCGGTACCCATAACGCGGTACCGAAAACGAAGCGGTACCTCAATGACATCAACGAGGATAATATTGGGTAACAACGGACGCGGCATCGTAATAGGATCGATGTCGGATCGTGATGGCATGAGTTTTTCACCACGAGCGGCAATCCAGTAAAGATAAAGCGGGCGTAACGCCTCGCTTAAGCCTAAAAGTTCGTCTGACAAGAGGAAAAAATCTCCAAAAGAAATGGAGGGCCTTTGATAAATTAGCCACGATGAAATTGAATTTCTATAATAAGGTGTATATTCCGATGTGCAATCATCTTCTCGTGTTATTTTCATAGATAATAATTGTTCGTTTTATAACAGTATATTACGAATATTTTAAACCTGACAGGGTGATCTAAAAACCGAGACAGTCCCCAGATGATTGATTCAATTACCCTTGGGTTGCATTAGCGAGCCGAGCCGCTTCGTGTCAGCAGCGCGGCGCGATAGCATATCCGCGGAAATTGTCCGCAATCCCTCTACAGTTTCCGGGAGCGCTTTTTCCTGTGAGCCACTATCGAATGGCGGCTCCGGATCGTATTCGACGAAAAGTTGAATTTGTCGCGCGACGGCTTCACCATGCAGTTTACTGGCGACAACCAAAGCGAAATCAATACCGGATGAAACGCCGGCGGCTGTGATAACGTTGCCATCGATGACGACCCGCTCGTTGACAGGTACGGCACCGAGATGGGAGAGCAAGTCAAGCGACATCCAGTGACAGGTTGCGCGCTTCCCTTTCAAAAGACCCGCCGCACCCAGCAGCAGCGAGCCCGTGCAGACTGAAGTGACCAGCTTTGCAGTCGGCGCCATACCCTGGAGAAAATTGATCAACGACGGCTCTTCCATGACATCGATCTGACCCGGGCCGCCGGGGACGAAGAGAATATCTGGCTGTGCGCAGTCATCGAATGTCGCGGTCGGAACAAGGGTGAGGCCGGTATCCGATACTATTGGATCTCGCGTCTTCCAAATCAGGTCGATCTCGGCGCCGGGCATGCGGGCGAGTATTTCATATGGACCCGTGAGATCCAGTTGCGTCAAACGTGGAAATGCAATCATCGCAATACGGCACGTCTCAGACATCTCGATCTCCTTTACAGCGTCTAATGCAGGTTACCGGCTTCAGAAGTGCGCTCAAACAAGATATCGTCGGATGTTTCCAGTACACCGATTTCCAAGACGATATTCGCCAACCCATCAGCTAATCAGTGCGGGAGCACGGACCGTATGAAAGCAATAGTTTGCCATGATTTTGGATCCTATCAGGAACTTGCAATCGAGGACCTGCCCGAGCCAGAGCCGAGAGCGGGAGAGATTTGCGTTGCACCGGAAGCATGGGGCGTCAATTACGTCGACGTCATCATGGTGGGCGGGACTTATCAATTGCGCCCGGAACTGCCGTTCGTTCCCGGCGGTGAAGCCGCCGGCACAGTCGTCGCGGTGGGCGAGGACGTACGTGGTTATGCCGCTGGTGACCGGGTAATGACAAGTCATCGGCCTGGCGCGTTTGCCGAAAGGGTTGTCGCTCCCCCTTCAAACGTTATTCATATGCCAGACACAATGTCATTTGAAGAAGCTTCAGGGTTCCGGGCGGCGTTCGCGACGGCTTATCATGGATTGGTCCAGGGTGGACGGCTTCAAGCCGGGGAAACCGTTCTAATTCACGGCGCGGCAGGCGGTATGGGATTGGCAGCGGTTCAGGTCGCGAAACAGCTTGGAGCGTCGGTTATTGCGACAGCCGGCAGTGAGTCAAAGCTCGAAACCGTAAGAAAATGCGGGGCCGATCATGTCATCAATTATACGGATGGTTTCCGTGATCCGGTCAAACAGTTAACGGGCGGCAAGGGTGTCGATGTCGTCTTTGATCCCGTCGGCGGCGATATCTTCGATGAATCGATGCGATGCATCGATATGGGAGCCAGGTTGATTGTCGTTGGTTTTGCCGCCGGCCGGGCCGCACAGGTGCGCACCAATCATTTGCTCATAAAATGCGCGTCGGTTGTCGGTATTCGAGCCGGATCCAATGCCCGGCGAAATCCTGAAGTCGCCCGTAGCAACATGGATGTGCTTTTGGGATGGGCTGCGGATGGCCGCATCAAGACCCATATTTCTCACCTATTTCCGTTTCATCAGGTGAAAGACGCCATGCGCGTAATTGCGGATCGAGAAGTTGTCGGAAAAGCTGTCCTTTTCCGGGCCGATTGATCCAGCGATTTGATCGATTAGCTGTCAAAATTCAATGTGAAAGCGGTTTACAGAGGTATCGCAGCCTTATAATATATTATAGATATATCAGTTGCAGAGGTCACAGGATAACGGGGATGGCGACCTATACTGGCGCGCGCACCATTGATGGCGTTCGAGTTTTAGTGGATGAAACACCGCTGGACCCGCGCACGGATTTGAAGGCCTATACAAATCGCGGCTTCGAGTGGACCTATGAAGGCGTCGAGCCAAGCCAACTGGCCTTGGCGCTCTTGGCGCATCACCTCAATGACGATGCAAAGGCGCTATCCTTATGCGATGCATTCATGCGGCAGATCATCGCTAATTTGGACAATGATTGGGAACTCACTAGCGCTGAAATTGACAGCGCGGTAGCGAAAATCGACGGAGGATTAACATCATGATGAGCGAAAAGCAGGCGGCATTCCGCCGTGAGTACCGTTCCCGGATCGACGGTTGGTACAATGGCTTTGTCCATATCGCCATCATCTATGGGATCGGTGTGCCGGCGTTGTATGTATACATTCAGAATATTGCCACTGTGCAGTGGTGGGAGTGGCTGACGATCCCGGCAGTGGTTTTCCTCTGCAACATCTTCGAATGGTTTTTGCATACCCATGTAATGCACCGCCCCATCACGATCAGGGGCCTGCGCCCGATCTATGTGCGCCATACGCTGAATCATCATCAGTTCTTCTCGGATAGTGAAATGCGATTCCGCGATCAGCTTGATTGGCGCGTGACGGTATTTCCACCCTACGCACTGGTCGTATTTATTTTAATGTCGGCACCGGGTGGTCTCGTTATGGGGTATCTAATCTCACCGAATGTCGGATGGCTGCTGATGTGCACGACGACCGGCATGTATCTGATCTACGAGTTCATGCATTTTTGCTGTCATGTCGATGAGAATTGGTTTGTTCGCTACTGCCCGTTCGTCAATACTCTTCGTCGCCATCATACCGCGCACCATAACTCGCGCCTGATGATGGAAATGAACATGAACCTTACCTTTCCCATTGCGGATTGGATGTTTGGCACCTC
>JAJFJB010000354.1 GCA_021774435.1 Alphaproteobacteria bacterium
CGCCCGACTCATATTCGCTGGCGCCGCCAAAAAGCGAATGCCCGACATTGCTGAAGAATGACCCAACACCCGCAACGGCGCCTTTTGTCGTTTCAATCGGCGATGTTACCAACGACTTGGCGCCTTCGATTGGCGCCTTGATCGCCTTGCCAAAGGTTTTGCCGAAGGCATCCGAATTTTTGTACGCTTCCATTCGCAGGAGCGACTCGAGTTCACGGAGACGTACTTTCAACAATTGTGTGCCGAAGATCGTGTAGGCACCCTGATTGGTCTGCAACTCGTATCGGTTCAAAATGCCGTTGTTGTAGACGGCATCGGCAATTCGGTGTGTCGGACCCGCGACCGTATTGGCCGGCAATACATCCGAGGCTCGGAATACCGGTGGCAACTCCGTCACCTGCTGCGCATCCGCCGTCGTTGCGGCAAGCAGAAGCGTCGAAGCGATTCCGATTGATGAGATCCACGCAAACGGATTTCTATCGTTGCGAACAACCGTATTTGTCACGGACATTATAGTACTCTCCTGGAATTGAATCGGCGCCATCGAGCGCGCTGGAACATAGTGAGGGCGGACTTTAATCGCCAGAGTAAAAGCATCTGCTACCTCTGATCCAATCGTCGAAAAAGGATTCGAGGCCCGGATGCGAGTCTCGCGCTATCGGCGCGCGCCAATCCGTCACGGCGAATCATGCGTCGGATCAAGTTGACGTATTCTTGTCCCGTTTCTGCGTAATGTCCCATGAACCCGGCGAGTGTATCGCCATCGATCTGGCGGCCTGCGCGCCGTATTTCGGCCCGGGCGTTTCTAAGCGCCGCATAGGCGGGATGCGTGTTGAGGTTCAACATATATGCGACCAGGGAGTCGCGAGGATTGGCGAACGCCGCCAAATGGACATCACTACCCAACGCCTTGATACCCTTGCTACCGGAAGTCCACTGCCCGAAAATCGCTTGGCCCTTCCGCGCAAATCTCGACTGAAGCCAACCGCTCTCGATCGCACCCTGCACGATCACGAGTGACGGCGGCAGGACATCAACGCGCAACAATAGAGCTGCAAGAAATTTTGCCGTCAGTGGTGTTTCTAACTTCACTAGGCCATAGCGCGTCATCATCGCCGAAACCCAAGCCCGTTCCGCATCGGAAGCTTCATTTATCGAAAAGCTCTGCAACCGGACCCGCTGTGTCAGAATGTCTTCATTGACCTGCAGCACCGCGGACAGGGCCAGCCGATAAAACACCGATTTGCGCAGCGAAACATTTTCGCGCCAGGCACTCTTCACTGTCTTCGGTACGCGCACGATCCGCAAGCGCGGCACGGACTGCAAGCGTTCCGGATGTTCATCGATTTCGTGGAACCCGATTTTCTTCAGGTGGTCGGCGACGCCCTTTGCGCTATCGACGTCGACGACGACTTCACGGTCTGCCGCCATCGACGGCGCCCAACCAAGGAAATTGATAACAAGAACAAGCGCAATCAATCGCAACTTTTGTATGGCAATTCGTCGTTTAATGGGCGGTCATCCGCCTGATGATTTCAGTTGATAATAGCGCGCGAGATCCAGTGGAAATTTTACATTCCCCCGGTTCGCGGCGGCGGGCGCCAGATTAGCTATTTTTGCTTTAACGCTGGCATTTCCCGAAATGATGTTAATGCCAAAAATTATATCTTCGATATTTTCATCGCTGAGCACCCGTCCGAAACGGTCGCAGAAATAACCCCAAACAATCTCTGTTGGCCGGCTGTTCGGATCGTCGTTCTTTTGCGGACCTTCGGCGGTAAAGCCAAAACAGGTATTCGTCCATGGCGCCGCCTTGAACGTTCTGTACCGGACATCGAAAAGCGCGATATTCACGCGCCGCGACCGGCCGGTTTCGGCTATTCCAGTACTTAAGAATTTCCACTGCTGCAGCGTATCGTCCGCAGTAAAAGGAAATTCGAGCGTCACGTAATCGAAGCGTTTGGCCGCCGCGTAGATCATCTCGGATTGGATGTCGCGGCTTTCGAAATTGACATATTCTTGAGTTTGCCAAGCATCTTTAAACCGCAGGCGCCGTTCGGCGGCGTTCCGGAATTTGTCATCATCGACGGATATCAGGGCCTCGTTGCCTTGGACAGGCCGCACGGCACCGGCAGCCGTGCCGACTGTTTGACACGCCGAAAGCGTCCCCAATGCTGCAATGGCAAGTATTGGCACGCGTATTCGTCGACCAACGGTCGTCAAAATGTCCTCGATATTAAAATGGTTTTCGCTCATCGCGCGAGGCCTTCCCCGAAAACGTTCGCCACTTATATTCGTTTACCCGATTACGAAGCGGCCACTGCGCTATAGATATTGTTTCGGAATTTTTTAATGACAACGTTTCGAGTGCCGATTTTTATCGTAAACCTTCCAATGCGGACCTATTGATCTCGAACACACGCCGTTGCATGTCGAGAACATTTTGAACCTCCCGCGCCGCCTCCATCGTCTTCGCCTGTTCACGGAGCAGTTTTTCACGTTCGACCAGATGGTTGTCTTCACGCTCCTGAATTTTCATGATCGCGCGCAGATTCCAGATACGTCGATTCTTCCGGGTAAGTTCCTTTTTCCCGATGAGTACAGTCATCGCGTCGTCGTTCCGGATTAAGTCCTCATAGAGATCCGGGAAAGGGGTGTTGGGGAATATATGCGCCCGAATGCCGTCATAGACGCATCTTCGCCATGCCAGCTCACCGGTGCCTAACTGGTAGTCGCCAAGCGAGTCGGAGTCCTTGACGCTATACCCATGCTGCGCCGTACACGACGACAGCAGTTTGCCGATTTGCCGCGCCACGCCCTGACCGAATGCCGGACTGATTGATATGCCAACGATACAAAGCAATCCGGTGATTGCAAAAATATGAGAATTGGCAAACCCTCGCTTCCGATGAACATGCTGCTGCACGATCGCCAGCGAAACAAAGCCTGTAGCCGGAATTCTTTTCGCAATAAGCAGCGTTGATAGCCGTTTTAAACACGACTTCATTGTAATGGCACCTCCGATCCGGATCTGAATAAGGCTCGACCGCACAAACCGGAGCGCAACAGAAAGGTGAACTGATTAATCGCCCAACCCTTTCGGGTCGCCGGCCAGAATCCCAAAGGTCTTGCCGCCCCATTCGTATTTGCCATCTTCCTGTTTGACAACCTTGTCACAGGCCTCGATATCGTCTTCAGAATTTTCCCAAAGGACGCAAACCTTACCGTCTTCGGAGATCGAATATTTTCCCGTGATGCGTCCCGCATCGGGGCGCAAGCCATGCGCCACCCCTTTCGGCGCTATGAATGTGTAGGTTGTGCCTTCATCCAATTGCGCAACGACCGTGTTTCCAACAAACGCCTCGTTGATTTCTTTCCCCGGCATTCCCTCGTCGTTGTCCATCATCGCTGCCGCCAAGGGGAGGAGAACGATGAAGTTGGTCCGAGATGGATTATAAAATTTTCTCATTCTAACGCTCCGAATTTATTTAGATCTGGCACCGGAAATTTAACGGTCCCAGCGTTACCTTTCGTGAACTATCAGCAGCTTACCTGATCAAGTCAACGACATTTACCCCTAGGTCTGTCATTTAAGGTGACACCAGCAACACCGTCTTACGCGGAACGGCAAAGACACCGGTTTTGCATCGAGTGAGATAACGTTACGCTGGCCAATTGGCCAAACCGACGACGCCCGAAAAGGCGAAAGCTTCTGCATAGAGCATTTGCTTCAAAACCTACGAAGTCAGCCACGCCATTGCATCTTCCCGATGCGTTGGCGAAAAACGGCTGACCGCAAGCCGCGTTACATCTTCCAATCGACCAACCTCCGCCTCCCATTGCTCATCGGCAAGGACGGCGATGTGTGTAAAATTTTCGCGCAGTTCCAGCCGGGCATAGAAACGAACGGATTCCGCAGCCTCATCCCATCCCGTCAAATCCGTCCAATCAAGCAACAGTACCCGAAGCTGGGTAGCGGCAACGTATTCCTTAATCTCCGGCATTTGATCCAAAAAATCACCCGAATGCATCAAACCCGACAATTTGATGACGAGGACCGGTTGGTCAACTTCTCGATCTATTTGAAACATGTGAATACCATCGCGAAGCGCTAACTAACGCAAAATCTCCCAAGTTACTCGTTAAGGCGCACGTCGATGAAGCTCACAGCTCAGCCCCGGCGCTGAGACTGAATAGCGTCTTTCTGAAATTATCCTCATATCGTAGATCTTTCCCGCAAAAAACGCGCGCTCTTTAAACATTCAACGGTACAAAATAAATTACGTGAGCTTTCTACCGATATACGGTTTCTAGCCACTTGCATCGTCGTGCGATTATGGAGGATTGGCTCTTTGTGCCGATCCCATGGGCGATGATCGCGATGACACGCTCGTCATTGTCATAGCCGACATGGGCCTCAAGCGGATTTGCCACTTCACTTAAACCCAGAATGGAGATCGGTTGGGCGACATTGATGCTGATATTCGTCAGCGTTGGGCAAAGCCGGGAATCTATATTTTCTTCCGCGAATTTTGGTGGAATCGCGTAGCTTAGCAGATCATTGGGATCACTGAAGGCAAATATGTTCAACTCGTTGATCAGCCGCTCATCATGCTTGCGCCCTTCAGGAGCACAGTAATCCTCGATCTGGTCACGGATTCTCGCTGGCTTCCGTCCCAATTGCAGGAGAGGCAGTTGATTGGCGAGCATATAGACATTGAACGATTTTTGCTGAATTGGCCCACCTGCATGCCGGTACAGTGAGCCTTCCCTGGAAATTGCATCTTCGGCCATCGCCTGAAGTGCGTCCACACTGATCCGGCTCCCCAGGCTATGGGTGATAATCGCGATATCGTCCTTCTTGAAAAAGTCCAGGCGTTGCGGATCGTCGAGGTCGCAATGACGGTCGGATTGCGACGGATAGTCGTTCCAATCGCCACTCGTCATCCAGCACATGGCCTGTTGAACCGATGCTAAAATCTGAACCCGCGCCGTGCCCAGATAAATGAGGGGATCGGAAATATGATTATTGAGGAAACTCTTCATAAAATTGTTGACCGCGGTTCGTCTGAACGACTGTTCGCCGGTCTCGTCGAATTCAATGGCCTTTTTGTCGAGTTCTGTGATCGCGGACCATGTCAGTTCGTAAAACAATATTTCCTTGGTGTTTGCCTTGTCGGTATATCGATTTACCCGCAATGACCCCATACGGCCGGCGACGCGCGGATCGCGCAATCTGAATTCTTTTGCCTTTGCACTGCGAACGCTCAGTTGTAATTCATTCATCAGCCTTTCGGTCAAACGTCCAGAGTACCCCGGAAGGTGACGACCAATGCCGTGGATCATTAGCAATTTAGTTGATTTGGTTGGATTGCCGTTCTTGCGTGACCTCGACTGCTCATCAAGGAATGCGCTCAAGCCCGGTGCCACGGGGCCTTGGATACTGCATTGTCGCGTATCGACGTCTTCGGCTTGTTCGAGAATCGCTTCGGTGATTCCTTTGGCGATGCTTCCGCATCCGCTTGTGGCGAGCAGGAAAACCAAAATCGATATCTGAAAAACCAGTCGCATCCAAATTCCCCCTGCCTGTCAAATCAGCCTGTCGCATGTTTCGATATGGTTTTTAACAGCGGTATCCGATAGACAAAATCTCCTGCCGGCGGCGTGATCTCACACAGAGTTGTTTCCATCCTTGTGCCCAAATCGTGACTTCGAGAGAACAGAATTTTCGTGAAACAACTCACCAATAATTCGAAACTTATCTGCTCAAGGAACATCGCACCGCGTTTCAGATTTAGCACGGGTCTCTTGAGCATTTAGTTTGGCATG